>CAJAQO010000241.1 GCA_903944085.1 uncultured Verrucomicrobia subdivision 3 bacterium
CGGAAAAAACCCTCGGCCAGCCGCACGTCCCCGAACATTTGACAATGCAGTAAAATCCGTCCGTCTTTTTCCGGGCGGCATGGATGCACGCCCTCTACGTCAGGCAAAGATGCCTGACGCTACGGAGCGCGCCCGTCCCGGTGGCCGTTTTCGCCGTCGCGCCGCTGCCCCTGAAAATAGCCCAGCCATTCATGGCTGGGGTGCTTGCGCACGGCCACCATCAAGTCCCATCCGGGACGAAAGAAATTTTCTGCCGTCCCTCGCGGGACTTTTTCATTTGGTTGACGCTTGACCCAGCCATAAATGGCTGGGCTATTCTCAAACATTTCACGCCACGCCCAGCAAACGCCCTTGGACCCAAGGTTTTCATGGCCGCAAATTCGCCCCGTTAGCAAGGCTGGCCGTCGTGAAAATTCCCGCAGTTTCCGGGGAGTCGTTCGCGTCTTCGCCGTCTTGCGCGATACCAAATTGGCCGCAAGCCCCGCAAATTCACGAACCGGGAGGATTATCCGGCGGTCTGGTAGCAGCCGAGGTGACGAGGCTCTGACTCATCTCGGATTTTGGACTGCGGATTGCGGAATTTGAATGAAGCCTCCTTCCCATGGGCTCGTAGCGCCGGCGTCCCGCCGGCGGGTTGGTCGGGCGTCTCGCCCGGTGATAGCACTGGCGGCGAGACGCCGCTTGAACCCGCAGGCTGGAAGCCCGCGCCACTATTGAGATGCGTGCCGACTCCTTTCGGGCCGGCGCTGACGAAGGATGGCGCGGATTTCATGGCGCGATGAAACGTGAAGACTTGTTTTCCGCCGAATTTTTCCAATGGCGTCGCGCAGGGCAATCTGGTTGGCCACCTGCCCAACGCGCCCGGCGTTTGGAGTGCGGCGACACGTCGCCGCTTTCCGACTGGGAGACATGTCTCCCAGTTACAAGGCGCGGACATGTCCGCGCACTCCAAATGTCGGCGGGATTTCGGCGGGGTAATGCTTGAACGGCGCGTCCGATGGCTGGAAAAAATTTCCGGGCGGCAATAAATGCTGGGCAAAAAGTAGCTATTTGTGCCGGGTGGTGGCCAGTTTTCGTTCTTTTGTCGCAAAGAAGCATTGTTTTGTTTCATAGCAGCAGTGTTTTATTCCAAGCAAGCAGTGTTTGGCCTCAAACAGCGTTGTGATATGGCAGCACAGCAGTGTTTTGCTTCAAAGTAACAGTGTTTTGTTCCATTCAAGCAGTGTTTTGCACAAGACACTATTGTGATCTGACGGCATAACAGTGTTTCGTTTCACCAGAGCAGAAGGTTGTTCCAAACAAGCAGTATTTTGTTTCAATAAAGCAGTGTTTTGTCACAGACAAGCAGTGTTTCATGCCAAAGAAGCAGTTGTTTGTTCCAAAACAAGAGGGTTTTGCCGGGGGCGGATGCACTGTTTTTGTAGCGCAGGCGTCCTGGCCTGCGGGTTCCCGCAGCGTCCCGCTGCGAGGACCGACGCGGGGTCTGGTTCGCGCGGCGAGACGCCGCCCGAACCCGCAGGCGAGGACGCCTGCGCTACGACTTCGCCGGGCACCGGCAAGAACAGTGTCCAGAGGCACCCGTCGAGATGGCTTGTGAAAAGTTTCACAACGTTGGCATGGCCGATGCTGATTTATTTTCCGTGCCGCGATTGACCACGACCATCCGGTCGGTGCCAGTCGTCTTATTTCGGGGGAAACTAAAGTCGGTTATGAAAAAATTAGTAAGGGTCGGGTTGGGCTTTGCCACCCTGCCCAAGGATCAGTTGAACAGCTACGTGATTCTGGGAATCGTGTGCCTGACGAAACAGATTGCGCTGGTGCCCAACCTTCCCGTCACCATCGCCGCGCTCACCGCGCTGCAGGAAGTTTATCAGGCGGGCTTGACCGCGGCCGCCCTTGGCGGTCAGAAGGACACCGCCGCGCTGAAGGAAGCCCGCAACGAACTGGTCGCCGCCCTGCGCCAGATCGCCGCCTATATCCAAAGCTTGAACCTCACGGAATCGCAGGTGCTGACCCTGGGCTTCGACGTGGTGGTTTGGAGCAACACCAAGATCACGCTGCTTGCGCCCACGGGGATCACGCTGGACAACTCCAGCTCCACGCAATTGGGGGTTTATTTGTCGGCGGTGGCCGGGGCCAAGGCGTATCACGTGCAGTATTGCATCGGCACGGGCGCCTGGCTGGAGGCGGGCATCTGGCCGAACACCCGGGACATTTACCTGCTCAATCTTACCCCGGGCACGATCTATACCGTGCGCATCCGCGCCATTGGCGGTTCCACGCAATACGGTCCCTGGAGCGCGTCCATCTCGCTGATGTGCACTTGAAGGCAAAAGCGGAAATCTGAAAAGCGGAAAGCGGAAACTCCAAGGCTGATAGCGCAAGGCTGCCGGCAAGCTTCGGCCCCATTTGCCACTGGATTAGTCCAGGCGCAAACCGGGCGATGGTCATGCGGTCAAGGCACACAAACTCGAAGTTTGTTTGACCGCCCATCGCCCGGCAAATGTTTCAGAAGCAAAATCCGAGCCGTTATTTTCCTGGTGGGACGGCGAGCTTATCTTAAATTCCGCAGTTGGGGAGCACGCCCGCCTCGGGCGTAGCCGGCGGCGCCCTCGCCGTCGGCGGTTGCGCATGACACTAACCTGGACGCTTGAAAATTTTCGGTGCGTCCGGGTTTTCCGCGAGGGCGCGGAAAACTGCGCCCGGGGCGGGCGCGCTCCCCTCTGGTTTCGGAATTCGGGCTTATTTTTCTTTTACTTGCGGTGGCCGCATCGGAGTCAGCGCCGCGAGAATCGCCTTTTGCACGGTAGGATTGGATAGGTTGCCCAAGTGTCCACCCTGCGGAAAAACGGTCAACTTATCCGGCGTGAACGTGGCGTGGAGCCAGGTTAGATCTTCGTCCGTCAGGAGAATATCGTTTTGATTGACGATGACGCGCGTATCCGGGTTGGCGCGCAGGCCGGTCTCGTAAGTCCGCAAATCGCCGGCTTGCGCCAGCGCGGCGGCGGTCGGCGAGTTTAGTCCGTGAGCCGAATAGTAGGGAGTGGCAAACTGGTCAACATAATCCTGGTAGGAATAATTCAGGATTTCCTGATACACCGGATTGCGCCGCCAATTACTGAGCGGATGCTGCAAGACGCCCTGGTTGTTCCGCCGCTGGCTGCTGTAAATGATGTCGCGCAGGATCAACCGAAAATTCAGGCCGATGAGAAACTTGGATTCGATGGCGTCAAAGGGTAGCGACGTTTGCGGTGTGAGCGTGGACTGGCTCAAGGCGGCCACTTTCAGGAAAGTATTTTCCAGGTCGTCCGCGCGTTCTGCGGCCGGCCAATCCAGCGGCGCGCGGTAAAACTCATCCAGCTTGTTCATCCCATGCAGCAGGCGGACCGGCGTATTGATGGCGACATAGCGGTCGAATTTCAGCAGCGGCAGTTGATTAGTCGGCGCGGTGGCGGCGAGGTATAAAGTATTCAACGCACCCATGGAGTAACCCATCAACGCCTTGTTGCCCAAGCGGCCCGGATAGAGATGGTTCAAGCGCCGGTCAATTTCCGTGAGCGCCACGTGCAAGTCATGGCCATCCACCGGCAGATAGGCCGGCAGCGCGGCGGTGGAAGCGTGTTCCATGAACTCGGAATTGAACGGGCTGCTGACGACCACGGCGGAGAAGCCGTTTTTATAGACCAGCTCGGCGAGCGCCAGCGACGGCTGGGCCAGCCGGTGTCCGCCCAAACCGGGAACAATATAAACCACATTGGCCGATCCCGGCTGCAACCAATAAGTGAATTTCAAATCTTTGCCGGTCGCCGGAATCCGCGCCGACCGGGTCTGGCCGTGATTGGGAAATTCGGGATCTTTGTAAGTGAAGAAAACGGATTGGATGGTTTCCAGCGAGGCCGGGTCGGTTTCCCCTTTCACCTGAAAATTCGCGACGCGGTTCGCGCGGGCAAACGTCCAGGCATATTGCACTTCGGAATAAGGATCCATCTCGGCCTGGCTGAAGCGCACATATTCATTCACGGTGTCGGACAGGTTGTTATACATGTCCGCATAGGTGAAATAAGTATAAGGACCGAGATAGGTCAGCGGATCGTCCACCGCTAAATCATAAGGCGAAATATAGAGCAAGGGATTGGCGGCGGTGTCGGCGGCGAGGCCGATGGTATCGCGGTCATTGCTCGGCCCAAAAATTGGCAGCATGATGAAAAACTGCGGCTGCCAGCCCCATTGGCCAAAGGTCTGGCCAAAATCCGCCTCGGATTTGGGGATGTTCCATTTCGTGCCCACGTCAAACAAGCCGGCGACCCCGGCGGTGGTGTTGACCGCAAACCGATAGGATTCATCGCGCGCGCCGCCCCACTTGCCTTGCAGCAGGTTGTTGATCAAGCGACCGGGGTAAGTCAGATTCTTGCCGAAGTTGCCAATGCTGGTGCGCACCGGTTTTACGATCACGAACCGGTAAACGCGGCTGGTTGGTTTCACCACATCCGTCATCAGCCCTTTGTTGAAGCCCCACATCACCCGGTTGAACGGTTCGATGGGATCGGGCACCGATTGGGGGAGAACCACGGTTTCCGCTGCGAGGGGCTGGCTGACACCAACAGCCGGCTGCTGTCCACCGGCGATCAGTGCGCCGCAGAACGACAGGGCGACGAGTGTCTTAATTTTCAAGCCGCCCGCCTTTTTGCGTTTAACGTGAACAACCTTTGCAGTTTGATGGCCGAGGCTGACAGCGCCGGCTGGTCTCGCGAACCCATGGGTTTCAAGGGAACCTCGCAAAGCTTTGCGGCCAAGCCGCCATCACGCACTTGGATTTGAATGATGTTGCCGGGGTCTTCCACCCAGCGGATGCGGATTCCGGCGGGATTGGGCGGCGGTTGAGTCTCGGTTGACCGTAACCTGCGGACGAATCGTGTTCTCATGGAGTGAGCTAAACATAAAATGCCCGGGCTCACCATGGGGTGTTCACCCCATATGTGTTTTCAAGGTGCTGCCTCCGCAATTAGGCCGAGCCGAATCAGGGGTTCAGATTTTTTCTTTGAAACTGTTTATTGTAATAGGCGGGGCACGGTTTTGCCCAGTTGGTTTGCGGGCGGGAAAATGGAGTCGCAATAGTTCAGCAACCCCAGTCCGCCACGCCGGCTTGGTTGCCAGGCGGTTTTCAAAAAAACACCTCGCCGCTGGCAAATCGCCAGGAACCTGAAAATCACCAATGATTCACCGCGGCCGTTACCGGTTTTCTTGATGATCCAAGTCGCCGGGATGTTCGCTATGGTCCACCCCATTGGGATGTTCATCACCGTCACGATCCGGCCGATGGTCCCGAACATCCGCATGATCCTGACCGCGCCAAAAAACGCACCCGGTGGATGCTGCAAGGTCATGCTGCATGCCAGGAGCAGAATAATTTTCATACCGCAAACCCTCCCACTTGGTCAGCGCCGCCGCTATGGGGTGTTACCCTGCCGGCAATTTACCACCAAGGTTTCTCCCGGCGCAGGCAAGGAACGGCCTAGTCGCCGTCAAATCCGGCCGGCGGTAATCTTATTCCAAGAAACCGGTGTCAGCTTTCACCGGGAAACACAACCTGATGAAACTTACAATACTGTTCGGCGAAGAAAGTCGCTTTGACGCGCCGCTCCAGCGGCGAATCCGGGCCCGGGCGGCTTCAAATTCCGGTTTGAAGTCCCAGCCGTGGTCGCGCACCACCTCCTTCCGGTCACCCCTTCGTCAATTCATGGGCCAGCGGCGGCAGGCGATAAAGATCCCCATCGGGTTTCAAGGCGAAACCGGGTTTCCCTTTGGCGTGAAAACAGACGAATAAGAAATTCCATCACCAACAGCGTGGCCTAAGGTGGCTGGCCGGCCATTGCAGTTCCGTATTCGACCTCGTGCGAAAAATTGCATTTCCACAAAACGAAAAAACGCCGGGGCAACCGCCGGGCGGAACTTAACCAGCAGGTGTTTAAGCCGGAACCATTCCCCGGCAGATTAATGCCCCTTCGGCTTGGCTGCCGGCGGATGATTTTCTGAATTTTCCTTCACCACCGCGATCATCTCCACCATGCCCTCCTTGATCTCGTTGACCTGGGGATGCACTTCCTTGATCAAGTCGTGTTCGATCTTCGATAATTTTTCGATGCGTTTGCCTTGCTCGCGAAGCTGGGCCAGCAGGGCATTTTGTTTGGTGGAAAGCCGGTGCATCCACCAGAAGCAAACGCCCCAGCAAATCGTGCCTGCCACCGTCATCCAGAAGGCGAAGTTGTTTTCATTCATAAATAATTTGGCGGAAATGCAAGCGGGGTTGGAGCGCGGGCTTCAGCCCGCTTCGACTTCCGAATACAATGGCGTTTAAACAATGCCGGGCTGGTTCAGTTCGTGCGGCGACCCGGCGTGAATGCCGCGCTCCGATCCCGGCTAAACAATGGTCAACTGCACGCTGCTCTCAATGATGCCGGCGCTGATGGCGTAGCGGGTGAGGCCGGCGGTGTCGTGGATGTCGAGCTTCTGCATGAGATGCTCGCGATGTTTCTCGACCGTCTTGATGCCGATGCCGAGTGCCGCCGCCGTTTCCTTGTTCGCCTTGCCTTCGGCGATCAGTTGCAGGACTTCCATTTCGCGCGAAGTCAACTGCGCCACTTTCGAGTCCAGCTTGCCCGCATGGCCGGACAACAGCGGATTGAGCCGGCTAAAATGTTTGGTTATCGCGGGGCTGAAAAATGTTTTGCCGGCCTGGACTTCCCGGACGGCCCGGCACACGTCGTGGGCCGAGGTTTGCTTGAGCAGAAAACCCACCGCGCCAGAGTCGGTCGCATTTTTGACATATGCATCATCGCTGTGCGCGGAGAGCATGAGCACTTTCGTGGCGGGAAGGATTTTAAGCAACTGGCGGGTGGCCTCCAGGCCATTGAGCTGGGGCATGGCGATATCCATCAACACCACGGCGGGCCGGAGCTTTTTGGCCAGCGCCACCGCCTGCCGTCCATCCTGCGCTTCGCCGACCACCTCGATGTCAGCTTCGAGTTCCAGCATTTTACGAAACCCCTCGCGCACGATCATATGGTCTTCGGCCAGGAGCACGGTGATTTTTTTCATAGATTTATGGCGGCGAGTTTGGTGGTTGCAGGCGGCGCCGGAACCGACGCCGTTTCTTTTGCGACAAAGTGATAGGCCGGTTCAAACGTCATTTTCCGGTCGCCGGCCGTGAACCACAGCTTGAGCTTGCCGCGATGGGTGTCCGTCGGCGTGGCCGTCGCGGCAATGGTCCGACACTTGCCGCCGGTGCCGCTGGTGGTGGCGGTGCCGGTGATGGCGGCGACTTTTCCCTGGCTGACGTCGGCCAAAGACTTGTCGGAAACGATGATGGCCAGCCGACCCTTTTCGTTTTTCAAAAAATAGGGAAAAATCTTGATCTGGTAGTCACCGGTGAAAACGCCATTCGCGCGCTGGAGCGCACCGATGATCAGCGTGGCTTTGCCCGCCGCCACCGGCATGGAACTGGGATCAATCAGGAGAATACGATAGGTTGCCGCCGAGCTGGCTGCCACCGGTGCGGCCTGCGCCAGGCCACCCACGGCGGCGAGCAGCGCCAGCAGAAAAAAAACTTGGTTCATAAAATTTCAGAATCCGGTGTTAGCGGACGGCCTTTGCGATCCCCCGGATTTTTCCAAACGGAATTTGGACCGTGATGCTCGTGCCTTGGCCCGGAGCGGATTTGACCTGCACGATGCCGCCCACAAAATTCGCCCGTTCGCGCATGTCGAGCAGGCCCAGCCGGCTTTTCTTTTTCCGGCTGGCGGGATGATGTTCCGGGTCGAAACTGATGCCGTCATCATGGATCACGAGTTGCACCAGGCCGGCCGACTTCGTCAGATTCACTTTCACATGCCGGGCACGGGAGTGCAACGCCACATTTTCCAAGGCTTCTTGAAAAATCCGGTAGAGCGTCAACTCGATGTCTCCGGGCAGCCGCACCGGCAGTGACACGCAGACCAGTTTTACGGAAACGCCGGTCCGTTTGGCAAACTCGATGCCGGCGTCGCGCAAGACGGCGACCAGGCCGAGTTGTTCCAAAACCCCGGGCCGCAGATTGCGCGAGATGCGCTCCACTTCTTCGGCGGTCTGGCCGAGCAACTCGCGCAGTTTCAACGCCTCGCGTTTCAACCGTTGCTCGCGCGCGGGCAGTTGGTCCGCCAACGTCTGGCTGCGGACCAGAACGGCGCAGAGCAACTGGGTGATGTGGTCGTGCAATTCCAAGGCGACGCGTCCGCGCTCGGCTTCCTGCGCCTGCACGACGCGGTGCGTCAACGCCCGCAACTGTTCCTCGTTGCGCCGGCTTTCCGTCAGGTCGGTCACCACCATGCCGATGGTCAACTGGTCGGAACGGTTCCGCGCCAGTTCCTGGATGGAAATTTGCACGGGCAGTTGCGAGCCATCGCCGCAATGGAGCCGCATCTGGATTTTGGACCCGTCTTTGGCGGACCGCTTCATGAGTGGCCGGAGCACGGCCCGGTCGGTGGCGGATAAAAACCGGCGAAAGGAGCCGCCCGTCACTTGTTCCAGCGGGCATTTGACCATGCGGGCGAAGCGCTCGTTGGCATAAAGGATCGTCTTGTTCACCGTCACCATCAACGCCCCTTCGTTCATGGATTCGATCAGCACGCGATAAGCGTGTTCGGCCCCGTCGAGCGTGAACACCTGCGAGCCTTCCTTGCCCGCGACCATCACCGAATCCACTTCGCCGCTGCGGATGGCGCGCACCGTTTCTTCCGCCACGGCCAGGCGCGCGGTTAAACCCTGAAACGCCGAAACGTTGAAACGCTGAAATTTCAGCTTTTCCGTTTTTGAGCTTTTCAGATTTGTTTTCAAAGTTTTTACGCGTTGATTTTAACTTTCCTGACCAGGTCCAGCTCGACGAACAGGCCGGTGATGTTCGTCAGGTTGCCGATGAACCGGCGCAGCGGCGGTGGAAATTCGATGATGAGCGTCGGCGTGGCGACGATCTGGTTGTCGCGCGCCAAAGCGGGCTGCTGATAGATGTCAATCACCTCCAGCTCGCACAGCTCTTGCAATTCGCTGGCGCACAGTTCGCGCACGCGCAGGATGGCCTGCCGCGAACGGGCCGTGGCTCCCGCCACGAACAGACGCAAGATGTGTTTGTCCGCCGGCTGGCCGGCCGCAGTTTTTTTCTTGGCCGGTGTCGCGCGGCGGATTTTTTTTGGTTGCTGAACTTTCATTCCGGTTAAACGGCTGGACGCAAATCCAAGCCGACGAGCAGGTGTTCGACATCGGAAAGGTTGCCGATGATGGTGCGCACCGGCTTCGGCAACTGGCGCACCACGGTGGGAATGGCCAGAATCTGGTCGCCTTTGGCCAGTTGCGGCTGCTTCAGCAAATCAATCACCGTGATGCGATAAATGCCTTTGAGATGCGTTTCGCAAAACTGTTTCAGGTTCGCCAAGGCGGTTTGCGATTTGGGCGTGGAGTCCACCACATAAAGGCGCAGTTGCCAGAGCTTGGCGAGCGGGCGCAGCTTGGCGGCAGCACGGGGTTTTACGGTTTTTGTTTTCACGAATGCACCTTCCCATTTCGGGCGCGGCTGCGGGGATGAACGACGGTTTTGGCATCCGCCTGCCGCAAAATACCGGAAGCGGTCCGCTCGCTGGTGAGCATGAGCGTGCTGGTGCCGACCTGTTCGGCAATGCGCCGCAGTTCCTGCGCCTCGGTTTCGTAATCGGCGCGCAGGCCGCTGATCTGCCGTTCGATGGCTTCGCGCTTGCGCTCCACTTCGCGCTTGAGCTGGGCGGCTTCCTGCTGGGCGGCCAGCACGGCGGCGTTTTCGAGGGCGCCTTGCGCGGCGCGGGCGGAACCGGTCAGCACGCCGCTCGGCCCGATGTAAGCGTCCACCAAATCAATTCCCCGGTCCGAAATCAAAAACTCGCGGATCTGGTTGGAGTGCGCCATGCCGCGCGCTTTGAGCACGTAAAGCACGCGATTGCGTTCGCCGTTGCCTTCGTAGTCTTGCAACAGCAACCACGAATCCATGAGCGAGGACATGGCGGCTTCGCTTTGCTGGAGCGCGTGGCCGCCCTGCGTCAGACTGGTGAAGAGCGAGGTGATTTGCCCGGCTTTCAAATGGTCAATCAGCCGCGTGATCATGCCCTTGTTTTCAGAGTTCGTGCCGCAGTCCATCAGGCTCGTGATGGGATCAATGATGACCACGTGGGGTTTGAATGTAGTGATCTCCTTGAACATCGTGGCCAGATGCATTTCCAAACCGTAGAGCGAGGGCCGCGCCGAATGAAACCGCAGCAGGCCGCGCTTGACGAGCGGCTCCAGTCGCAAGCCGATGGATTGCATGTTGCGGATAATTTGATCGGGCGATTCTTCAAATGAGAAAAACAGCACGCGCTCGCCGCGCCGCGCGGCGGCCTGGGCAAAGTTGGCGGAAACAATGGTCTTGCCGGTGCCGGGCGTGCCCGTGAGCAAAATGCTGCTGCCGCGAAAAAATCCTTTGCCGCCGAGCATCGCATCGAGCCGGGGAATGCCGGTGGCAATCCGTTCGCCTGACACCTTGTGATTCAGCGCCAGCGAAGTGATCGGCAGCACGCTGATGCCTTCGTCGCCGATCAGAAAAGGAAATTCGTTGGTGCCGTGCAGCGCGCCGCGATACTTCACCACGCGCAAATGCCGCGTCGCAATCTGGTCGTTGACGCGATGATCGAGCAGGATGACACAGTCGGAAACGTATTCTTCCAGCCCGTGCCGCGTCAGCGATTCGCGTCCGCGCTCGGCGGTGATGACGGCGGTGACGCCCTTGTCCTTGAGCCAGCGGAAGAGCCGGCGCAGTTCGCTGCGCAAGATGGCTTCATTCGGCAGGCTCGCAAACAGCACTTCCAACGTGTCGAGCACCACGCGCTTGGCGCCGATGGAATCAATCGCGTGGCCGAGCCGGACGAACAAACCTTCCAGATCATACTCACCGCTTTCCTGAACTTCGCTGCGCTCGATGTGGACGTAATCAATGACGATTTTTTTGCGCCGCACCAAACCCGCGAGATCAAAGCCGAGCGACGCCACGTTGGCCGTCAGTTCTTTTTCGGTTTCTTCAAACGCCATCAACACGCCCGGCTCGTCAAACTGCACGGCACCGCGCACGAGAAATTCCGCCGCCAGCAAAGTCTTGCCGCAGCCCGCGCCGCCGCAGACCAGCGTCGGCCGGCCGCGCGGCAACCCGCCGCCGGTGATTTCATCAAGCCCTTGAATGCCCGTGGGGCACTTGGGCAAAAGCGTTTTCGGCGCGCTGGATTGAAATCCGTTTTTTTTCATTCAAATAAATTCGGCTGAACAAGATGTTGCTTCACGGACATTCCAGCGGAGTTTCTTTGGTGGATTTTTTCGGCGCGTCTTTGAGCGCTTTGCCAAAGGGAATTTCCACCTGGATGGTGGTGCCTTGGCCCGGCGCGGCCTCGACACAAAACGTGCCGCCGACCATCTCCACGCGTTCCCGCATGCCGAGCAGGCCGAGCCGTTGCCGGCCTTTGGCATTCAGCACGCGTTCCATCTGGAACGATTTGCCGTTGTCTTTGATGTGCATGGCAATGCCGTCCGCTTGTTTCAAAATGCTGACTTCCACGCGGCTGGCTTTCGCATGGCGGGAAACATTGTTCAACGATTCCTGCGCGACGCGATACAGCACCGTGCGCTTGGCGATGTCCAGTTGTTCCACGCCGGCAAAGGCCTTCAATTCGACGTGGAGATGTGTCCGCTTGGAAAACGTTTTCACAAACGAATGCAGCGCGGGAATCAAGCCCAGATCATCCAGCACCGCCGGGCGCAATTCGCGCGCGAACCGGTGCACGATGTCCACGGATTTTTCCACCAGCCGCTGCGTGCGGGCGATGTTGCGGTCGAGGCTCTGGGTGTTGAGCGCGGCCTCTTTTTTCAAGGCCGCCAGCCGGACATTGATGCCAGTCAGCGTCTGGGCGATGACATCGTGCAATTCGCGGCTGATCTCCTTGCGCTCTTCTTCCTGCGCCAAAAGGATCTGACGGGACAGTTGCCGCAACTGTTCCTGCATGACTTCCGAATGTTCCAGCAGCTTGCTATAATGGTGCTCGCTTTTTTTGAGCGCCGCTTCCGCCGTCTTGCGCTGGGTGATTTCCAAACTTAATTCCAGATTGGACGCCGCCAGTTCCACGGTGCGCTGGCTCAACATCTCGACGATTTGATTCAAATGGACGGCGGCTTCGTGCGCGCTGCGCTGGGTCTTCTCAATCGGCAGAATCGCCTCGGTAAAAAAAGTTCCGGCCTGCTTGATGAGCGCGGCGCGTTTGCCAGCCGGATGTCCGGGCAAAACCTGTGTGACCAGGATTTGCTCATGGAGCTTGGCCAAATCCAACGTCTGCAAGCCGGCGGCCAGCGCCTGCTGGCCCATGCCGCGCGCCGGTTGCAGGCGTGCTCGCAGTCCTTGCTTGAGGTAGGCCAGCAATGCCGCCTGATAGCGCCGGGAAAATTTATTTTTCATAGGCGGCGGTATTCGCGCGCCACGCGTCGAAACGATTTGGCGGATTTCGTCACCAGCTTTTCCGTGCTGGCGATTTCATGCTTAAGACCTGCGTGGTTGATGCGCGCTTCCTGTTTCAGGGAGAGCAGCCGCACATTGATGCCCAGCAGCGTCTGGGCAATTTCATCCTGAAGCTCGCGGCTGATGGTTTTGCGATCCGCCTCCTGCGCCGCCAGCACACGGTGCGTCAACTGACGCAATCGTCGTTGCAGTTCGAGCGATTCTTCCAGACATTTTTTATGGTGCAGTCCGCTATTTTCAGCGGCGTTCTGCATGACCTTGCGTTGAACGACGCCGCGTTGCAGTTGGCGTTTGGTGGCGGCGAGTTCCTTGGTGCGCTGGCCCAAGGTTGCTTTAAGCCGGCGCAACGGCATCTCCGGCTGACGGAGGTGGCGGCACATTTCCTCAACAGGTGTGTTCGCTTCGATAAAAAAATCATTCGCCCGCTTGAGGACGCCCTTTTTGCCTTTGGATAAATCCAGGGTCACGAGCGCCCGCTCATGAATCCGCGCCAGCGCCAGCGTCTCCACGCCGAGGGCGGCCGCCTGCCGTCCCAAGCCCAGTGCCGGCAGCAAATTCGCGCGCGGGCCCGGCTGCAGGTGCGTGCGCAATGCCGTCAAGTAGCGCTGGGACAGGCGGATTACTTTTTGCTTCATGTTGTCATGCGGTGGCAGCCGAGCGGCACAGAAAGCTTTATCGCTCGCCGGCAGGCCGCTGATTGACGGCAAGCATCGGATGATTTTCTCAATTTGGCTATGGGGTGAACACCCTATAGCAATCAGCTGCGGCACCGGGTAGTGTGCCTTGCAAATTTTCCCGGACACCGCAAAAGAGGTTCAACCGCACTTCGGCGCGGCATCCAGCCGAGATTCTGCAATTTGGCCCCGGGGTTTTACGGGAAATTTTAGCGGCCCGAAATCTTGAGTGAAATCGGAGGTTTTTTTACTTCGGCTGATTAGTCCATCGCAAACATGACGAGCGGATCGTCTGCCGTGAGCACGGCCAGCAAAGTGCAGCCATGCTCGGAGTAATTCACCTCGTGGTGCGAGCCTTTGTCGGCGTGATGAAAATCACCTGCCACGAGCCGCCGGTTCCCGACCACGAGTTCGCCGCTCAAGATGTAAAAATCTTCCGGGCCGGCGTTCACATGGGCCGGATACTGCACGCCGGCCCCAATTTTACCCAGCAATACCGCGTAACCTCGTTCTTTTTCAAACGAAAGCAATTTGATGAAGGCGCCAGGAAGCGGCAGCGCTTTCCAGCCGGATTCACTGGCGGCTTCATGAAAACGCAAGCCCGTCAGCGCGGCCGCAACTGGAGCCGATGGAACTTCCTTTGCTGCCGCGATGCGCTCAAAAATTTTCGTTTTGAGTTGCGGCGGGATGGTCGCTGGCGGGACCGACTTGGCGACCAGCCCGGCTGTGCGCTGCAATTTGAAAAACAGATCGCAGAGTTCTCCGTCTTCGCGAAGCTGGGATTCAAACGCACTTTGTTCATCCGGCGTCAACGCACCGAGCACATAAAGGCTGGCTTGAGCTTGAAGTTGTTCGGAAATCATACGTAAGCCTCCAAGCCATCGCGCAGCTTCAACATGCCGCGGCGGATGCGCGCCTTTACGGTGCCCAGCGGCTGGCTGAGCGTGTCGGCAATTTCGTGATGCGAGAGCCCGCCGAAAAAAGCCATTTCAATGGCCTGTTTCTGGTCTTCCGGCAGCGTCCCCAGCGCGACGCGAACCGCTTCCAGTTCATCGGTGGCCAGCGGAGGTTTCGCAACGAATGCTTCGACGTGCGGTTCGGCCGCCTCGCCGTCATTCGTTTCCACCAGCACCTGGAACCGGCGTTGACGCGAACGCAGCCGATCAATGCAGCGGTTCCGCACAATGCTCATGGACCAGTTGAAGGCCAGACCCATTTCCGGGTCGAACGACGGCGCTTTGCTCCAAATCTGCATAAAAACATCTTGAATGACTTCCTCCGCGTCGTGCGCGTTATTGAGCATTCGCGAGGCGAACGCGAACAAGCTCGCCGCCGTCTGGTCATAAAACTCGGATAACGCCGCACTGTCCCGCGCCGCGATTCGGCGCAGCAAGTCCGCCTGCTGCGTTTCAATTGACAGGTTGTCGAGCACGATTTTTTGCGTGCCGCCGGCACTGCACAGTGGCGGACTGCCCATTGCCAAAATGCAGAGCTGCTGTCCCGCTTCCAACAACAAACTTAATTTCTCTACCAATATGAACTAATACGTCGCATAGATACAACCAGATGCCTTGCCGTCACAGCCAATTATTACCGTTCAGCTTTCCCCGATCCCAGCCAGCCCTGCGGCTGAGGCGCTGGCGCACGGAGCCCACGGCTGCATTGGAAAGCAGGCGATCAGGAATGATCTGAGGCTGATGACTGAAGTTCGCCGCACCTTTCAACCGAATCAGACGAAGGAACGGCGAAGCAGTTCCTGATCGCATTCCAGCTCGCCACTACTCTTGTCGTTGCGGTTTTATGCTCCCCGGGTTTTCCGGCATCCAAACTTGCATCGGACAAGTCCCGCGATTGGCGTTCGCATAATAGGGCGTGGCGGTGACGTTGAACGACTCGGAATTCACCTGGTCTTTGCCGGTGCGGAAAACTCCCGTCGCCATTCCGCGGAGAATGGTAACTCCGCCCAGGAGATTGCTCCGGTATTCCGGCGTGAATTCGGTTCCCGGCGGAAGGATCAGGTTTTGAACCGCAGCTCCGTTGTCAGCGCCTTCAAAGCAATAAACCATCGGGCCGCGCATCAAAGCGATCCGGCCGTTGTCGGCCGCGACCTGCGCATTGGCGGTGACGCGTTGCACCGGCATGTCCAAAGTCAGTTGCACGACATCGCCGGATTGCCAGCGACGATGCAGCGTGGCGTAGCCATGAACGAGCTCAACCAGCGCCACCGGTTTCCCGTTTATTTTCAAGTGGGCGGCACCGTTCAGCGGACGGTTGCTGGCTTGATACAAATCATCCGGAGACGTCGGGCCTTGACACCAGCCGGGAATGCGAAGATGCAAATCAAATTCACCGGCCTTGGCCGACTCAATGGTTATTTTCACATCGCCATTCCACGGATAATCCGTCGTTTGTTTCAACCGCACGGTTTGCCCCGCGAATTGAATCTTCGCTTGGCTTCCGACGAACAGGTTCACATAAATGCCCGTCTTATCCTGCGCGTAAATATAGCCGGGCAGCGCGCCCATCAGTTTCAGAAACATCGGCGGACAGCACGGACAACCATTCCAAGCCCAGCGGGAATTGCCGTTCGCCGCTTGCAACGGATTAACGTAAGTGTAGGAATTTCCCGCCAGCGAAACACCCGCGAGCGCTCCGTTGTAAAGTTCGCGTTCAAGCGCGTCCACATAGCGCGCGTCGCCCGTGAGCAAGTTTAAGTTGCGATCGAAAAACCCCGCGGCGACGGCACCGCAAGTTTCGAGGTAGCCGTCGTTTGGCAGGACATAATTATTTCCGAACGCTTCGCCTTCCGCCGTCGCGCCGATGCCGCCGGTGACATATGTTTTTTTGCCATTCATATTTTCCCACAGGCGAATCGCGGCGGCACGATAATCGTCGCGACCGTTGATCCCCGCGAGCGCGGTCACGCCGGCGGCCAACAGCGCCGCGCGAACGGCGTGGCCTTCGATGGTTTGCTGCTCAAAAACCGGCTGGTGATCCTGGTTATAAGCGCCGAAGGATTTTTGATCTTTGCGTTCATGCCCGCGTGCTTCCACCCAGTATTGAGCCAAATCCAAGTAGCGCTGTTCATCCACGGTGACTGGCATGGCGCGCTTCAGCTCGGAATGTTCGCGAAAAAAAAGATACAAATTTCCGAACGCTTCCTCGACGATGGCGTGGTTGGGAATCAGTTCAAATTTCGGTGCCGGCCCGACTTGGTCGCATGTGTAGTTCGCCAGCTTGACCGCAACTTTCAGCAAACTGGTTTTGCCGGTGGCCTGATAATAATGAACCGCCGCCTCGCACAGTGCGCCCACATTATACATTTCATGCTGATAGCCGTCATTGCCGCCGTTCAAGCCCCAGCGCTGGTCGGGATGTTGCAACTCCGTCCACGTGTTGAGATAACCATCCGGGTCTTTGTCCTGCGCCGCCGCAATGCGCGCAATGTAACCATCAATCCGTTTTTCCAATGCCGCGTCCGGCTGCGCCGCCAAAAAATCGGCGGCGCCACGGATCATCTCGTAAATCAATCCGTCATACCACGGCGGACCTGCATGACCGTCCGTCTCGCCATCGCGGACGCGGTCAAAATTATTCAGCGCGCCGCCGCGATCTTTCTCAAATTTATCGAAGCAATCCGGGATCGTGACTTCCTGCCAAATTTTTCGCTTGGGTGACCAGAAGGAGTCGTCAATCGTCACCGCCTGAATCGGCACGGGCGTGAGTTGATTGGCGGACTGTGCTGGCGCTTGGATCAGGCTGCTTGATAAACAACACAATATTCCCAGGGTGAGATTGACGGAAAACAATTTCATAATGCGTAAGAAAATTTTGAAGCATACCAGTCGCCCCAGCAAGTTTTCCGTGCAAGAAACAACAAACGACTCCGCGCGCGCAGCGCCTTGGCGTGCGTTAACAATTTATGAGCGACAAATTGAACAAGACGATTTACTGGCGCTGAACCGCAACTGGCAGGCGATCAAAATTCGCCCAGCCTTCGGCGTCAGGTCAATTTCGTTTCGGTCTGGACCATTGGTTTGGTTTTAGGCGATAAATCACGAGCGGCAAATCTTTCAATCAACTTTGCGGGCAAGTTCGGCGTGGCGCCGGCGCTGGAGCAGACGTGGCGGGCGATTTCATCGGCGAGATAATTGATTTCGTCCAGCTTCATTTTTTGCAACAGCCCCATAACCAAAGTTGCCGTGAACGCATCGCCGGCACCGACGGTGTCAATAACTTCAGTCGGAACCGAAGGGCAGTCCGACCACTGGCCCCGGCGATACAACAAACTGCCGTCCGCACCGCGCGTCAGGGCGATCAAGTGCAGGTCGAATTGGTTCGCCAAGTTTTCAATTTGGTCGCGGGTCGAGCCGGATAAACCGAAAAAATTCGCCACCACCGGCAGTTCGCCGTCATTCAATTTCAGAACATTGGCGAGGCGCAGTGATTGCTCGATAAGTTCGCGGGAATAATATTTTTGCCGCAAATTAATGTCGAACACCCGCAATGATTCCGCTGGCGCGGCGGCGAGGAGCCGTTGGATCGAGGCGCGCGAAGTTTCGCAGCGTTGCGCCAGGCTGCCAAAGCAGACGGCATCGGCTTGGTGAACAGCCCGGAGCGCGGTCGGGGTTACGGCAATCCGGTCCCAGGCCACATTTTCTTGGATGTTATAGCTTGGAATGCCGTGCTCGGACAAGGTGACAGTCACCATTCCGGTGGGAACTTCGTCATCCACCTGCACTGTGCCATTGGCGATTTGTTGCTCTTCAAATTGTCGGAGAATCTTTTGGCCAAAGTCATCCGTGCCCACGCGGGTCACGACAAACGCTTCCGCACCGAGCGCGTGGGCGTGATAACCGAAGTTGGCCGGCGCCCCGCCCAGTTTGGGGCCGGACGGCAGCAAGTCCCACAAGACTTCACCGATGCCGACAAGCTTGAAGCTCATATTTGCTTTATTCGATTCCGAGTCGTTTCTGGATTTGTTCCAGCGGCACGCCTTTGGTTTCCAGCACCATGAATCTTACCCAAAAAAGTTGGAACAACATCACAGGTCATTGGTCTATTTCCAAATGGATTTGAGCTGATAAATTTTCAACGCGTCGAATTTCGCGCTGCCGCCTTTCACTTGGACGCTCAGGTTTTGATCGGCGGCCTTTGGCAGAAACGGCAGCGGCACATAGGTCAAACCATCGCTGGCAAAAACTTCACTGGCGGTGCGGTCAACGTAAACAATCAGTCGCTGCCTGCCACCACGCAACGGCGCCGGCGCGCGGTGACCATTCACGATCAACTCCTGATGTGCGGCATCATAGCTGACGGAAAGCCCGCGCAGATTGAAATCAACTTCGCCAGCGGCACCAGGTTCGAACTCCGCGCGCAATTCCAACCGTTCGCCCGACACCTTGGCGAGCGGATTGGGATCACCAGCGTTCAGCGAAAATATTCCAAGCTCTTTGGTTCCGCTTCGCAGCTTCGCAAGTTCAGCCACCGGCAAACGAGCCAGGCGAACGCCTTCGGGCGTGGTCATCAACTTTAATTCCAATGGCACGGTCATGCATTGGTTGAATGGCATGCCCGGCGACGGCGCGCGCAGCCAGCCGATTTGAATCCTCCGGCCATCGCTGGCGGGAATGTCGCTGTAGGTTTGCGCGGCATAAAACGCGTCGCTGCGCACGCCGGGCAGCTTGGGAGTTTCAGCGATGAACTTTTCACCGTCAAAAGTTCCCAGTTTATATTCGCTGCTGGCCGCGGTCAGCACCCATTTTTTATTGGCCGGATTGCCGTCCACCGGCAGCTCAAAAAAGTCCGGGCACTCGAAGAAATCATCCGACTCGCTTGCGACTTTCCAATCTTTTAGATTCGCCGAAGTCAGAAAATGAATCGTGTTGCGTTTATCTTTTTCGACCCACAGCACCATGACCCAATGTTTCGATGGCTCATGCCAAAATACTTTGGGATCGCGATTGCCGCCGGTGATTTGCGGCACCACCGGATTGCCGGCATATTTGGTAAACGTCTTGCCCCCGTCGGTCGAGTAAGCCAGGCATTGTGAAAATTGGTCGCCGGCGGCGGTGTAAATCAGCACGATCGGCGGCTGTCCGTTCCTGCCAAAACCGCTTGTGTTGTGCCAATCCACCACGGCTGAACCGCTATATATCATGCCCAAGGCGTCCGGATACAGCGCCTCCGGTCGTTCCGTCCAATGGACCAAATCGCGACTGGCAGCGTGGCCCCAATGCATGTTGTCCCAATTCCAACCGTAAGGATTGTGCTGGAAAAACAACTGGTATTCGCCTTGATAGAAAACCATGCCGTTGGGGTCGTTGTTCCAGCCCCGGCGCGGTGAAAAATGAAACTGCGGACGCAGCGCTTCGTGGTAAATATTTTGGCCATCCTTGATGACGTCGGCTTGTTCAATCTGTTTCAAGCCCAGCGAATATTCAGGCAATTTGTCCGCCTGCAATACGACCGCTCGCCCGTGAAACGCGGAAACATCCATGAAGGCCCACCAGTCTGGCTTGGCATCGGCGAGTTCGATCTGAAACTCGCGTTCGTTTTTTCCGTCCACCATCAGCCGCAAGGTGCGTTTGGTCGCGCCATTTTTGACGGGCAGGTTGAAGTAGCGCTGCGCCACTTTCAGCGGAAGTTCGACATCGTTCTGAATCATCCCGGCCAAGTGGCGGTCGGTCTGGACGATTTGATCAATGCTGATGTGCCCCCAGCCGCCGGTCGCCTGATCCACAATTTCGAGGACGACGCTTTTACCCTCCAATGCTTGGACGTCCCAACCTTGCCAGTCCAAATGCTCGCTGCCACCCGGCTGGGTGTTCAATCCCGTGGCCGTCCGAACCACCTTGCCATCACAAAGCAGATTCATGCAGGTTTTTCCGGCAAACCCGCCGCCGCCGATCAGGAAATGAATATATTTGCGCGCCACCTTGAATGATGGCGAGGTCAGGGTGCCGATGCTGCCGTCGCCGCCATGATACGAACTGGCAAATCCGTCGCCCAGAAACCCATCCACCGCCATTTGATGCGGCAAGGTTCCGTGCGCCGGCGCCGCGCCGAAGGCGTCGCCAGTGACTTTCCAATCGCCATAATTTGTTCCTTCAAAATCCTCGATCATCATGTCCTGACGATTGGAAGTCGAAGCAGTTTCACACTGGCCGTTTGCCACCCAAGCCAAGCCAGCCAGAACACAGACCAACCGATTAAGGCTTTGGGCTGCGGCATTACAATCCATAAATTTCATTTGTTTTAAAACTTCTCGCATCGTCACCAACACAATTGCCGCTGGGTCACTGAGCCGGGCCAAACCGACCTGGGTTTGGCCACCGCCAGCGAATTGATTATCGCCGAACCGCTCTGGCAAGTCACTGAAATCAGCTTGTAGGCGGTCGGGCAACTCGCCGGGAACACCAGCTAAAGCTGGCCGTGATTGCCGGAAATTTCAATGGGGTTGATATCCGTGAGAATTCGCAATTGCACCACATCGTTAACCAGCGGCAAGGATGGTGCCACCGGTGTCCAGGAAGTGACAATCTTCCGCGCGGCTCCGGTTTTGCCGCCAGAAGTTATTTTTTCTTAAGTGTCGCACTCGTCTTGACTTCGCGAGGTGGCGGCAGGCAGCTTGCCCGCCGTAGCGCCAGGCTTCCAGTCCGGCGGAAAGAACCGTGGAGATTAACAATCGCGTGGCAGCGCAAGCCCATCCATCAGCGCGTGCCGCGCGGTTCAAGCCATCCCGCTGAAACGCGAATGTCCGTCCAAGTAAGCCCAATGCCGGTAGGGCTCGTATTGTTTTTTGTCCGCACAGCGTTTTTCCAGCGCGGCCATTTCATCGGGTGAGTAAGGCTTGAAATTGGCCGCCACGGTGGCGTTCTGCTGCAGCCACGCCAGGGAATCAATGCCCGAAATCAGCGTGGCGATGGGCAGGCTCAACGTGTAGCGCAGCGCTTCGGCGGCGGCGACCACGCCGTCTTTCACCGAGCCGGCGTTGCCGCCCAGAGTTTTCATCGCCAGCGGGGCGATGCCTTGCTTGTGCAATTCCGGCAGCACCAGTTTCTGAAAACCCTCGGCGTGCGCGTCAAACACGGACAGCGGCATTTGCACGGTGTCGAATGGATATTTGTGCGCCAGCACCCGCAGATGCGACTGGGGATCGAGATGCCCGGTGAAACCGCAATAGCGGATCTTGCCCTGTTTGCGAGCCTGTTCAACAGCCTCAATCGCTCCGCCTGGCTGAAATATCGCGTCGGCTTCCGCCGCCGAACCGACTTGATGGATCTGCCATAGGTCAAGATGATCCGTCTTGAGCCGCGTCAGGGATTGATCCAGCATCGCCAGTGCTTTTTCCTTGCTCTGCTGGCCGGGCAGGTGAGTGCAAACCTTGGTCATCAGAAAAACCTGGTCGCGTTTGCCGGCCAAAGCTTGGCCCAGCCACTCCTCGCCGCGACCGTCATGATACTCCCAGCAGTTGTCGAAAAAAGTCACGCCATAATCAATGGCCTGATGGGCGATGCGCGTGGCGTCGGCGACGGTTTTCGCCAGGGCCAGCGTGTGTCCGCCGAGGCCGAGCGACGAAACCATTTCGTCATGGCGTCCGAGTTTGCGCTTGGGGACGTGAATGGTCAACGCGTCCGCGAGCGAAGCCCGGCTCACAGCCATTCCCGCCCCGGCGATTCCCACCGTTTTCAAAAAGGTCCGTCGGTTGTGGCCGGAAGGATTTTTCATGGCTCGATTCTGGATTTTGCCGCGTCAAAAGAAAGAGAATTTTTTTCGGCGACAACGAAGCGCCGCGGCGGCACCGAGCCAAGCGGAAGTTTCCAAAATGCAAACGGCAGCGGAGTTTTTTGGCATACGCGAAAACTGCTTGCCGTGCCGTTGGCCCAAGACATAATAGTCGCCCGATGAGATCAGGCGACTCCCGGCGCGTCGCCGATGGCGCAGCGTGTCGCCGGTAGTTCCGGCCGGTTTGAGTTTCGGCACCCATGCCGGCGGCGAACCGTTTTGCGAATGACCATAGCCTGATCACCATTGGTTTTGCCAGTTTAGCTCAGCGGTAGAGCAACGCTTTTGTAAAGCGAAGGTCGTCGGTTCAATCCCGACAACTGGCTCCACTTTTCCCGCTTCCAAAACCTCAGCACGCACCATGCGAACGCCCGTTTGTGCGGGCCTGGTGGCTGGGCGCGTCGCCACTGAATTGTTTGCGACAACGGTTTGATTTTTTCGCGGAATTTCTTCAGGATCATTTCCCTGCGAACGCGACGGAAGTTGGAATTAGTCAGCGGCGCAGCAAAACCTCGTTTCACTTTACCGCCGACGCCCAGTTGCGCCGCGGCGGCGCGGTTGCCGTTGGCGTCATCCCGGCCGGCTTCCGTAAAACCAAATCGGCGGTTCGCCCGGGAATTTCGCCTAGACAGAAATTGTCAGTTGACGGACAAAATCGGTGTGCCACAGTAAATTTACTTGGGTGAGAAATATTTTATGGGAGATCAGTCCATGCAATTGTTGATCGTGGAAGATTCCGCCGCCGACGCGACGTTGTTGCTGGCGGAATTGGAGCGCAAAGGCATTGCCCCGGCGTATCGGCGGGTGGAGTCGAAACCGGATTTTCTGGCCGCCTTGAAGCACTCCGCGTGGGATGCCGTCATTTCAGATTATGTGCTGCCGCAGTTCAGCGGCCCGGAGGCGCTGCGTTTGCTGCGGCAGCAAGGATTGGACACGCCGTTCATCATGGTCTCCGGCATTTATGGCGAGGAGGCGGCGGTGGCGATGATGAAGGCCGGGGCGAATGACTATCTCATGAAAGGAAATCTGGCCCGGCTGTCACCCACCTTGGAACGCGAGGTGGAGGCGGCGCGGGATCGTCACCGGCGCAAACGCGCGGAAGGCGCGATGCAGTTTCTCGCCGCCATCATCGAGTCCAGCGTGGACGCCATTTACGGCAAGAATCTCGACAGCGTGATCGTGAGTTGGAACCCGGCGGCGGAACGGTTGTTTGGTTACAGCGCGGAAGAAATCATCGGCCGTTCCACCGGGCTGCTGTTTCCGCAGCACCGGCGCGAGGAGATGCTTGAAATTCTGGCGGGCGTCCGCCGGGGCGACATTGTTGGCGTTCAGGAAACCGAACGGCTGCACAAGAGTGGACGAATCATCCCGGTGTCCGTGACCGTTTCGCCGATCAAAAACGGGGCGGGCGAAATCATCGGCGCCTCCTCGATTGCCCGCGACATCAGCCGGCAAAAGCAGGCGGAATTTGAGCGGCAGCAATTGATCCAAAGTCTCATGAACGCGTCGAAACAGGTGCGGACGCTGACCGGATTGCTGCCCATTTGTGCCACCTGCAAACGCATCCGCGACGACAAGGGCTATTGGCAGCAGGTGGAAACGTATCTGGCGAAACATTCCGAAATCACTTTTTCCCACAGCATTTGTCCCGCGTGTGCGGAAGATTATGAGCGCCAGTTTGAATTCAAAGGCCCATAGCTTGGCGGCTTCGGCTCGAATTTTTTTCCAAAAAATGGAAGACCCTTCGGGCGGATGCTGGGAACGATTAGGTGAAGCTTTCGGTCTGTTTGGCCAGCGGATTGGGGCGGCGCGAGTCACTCATAGTCTGTTGCTGGCCATATTAATATTGCATGATTATTATAAATAAAACGACTTCTGCCTGTGCAAAAAGTTGACGTCAAAAAAGCATTTGGAATCTCCGTCCGCGCCTGGAGAAAGCGGAAAGGATTTTCCCAGGAAGTATTGGCTGAACGTTCGGATTTGCATCGAACCTACATTTCGGATGTGGAGCGCGGGGCGCGCAATCTGTCCTTGGAAAGCATTACCCGGCTGGCGCGTGCGCTCGAGATTTCGACGGCGGCTCTGTTTCCGGCAGAGTTGCCGAGCGGCGAGGTGGGCCCCATCGCGGAGCACGGTTACGGCCAGGAGTTCGTGGACATTCTTTTGGTGGAGGATAATCCCGACGATGTGGCCCTGACTTTGCACGCCTTCAAGCAGGCGCGTTTTGCCAACCGCGTGCAGGTGGTGACGGACGGGGAGGAAGCGTTGGATTTTGTTTTTTGCCGGGGAAAATATGCGGCTCACCAGCCGGCGGAACGGCCGCAGGTGGTGCTGTTGGATTTGAATCTGCCCAAAGTAAGCGGGATGGAAGTCTTGCGCCGGATCAAGACGGACGAGCGGACACGGCACATTCCGGTCGTCGTGCTGACCATTTCGCAGATGTTCAAAGACTTCACGGAATGCGAGCGGCTTGGCGCGGAAACTTACATTATCAAGCCGCTGAACTTTCAGCGGTTGAGCCAGGTCACGCCGCGCTTGAAATTTGATTGGGCGCTGCTCAAGGCGGCACCATCGGAATTGCAGTAAGCCGGGCGGAAGTTTCACCGCCGGTGGCCGGTGCGGGTGGTGCCGTTGAATCATCAGGTGTATGCAGGCCGAGCAACAATTAAAAGCCTCGCTCAAAGAAATTAACGACCTCAAGGCCGCGCTGGATGAACACGCCATTGTGGCCATCACCGATCCGCAGGGCAAAATCAGCTACGTCAACGAAAAATTTTGCATCATCTCCAAATACGCGCGCGAGGAACTGCTCGGCCAAGACCATCGCCTCATTAATTCCGGCCATCACTCCAAGGAATTCATGCGCGAGCTTTGGACCACGATTGCGCGCGGCCAAGTTTGGAAAGGCGAAATTAAAAACCGGGCCAAGGATGGATCATTGTATTGGGTGGACACCACCATTGTGCCGTTTCTCAATGAGGACGGCAAGCCGCGCCAGTATGTGGCCATCCGCGCCGACATCACCGAACGCAAACGAGCCGAAGAGGCGTTTCGCGAAAGCGAGGCATTGTTCTCCAAAGCGTTCCGGCTAAGTCCGGATTGCCTGGTCATTTCACGTCTGTCGGACCGCACCGTCATCCGGGCCAACGATGCGCTCTGCCGGCTATGGAGCAGCCGGCCCGAAGAGGTGGTCGGCAAACCCAGCCGGGAATATGCGAGCTGGTTGAAAGAGGAAGACCAGCAGGAGTTTCTGCGCAATTTACACGCCCGTGGGGAATGTTTGAACTATGAAACCACCGTCCGCATGGCGGACGGGCGGCTGCTGGATTTCAACATCTCTTCCCGCATGATCTTCTTCAACGAAGAAGCCTGCGTTTTGAGCGTGATGCGGGACGTCACCGAGCACAAACGTGCCGAGGCTGCCGCCGCGCAACTGGCGGCCATCGTGCAATCCTCGGACGACGCGATCATTGGCAAGAATCTGGACGGCGTCATCACGAGCTGGAACGCCGGGGCGGAAAAAATCTTTGGCTACGCGGCACCTGAGATCGTTGGCCAGTCAATCCGGCAACTGATCCCGCCGGATCGCCAGCAGGAAGAGGTGAAGATTCTCGAATGCATCAAGCGCGGCGACAGCATCCGGCATTTCGACACCATCCGGTTGCGCAAAGACGGCAGCGCCATTGACATCTCCATCACCACGTCCGCCATCAAAGATCCGGCGGGAAAAATCATCGGGGCTTCGAAAGTGGCGCGCGACATCACCGAGCGCAAGGCGGCGGAGGCAAAAATTCGCCAACTGAATGTCGAGCTGGAACAGCGCGTCCTGGAACGCACCGCCGAGCTGGAATCCTTTTCATATTCCGTGTCGCACGATCTGCGGGCGCCGGTGCGCGCCATCGGCGGTTTTGCCCGCATATTGCAGGAGGACCATGCGGCGGCGCTGGCTCCGGAAGCGCAGCGCCTGCTGGGTCGCATCCACGACAATGCGCAGAAGATGGGCCAGTTGATTGACGGCCTGCTGGCGTTTTCCCGGCTGGGCCGCCAGCCGCTCAACAAGCAGCCGGTGATGGTTTCGGCGCTGGTGCATCGCGCGCTGGAGGAACTGCAGCCGGAACACGCCGGCCGCCGCATAAAAATTTCCGTCACCGAACTGCCCGATTGCCAGGCCGACCCGACCTTGTTGCAGCAGGTTTACACCAACCTGCTTTCCAATGCGTTCAAATATTCGCGCGACCGCAATCCGGCGATCATTGAAATCGGTTCGCGTGACGAAAAAGGGAGACGCGTTTATTTCGTGAAGGACAACGGCGCGGGCTTTGAGATGGATTATGCCCACAAACTGTTTGGCGTGTTCCAGCGCCTGCACCGCGCGGACCAGTTTGAAGGCACCGGCGTGGGGCTGGCGATTGTCCAGCGCATCATTCATCGGCATGGCGGACAGATTTGGGCGGACGCCGCGCCGGGCAAGGGCGCGATGTTTTCCTTCACCTTGGAACCAAAAAATGTTTATGGCTGAAGCGCTCGCCGAAGTTTTGCTGGTGGAAGACAGCCCGGATGACGCGGCTTTTTTTGTCCGCGCCTTCGAGCAAACCGGGCTGGCGGCGCGGCTGCGGGTGCTGCCGGACGGCGCGGAAGCGCTGGCGTTTGTTTTTGGCACCGGCCGTTTTGCCGCGCTCCAGCCGGCAGCCAATCCCCGGCTGATCGTGTTGGATTTGAAATTGCCGAAAGTGAACGGGCTGGAAGTGCTGCGGCGGTTGAAGGCTGATCCGCGCACGCGCCGCATTCCCGTCGTGATCTGGAGTTCGTCGCAGGAGGCGCGCGATCTCGCCGAAAGCTGCGCCATGGGGGTCAACAGTTACGTCGTCAAGCCCATGGCCTTCGATGAATTCGGCCGGTCGGTCCAAATGCTTTGCCAATACTGGTTGCAGTTCAATCAAGCTCCCGAGCAATGACGCATGGCTACGCCCTTGAACATCCTGATTGTGGAAGATTCGCCGGACGATGCGGAATTGATGCTGTTGCAATTGCGGCGTGACGGCTTTGCGCCCACTTGGCGGCGAGTGGAAACGGAAACGGATTTTCTCGCGGAACTGAAAAAACTGCCGGACATCGTCCTCTCGGATTATGCGCTGCCGCAGTTCAACGGCCTGCGGGCGGCGCAACTCACGGCGGCGAGTGGGCTGAACATTCCTTTCATTCTGATTTCGGGAACGGTGGGTGAAGATGCTGCAGTCGAGGCGATGAAATGCGGCGCGACGGATTACCTGTTGAAAGACCGCGTGGCGCGGCTGGGCAATGCGGTCACCCGCGCCCTCGAACAAAAACGGCTCCGCGATGAGCGGTTGCGAACCGAGGAGGAGTTGCGCTGGAAAACCACGCTGCTGGAGGCGCAGTTGGAATCTTCGCTCGACGGCATTCTCGTGGTGGACCGCCTGGGGCGGAAAGTCCTTCAAAACCGGCGCATGGATGAGATGTGGAAAATTCCCCGGCCCGGCGGCAAAAACTCGGTGGATGTCGCGCAAGCCGTGTTCGATCCCGACCGTGAAAAACACCCCCATCAGTTCATTGAGAAAGTGGCTTATCTGCAAGCTCACCCGGACGAGGCCGGCCATGACGTGATTGAATTGGTGGATGGCACCGTCATGGACCGCTATTCCGCGCCCGTCCGCGACGCGGCGGGAAAATATTACGGCCGGATCTGGTCGTTCCGCGACATCACCGAGCGCCGCAAACTGGAGGCGCAATTCCGGCAGGCGCAGAAAATGGAATCCATCGGTCAGCTCGCCGGCGGCATCGCGCATGATTTCAACAACATTCTCGCCGCCATCCTGGGCAATCTTTATCTCGCCCGCTTGGACGCCGCCGAGCATCCCGAAATCATCGAGCATCTCGACAACATTTCACAGGCCTCCAAACGGGCGACCGACCTCGTCAACCAAATCCTCACTTTCAGCCGCCAGAATAAACACGAGCGCGAAACCGTCAAATTGAACCACCTTGTGCTGGAAGCGCTCAAGCTGTTGCGCGCCAGCGTGCCGGCCACCATCAAGATCCAAACCGACTTGACGGAAACTCCCACCGTGCTCGCCAATGCGACCGCCATTCACCAAGTCATTATGAATCTCGGCACCAACGCCTGGCACGCCATGCGCGACAAGCCCGGCACGTTGAAAGTCGAAATGGGCGTGATGGAAGTGGATGTGGATTTCGCCCAGTCTCATCCCGATCTGCACTTGGGCCACTACGTCCGGCTCTCGGTCAGCGACACGGGCCACGGCATGGATGCCGCCACGATGGAGCGCATTTTCGATCCGTTCTTCACCACCAAATCCGTGGGCGAAGGCACCGGTCTTGGCCTGGCCGTGGTGCTCGGCATCATGCAAAGTCACGACGGCGCCATCACCGTGTATAGCCAGCCGGGCGAAGGCACCCGGTTCAATCTGTATTTCCCCGTTTATGAAAGCGCCGTGGTGGCGCAAGAAATCATTTCCCAGCCCATTCCGCGCGGCGGCGGCGAACAGATTTTATTCGTGGACGACGAAATTGCGTTGGCCAGCCTGGGCAAAAAAATGCTCGAACGGCTGGGTTACACCGTGACCATGAAAACCAGCGCGCAAGAGGCCATCGCCGCCGTGCGCGGGCAATTGTTTGATCTGGTCATCACCGATTTGACCATGCCCGTGATGGATGGCGTGCGGCTGGGCAACCAGTTACTGCAAATTCAGCCGCTTCTGGCGATCATTCTGACCACCGGCTACAGCGGCGTGATGACCGCCGAGAAAGTGCGGGAACTTGGGTTTCGCGATTTGTTGACCAAGCCCAGCACCGCCCGCGCGCTGGGCGAAGCCGTGCATCGGGCGCTGCATCCGACGGCGAGCTAAAACGGAAGGCGTGATCTGCGGATGCCACCGGAATTTCAATTCTCCGGCCAAACTCAAAAGCGCGTGGTGGCGAAACTTTTCAATTCTTATCCGCGTTGTGCGGATGCGTGAACTTGAGTTTGACGGTGTCCGCCAGCTTGCTGAAGAAGCCTTTTTTCTTTTTCTCCTGCAAGACTTCGATGCGTTCGCATTTGTGGCTGCACACGCGGCAGAGGTAAAGCGGCTGGCCACCCTGGCGTTTCATGACATGCACGCAGGCGTTGCACATCACCTCGGCGCAGTGCGTGCATTTGAAGGTGATCTTCCGTTCGGGATGGCGGGCGCAAAAGAGTTCGTCACCTTCCTGAATGACCTTGGGCGGCGGCAGCTCCACCTTGATTTCGGGAATGGCAATCGTGGCGTCGGTGGATTCGACCAGCAATTCCACGTCGCCCAGCCGCAATTCCTGGCCGGGCCGGAGCCAGGCTTCTTTGACCGGTTCGCCGTTGAGAAAAGTGCCGTTGGTGGATTCGCAGTCGCGCAGGTAAACGCCGTCGTGGGTGAGCGACAGTTCACAGTGCAGCGAGGAAACCGAGCGGTGATTCAGATGCTGCTCGCAGTCGGGATCGCGCCCGACGTGGTTGACGCCCAAATGCAGCTCCAGCGCCTGGATGCCCAATCCTTCAGTTTTGATAAGCAGTCTGGCCATAACAATCCCTGATTTTTGTTTGAACTAAACTGCGCCGTGGGCCGAACAATGTCGAGATGAAAAATGCGCGAGTGCCATCGGCGACTGGTGGTTCACGTCAGCGGATTTTGGGCGAAGGCAAATTCCGCGACGATTCTGCCACCGACGAGATGCTCCCGAATGATGCGCTCCAAAACTTCCGGCGTGCAACTGTGATACCACACGCCTTCGGGATAAACGACGGCGATGGGGCCGCGCACGCAGACGCGCAGGCAACTGGCTTTCGTGCGATAGACCAGCGGTTCCGGCCCGACGAGGTGAAGTTCTTTCAGCCGCGCCTTCAGAAATTCCCACGCGGCCAGGGATTTTTCGCGCGGGCAGCATTTCGGCTCGTCCGGGGCCACGCACAGGAAAATGTGGCGGCGGAATTTTTCGAGGCCGAGCGTTTCCACGGCCGTTTGCAATTCAGTTTTCATGGAATGACGAGGATTATTATCGGAAACAGGTCAGGCCAATCACGCCGCTGACGGCCACGAGCGCGCCGATCAGCGAGCGCAGGCCGATTTTTTCGCCGTCCACGATGCGCGTCATCGGCAGCAGCACGACGGGCGTGGTGGCGATGATGGCGGTGACGATACCCGCGCTGGTGGTGGCCAGCGCCCATTGCATCGTGGTCACGCCGAGCGTCTGGCCGGCAAGGGCGTTGGCCAGCACCCACGGCCAGATGCGCCGCCATTTGTCGCGCGAGACCTGCAAGGTTTTTTTCTCAAACATCGGACCGTGCGCCTGGGCGGAACGCCATTTCACGGCGAGCAAAATAATCGTCGGCACCAGAATGCCGCCCAGCACGCGCTGGTAGCCGGTGGTGCCGGCGTCCGGATAAACGCCCGCCGCGTGCGCTACGGCAAAGGCTTTGCGGATGAACACCGCGCCGAGCGCACCGCCGACAGAGCTGAACACGCAGGCGACGATGCCGAGGTTCAGTTCCCGCCGCGGAATTTTCAGATGATCGCCGGGCGCGAGCGCAATGGCCACGCCGATCAAAATCACCGCCACGCAAAAAATTTCCGGCAGATTTAATTTGGTGCCGAGCCACAGCCATTCGATGAGCGCGGCGAACGGCGCGGTGAGGCATTGGCACAACAGCACGGTGCGTCGGCTGCCCAGCCGGGGCAGCGCCTGAAAATAGGCGGAGTCGCCGAGCCCGATGCCAAATAGCCCGCTCAACATGAACCATTCCGGCGCGCCGGCAAAACCGGTGCCGACGGTGTTCGCCCAGATCGTCAGGAAAATGGTGGCGAGCGCGATGCGCCAGAAATTGGCCTCCGCGCCGCCAATCTGTTTGGCCGTGCGGTAGCCGCAAACGGCGGAAGTGGCGAACAGCAGCGTGGTGAGCAGCGCCGCGAGCATCAGAGTTGCTCGTAATGCTCGTCGGCCGCGGCATCCGCGCGCTCGGCATCCACCTGCACGCCGCTTTCCCGCAGAAGTTTTTCAATGTCCGGAGCAATCCAGCGCCCTTTGTGGCCTTTTTTGGGTGGCGGCTTGATGCGGTAGCGACCCAGCTCATCGCCTTCAAGAATGTGACGTTCTTTCATGCGGTGGAGAATTGGCTTGGCCCAGTTGTTGTCCTCCGCATAACGCTTTTTGCCGCCGGCACGCCGGCAGATTTCCTTGGCATTGACCCAGTCTTCGCCAAAGGTCTTGAGGTATTCAAAAATTTCGCGCTCGTCCGCGTCCATGCCGGTAACTTGCCCCAAATTTGCCCGCGCGTCGAGTTTTAGCTCGGGGAACGCGGCCTTCGCGTGTTTATTCGTTGGCGCACAACTTTGAAATTCTTGATGTGCCACCGGCGGCTGATAGCCTGCTCCGGAAAGCATGAACCAAGAATCTCACTGGCACCGGGAGACCGCGCACAAGCTTGCGCGGATGGCGCTGTTCAGTTTCCTGCTGACCTTCATTCTGGCGCGCGTCTTTGTGTTTTTGATCATGTCAAAGGCGATGCCCAATCTGTATTTTTTCGTCGGCGGCACGCACGTGCATCATCTGAATTATGGCATTTTCCTTTTATCCGCCGTGGCTGGCTACAGCGTGTTCCGACGTCCGTCCGGGCGCGCGGCGGAAATTACTGCCCTGATGTATGGCGTGGCGATGGGCCTGACCTTCGACGAGTTTGGCATGTGGCTGCATTTGGGCGGAAGCTACTGGCAACGGGCGAGCGTGGACGCCGTGATCGTCATTTCCGCGCTGTTCGGCCTGGTGGCATTCGTGCGCAAACTGAAACGGTTTGAAAAACACCACTTCTGGGCTTTCCTAATTTTAACGATCGTTGTGGTGGGCTTTGCTGCCGTCATCTACCTCGCCGGCTTGCGGCTGGGCGACATGGTTGGTCAACCGCTCCACGAATTGGAATCCAATTCCTCGCCGTGAATCTCAGGCCAGCGGCGCCTCACCAGCCGGCGTAGTTTCCGGTGGCGCATTGCTGACCGGCGCGGCTGCCGGCGGCACGGCGACGGTTTCGTTCAATTGAAGCTGTTCCGGCGGCACCGTGGCCAGGCCGGCATCCGCTGTGACCGGCGCGGGGGGACGCTCCACGGGAATGCGGCGGAGTTCATCCGCGGCCGGCAAATCTTCCAGGCCGCGCAGGCCGAAGTATTCCAGAAACATCGGCGTGGTGTTGTAAAGCGCCGGCCGGCCGACGACTTCCGCCCGACCGCTCTGCTCCACCAGGCCGCGCTCCAAAAGCGTCTGCATGGTGCCATCCACATTGACGCCGCGCACCTGCTCGACTTCCGCGCGCGTGACCGGCTGGCGATACGCGATGATGGCCAGCGTTTCCAGCGCCGCCTGCGAGAGTCGCGATGGCCGCGCTTTCACGCCGACCAGCGCCTTGAGCCACGGCGAAAATTCCGGCTGCGTGACGAACTGCCACGCGCCCGCAACGCACGCCAGCCGGTAGCTGCGCGCGGCGGCGGCGTGTTCGCGCGCGAGTTCTTCCAGCGCGGCGGTGATGTCGTCGTCCTTCGTTTTCTTGAATGGCTTGGCAGCCTCATCCGCGTCGTCCACCGTGCCGGCGTTGGCCAGCACATCACGAAGCTCTTTCACGCTCATCGGTTTTTGGGCGGAGAACAGCAGGGCTTCGAGAATGAATTTCAGTTCCATCTTAAAAATTATTTCGTTTGTTGTTCCGCATCGCCTTGTTCGTCCTCATCGCCGTCATCCTCGTCATCCTCATCCTCGTCCTCGTCTTCATCATCAAACTCATCCTCGGTCTCTTCCGCCTCGGTGTCGGCGGCAGTGGCGTCAACAGCCGGTCCCGTTTCGGGGGCGGGTGTTTCGGTGGCAGCGATCACATTGGCTTCGGGCGTGGCAGCAGGAATTTCTGCCGGCACTGCGGGGGCCACCGCCTTGCTGATTTCAATTTCTGCGAACGGCTCCGGCTGGATGCAGGCGAGTTGCTTGAGACGGATCAGTTCCAGCAGCGCGAGAAACGTGCAGATCACTTCGGCGCGGTTCGCGGCGCTTTCAAAGAGCTCGGAAAATTTCACGGAACCGCGCGCGGCAAGAATTTTGAGGACAAGCTCGATTTTTTCGCTGACCGTCCATTTGTCCTCAAAAATTTCGCGCGTGCCGGCGTTTTTTTCCTGAAAGCGCTTGAGGACGGAATTGACGGCGTTCAGCAAATCAAAGATGCCGACCTCTGATTTCGCCGGCGCCGCCTCGGCGGCAAATTCAATTTTCCCCGGCAGGCGCGGGAAGACATTTTCCTGGCGTTCCTCGAATTTTTGCAACTGCGCGGCGGCGTCCTTGAATTTTTTATATTCGACGAGCTGGCGGATGAGTTCCCAGCGCGGGTCTTCGCCTTCGTCCTCGGCTTC
>CAJAQO010000242.1 GCA_903944085.1 uncultured Verrucomicrobia subdivision 3 bacterium
CCTTCGCGGTCTTTGAGCCGGGCGGCCTTTTCCGGCGCCAGCACGCCGCTCATCAGGCGGCTGCCAAGACAGCCGATGCCAAACCGCGTAGGTTCTTCCGAAGCAAAAATGATTAATTCGATTGAGCGCTCCGGCTGAAAGCCTGATTTTTTCAAGGCGCGAATGGCTTCGATCGCGCCAAGCACGCCGACAACGCCGTCATATTTTCCCGCGTTGGGGATGGCGTCAATGTGTGATCCGGTGGCGACGGCTGGCAGTTTGTTGTCCGCACCTTCCCACCGAGCAAAAATATTTCCGACCGCGTCCTCGCGCAAAACCAGTCCGGCTTCGCGGCAGAGATTTTTCACAAATTTGCGTCCGCGCAAATCCGCCTCCGAATACAAAATCCGCGTGACGACGGGCGGCGGGTTTTCGGAAATCAACGCCAGCTCGTCAATTTCGCGCTGCAATTTCGCGCTGTTAATTTGCAGCTTCACTTGGCGAGCGGCGATCGGTTGACATCCTTGTAGTAAATATAACTGGCCGGTGTCTTGCCCATGGCCACGAACCATTGCGGGCAAAACGGTGCCATCCAAATCACATCGCCAGTCTTGACCGGATGCCAGCCGGTGTCGAGACGGTAAATGCCCTGGCCTTGCAACATCAGCAAGCCGTGTTCCATGACATGGCTTTCGACGAACGGCAGCGTCGCCCCCGGCTGATATGTGAAAATATTTACGGCCATGTCAAATTCGGGCCGGTCTGGAAGCAGCACTTGCAAGCGCGCGTTTTCATTTCCGAGAAACGGCTGGCCGGGAACCGTCTTTTCATGGCCGGTAATGACCGGCAAATTTTTCGCACCTGCGAGCGGTTCAAATACTTTTTGAAAAATCAACAGCCGGGTTCCTTCAGCTGCGTTGCCAAAAATAAAAGCTGTTTTCGGCGGAATAAAAACAAAACCGCCCGCATCTAGGCTGATTTTCTTGCCGCCGGTTTTGCCCGCACAATTGCCGGCCAGAACATAAACAAAATATTCGGAGCTGCCGGTATTGCCTTCGCCCACGCCGTCTTTGTCGAACGTAACTTGCCATTGGACGAACTTTGCGCCCATCGCTGGTGAAATATTTACGACCACCTTGCACTGTTTCCAGCCCGGCAGATTGCTGGGCACAAAACCATCCGGCGTGAGCAACGCGTAGCGCGAGGTGACGACCGTGCGGGTGAAGCCAAATAATTCGCTCATAAAATAGGTTTTACCAGATTGGCCGGCGGCTTGGCGAACTTTTTGCCACCAAGTGACTCGTATTTCAAGGCGAGCGATTGAAGAAAATCATTCATCACGTCGAAAGCAACTTTAACATCCTGTGTCTTTACCGACTCAGCCGGATCATGGCTGACGCCGTTTTTGCAGCGGATAAATAGCATCGCTGCCGGAGCGATTTTCCCCATGATCGCCGCATCGTGTCCGGCACCGCTCGGCAAACGGACGATTTTCAATTGCCGTCGCGCAACTGATTGTCCCAACAGTTGTGAAAGTTCAGGGGAACAATTCACCGCCGCCACCTCATGCACGACTTCGACCGCCAACCGCAATTTTCTGCGGCGCGCAATTTGCGCCGCGATTCTCTTCAAGCCGACATGCACGGATTTGCGAACAGCATCGCTTCCGTGACGGACATCCAAAGTCAAACCGACCTCGCCGGGAATCACATTGCTGGCCCCGGGCTGGACGGACAACTCGCCGACCGTAGCTACGGCGCCGGGAGTTTTGCGCGCCAGGCTTTCTGCGGACAAAATAAATTTTGCAGCCGCGCAGAGCGCGTCCTTACGCAGACTCATCGGCGTCGTTCCGGCATGACCCGCGCGGCCGGTGAACCTGACGCGGGCGCGAGTTTGTCCGGCAATCGCCGTCACGATTCCGACCGCCAGGTTTTTACTTTCCAGCACCGGCCCTTGCTCAATGTGCGCCTCGACATAGCCGAGCAGATTTTTGGGATTTAATCGCGCTGATTTTATTTTTGCCGGATCGCCGCCAAACAATTTAATCGCATCGGCCATGGAAATGTCGCTGGCATCCCGGCGCTGTAAATCTTTTGGGTTGAAACTGCCGGCCAGAACTTTGCTCCCTAGATAAGCAGTCTGATAACGCACGCCTTCCTCGTCGGAAAACCCGATGACTTCAATGGCGAACGGCAGCCGGAGTTTGCGGCGGCGCAATTGTTCCACGCACGCGATGGCGAGCAGCACGCCCAGCGGGCCGTCGAATTTTCCGGCGTTGCGGACGGTGTCGAGATGCGAGCCGAGCAGAAGAATTTTCGCGTCGGGATTAGCGCCAGCATAGTGGCCGATGAGGTTTCCAATCGCATCCACGCGGGTTTTCATTCCCGCCGCGCGCATCCATTTACCGACGAGTGCGTTCGCTCGGCGCATGGCCGGGGACGCGAACGTGCGCGTGATTTTTCCCGGCTCGTCGGAAATTTTCGCCAGCACGTCCGTGCGCTGCATGATTTTTCCCGCGTCATTCATGTTCAACTTCCACGATAAGTCGAATAAGCCCACGGCGTGCAAAGCAAAGGGACGTGATAACTCGCGCCGGCATCGGCGATGCCGAAACGCACCGGCACGCGGTCAAGGAAGCGCATTTTCGGCAGTGCTCCCGATTTCGCCGCGAAATAATCGCCAACAAAAAAAATAATTTCGTATTGACCGGGTTTCATTTCGTCGGCGGCAAGCAAGGGCTGCTCGGTGCGGCCGTCGGCATTGGTTTTGGCCGTCGTGATTAGTTCGCGCGCCTCACCATCGAGCGACCACAGCTCGATTTTCATTCCGCTCGCCGGACAGCCGTGGGCGGTGTCGAGGACGTGCGTGCTTAATTTTGCGGGCATAATCAGTTGGAAACCAAATCGCGCAGGCGAAGTTCGGCGATTTTAAAAATTTCTTCAAGCGCCGTTTTGATCTCCTTTTCGCGTGAATTTTTCAGGCGTTCTCCAAAACCGGCGAGAATCGCCGCCTTTTTGTTCAGCCGCGCGCAGATTACAAACGGAAACCCAAATTTATTTTTGTATGCGGCATTTTGCGTTTGGAACAAATCAATTTCTTCCGGCAAAAGCTGGTTCAATCCCGCGTTGGCCTGCTCGTTGGTGGATTCGCGGGTCAGCGTGCCCGCCCGCGCGGCGCGGCCCACCAAATCGGGATGCGCGCAAATCAAAGCGAGTTGCTTTTCTTCCCCAGACTTTTTCACGGTTTCACAAAGCGTGTCATGCAAACGCTTCAAATCTAAGAACGGCTTTCCCAACCAAGCCAGTTCTGCAATCCACGGCGAATGCTCAAAAACCGGGCCGATGACGCGGACAAATTCCGTCCTGCTGAACCGGTTGATTTGTGAAACGGCGAAGCTCATTTCACTTTTCGTTCTGATAATCGCCGAAGCCGATGATGCGTCCGTCCTCGACCGCGACATTTGCTTTGTGGATTTCACCGCTGCAAACATTGACGACGCGGGCGTTTTTAAAAAGCAGTTCAGCACGCTGTTCGCCGCGCGTTACGGAAAGTTTTTGTTGTATGTTCCGCATAAGCTCCTAATTAATTCACTCTAGCGTATCCGGTATTCAGCCGGAACCAATTATTTCAAGCGCGCATGATCCACCGCATGGTTTTTTCCGTGAGCTTGTCAAACGCATGCACGCAAAGTTCGAGGTGATCCTCCCTTGTATCTTCAATTTTATTGTGGCTGATGCCGTGCAAGCTCTGGACAAACATCATCACGGTCGGCACGCCGGCTGCCGCGACTTCGGCGGCGTCATGCAAAGGACCGCTCGGCAGTCGGTGAGCCTTCCCGCAGGTTTCGCGGATGGCTTCGTCGCACAAGTCAATCAGCGCTTCATTAAAGGGGCGCGGAGCGATTTGCCAAAGCCGCTCCCAAGAGACGCTGACGTTACCTTCACGTGCAAATTGTTCGCTGGCGGCGCGCGCTTCCGACAACATTTTTGCGAGCGCCACCGAATCGAGATGCCGCTGATCAAGGGTGATGCGGCATTCCTCCACCACGCTGGTGACGATCCCCGGCTTGGTTGTGCAGGAGCCGATGGTGCAAACGCCGTTGCCGCTGCGTTCCGCAATCCGATAAACCTCCGCACTCATCTTCGAGGCGGCGAGAAACGCGTCCTTGCGCCGGTTCATCGGCGTGCTGCCGGAATGAGCCGCCTGACCGTGAAATGTGATCGCATGACGCTCGACGCCAAAAGTTCCAAGCACCGTGCCGAGCGGCAGGTCAAGGTCGAGCAGCACCGGGCCTTGTTCGATGTGCAATTCCAGATAAGCGGCGGCATTTTTCAATTCCTTTCCGCTGTCTTTCACGCGCTCAAAATCTACGCCAATTTCTTCCAGCGCCTCGGGGAGTTTGATTCCGTCCTTGTCTTTCAAGCCGCGCGCCTCGTTCATGTCGAGATTGCCGGAGCACGCCGACGAACCGAACAGACTTTTGCCGAAACGTGCGCCCTCCTCATCGGCCCAATCCACGAGGCGAATGGTGATGGGCGGCGTGCCGTTGTATTGCGCGTTGATACGGCGCAGAATTTCCACGCCAGCCAAAACATTCAGGCAGCCGTCGAGCCAGCCACCGTTCGGCACGGAATCCATGTGCCCGCCGATTAGCAATGCATTTTCGGATTCGCCGCGCAAGGTGGCCCAAAAGTTTCCCGCCGCATCCGTGTGCATCTCGACCGGGAGCGTTTTGAGTTTTTCCCGCAGCCACGCCCGGGTTTTTGTCCACACCGGCGTGAAGGCGATGCGTTGCGCGCCATTCTCGTCACCCGTGAATGCACGCAGCTCCTTCAGCTCGGCAACGGTGCGTTTCGGGTTCAGCATGGAATTCATGTTCCTCCTTATTTTATGCTTTATGGAAAATTATTGTGGTCAACGGGCCCAAAGCGAGTTAAAAATAAAACAAGGAGCAAGGAATCAACGTATGCCGACATTAGCCACCAGCGTAAATGGGCTTAGCTTGCCGAATCCATTTATCATTGGATCGGGACCGCCTGGAACCAATCTGAACGTCATCAGCAAGGCTTTCAAAGAAGGGTGGGGCGCAGTGATCGCCAAAACCGTCAGCCTCGACGCGTCCAAGGTGATCAACGTCACGCCGCGCTACAGCAAGCTGCTCGCGACCAGCGGCGAAGTCATCGGCTGGGAAAACATTGAACTCATCAGTGACCGGCCGTTCAAGATTTGGGCGGAGGAATTTAAGAAGTGCAAAGACTTGCATCCGCAGGGCGTGCTCATTGCGAGCATCATGGAAGAATATAATAAGGACGCATGGATTGAAATCGTCAAACGCTGTGAGGCTTCCGGCGTGGATGGGTTTGAGTTGAACTTCTCCTGCCCGCATGGTTTGCCGGAACGTAAAATGGGTGCGGCGATGGGCCAAGATCCGGATATTCTTGAAGAAGTTTGCGGCTGGGTGAAATCCGTGGCGACGAAACCTTTCTGGGCAAAGATGACGCCGAACATCACGCACATTGAGGATCCGAGCCGCGCGGCGTTGCGTGGCGGCGCGGACGGCTTGAGCGCCATCAACACCATCCGCAGTGTTGTCGGGGTCAATCTTGACACGTTGCGGCCCGAGCCGACCGTGGAAGGCTACACGACACCAGGCGGTTATTCATGCAAGGCCGTCAAGCCCATTGCGCTGCGCATGGTCATGGAAATCGCCACGATGATCCGCCAGGAATTTCCCGGGCGTTCGCTCTCCGGTCTCGGCGGCATCGAGAGCGGCAAGGACGCCGCCGAATTTATTTTGCTCGGCGCGGACACCGTGCAAGTCTGCACCGGCGTGATGAAATTCGGCTACGAGTGTGTCAAGCCGATGTGCGACGAACTGCTTGGATTCATGGCGCAGCATAAATTTGAAACGCTGGCCGATTTCAAAGGCAAGAGTCTGGATTATTTCACTTCGCACGCCGACCTGGTAAAACGCCAAGCCGAACGAAAGGCGGCACAAAAGGCCGTGGCGGCGGCACCGCAAAAGAAAACCGTGCAGGCCGACGGCGAATGGAGCGGCGACGATTTCGTGAAACAATCCAACGATCTTGCGCGCTAAAATGCGAGCGTTTTTAAACTCAATGCCGCGGAGCAAAAAGATCAACATCCACGCGGCGCGCTTCGGCGATTAACTTATTTATGGCTCAACTTGAACCATGTCCGTTTTTTATCGGCGGCGAATGGCTGCAGCCGAAAGTCGCCGGCACGCCGGTTTTTAATCCTTCAATTGGCGAAGTCATCGCCGAATGTCCGGTCGGCACGGTTACCGACGTGAATGCCGCCGTCGAAGCCGCTCACGCCGCGTTTCCATCGTGGATGGAAACACCGCCGGTCGAACGCGCGCGAATTCTCGGCAAATTCAAAATGCTGCTCGAAGATAATTTTGAAGACCTCGTCCGCAGCAACACGCGTGAACACGGCAAAACGCTGGCCGAATCACGCGGCGACGTGAAGCGCGGCATGGAAGTTGTCGAGTTCGCGCTCGGCGTGCCGTCGCTGCTGATGGGCGAGGTTTTGGAAAACGTCGCGCGCGGCATTGATTGCGAGGCCATCCGCCAGCCACTCGGCGTTTGCGCCGGCATCACGCCGTTCAATTTTCCCGCGATGGTGCCGCTGTGGATGTATCCCATTGCGATTGCCTGCGGAAATACTTTTGTGTTGAAACCGAGCGAAAAAGTTCCGCTCACGGCCATCAAAATTGCCTGGCTGTTCGAAAAAGCCGGACTGCCGAAAGGCGTCCTGAACATCGTGCATGGTGGACGCGAAGTCGTGGACGCGTTGCTCACGCATCCAAAGGTAAAGGCGATTTCGTTTGTCGGCTCGACTCCGATTGCAAAATACATTTACGAAGTCGGCACCAAGCACGGCAAACGCGTCCAGTCCAACGGCGGCGCGAAAAATTATGTCATCATCATGCCCGATGCCGATGTGGAAAATTCCACGCGCGGCGTCATCGAAGCCGCGTTCGGCTGCGCGGGCGAACGTTGCATGGCGGGTTCAACGGCGGTCGTCGTCGGCTGCGCGGAAAAATTCTTTTTGCCGACGCTGGTCGAGGCAACGCGCAAAATCAAGGTGGGCCCAACCGACCGCGAAACGCAGCCGGACATGGGCGCGGTCATCACGCGCCAGCATCGCGACCACGTTTTGGAATTGATCGAGACCGGCGTGAAGGAAGGCGCAAAAATTCCCGCCGATGGTCGCGGCGTGAAAGTATCCGAGGCGCCAAATGGGTTTTACGTCGGCGCGACGATTCTGGATCACGTTCAAAATGGGATGACTGTGGCAAAAGAAGAAATTTTTGGGCCGGTGCTGAACGTGATGCACATGGACGATTTGGACAAAGCCATCGAGCTGGCGAATAAATCGTTCTACGGCAATGGCGCGTCCATCTTCACGCGCTCGGGCAAGGCGGCGCGCGAGTTCAAGCACCGCGTCAACTGCGGCATGGTCGGCATCAACATCGGCGTGCCGGCTTCGATGGCGTGGTTTTCTTTCAACGGCTGGAATGAGTCGTTCTTCGGCGACCTGCACATGCAAGGCCGCGAAGGCGTGCAATTTTTCACGCAGCAAAAAGTCACCACGAGCCGCTGGTTCAGCTACGGCGAAGGTGACATCTGGCACACGGAAAAGAAATAATTTGGAGGAAATATGAGCCTGTTGATTAAAAATGGAGAAATCGTAACCGCCAGTGAACGCTACGTCGCAGACATCTTCTGCGAAAACGAGACCATCACGCGCATTGACCGAAACATCGCGCCGCCGAAAGGTGCGGAGGTGATTGACGCGAAGGGAAAATTTATTTTTCCCGGATTTATTGATCCGCATGTGCATATTTATCTGCCGTTCATGGGCACCTTCGCGAAGGACACTTACGAGACCGCCAGCCGCGCCGCGCTTATCGGCGGCACGACGACGCTCATCGAAATGTGCGCTCCGTCGCGCGCGGACGATGCGCTCGCCGGCTTCGAGTTGTGGATGAAACAGGCCGTCGGCAAATCCGCGTGCGACTTCACCTTTCACATGAGTGTGACGAAGTTCGACGATCAAACTGAAGGGCAGCTTCGTGAGATTGTGAAGCGCGGCATCAGTTCGTTTAAAGTTTATCTCGCCTACAAAGGTGCGTTCGGCGTGGATGACACGGAACTTTATCGCACGCTCAAACTCGCGAAGGAACTTGGTGTCATCGTCACGGCGCATTGCGAAAATGAAACGCTCATCGCCGAGCGCGCGAAGGAATTGCTCGCCGCCGGCAAAACCGATTCCGGCCAGCATCACGAAAGCCGTCCGCCGCAAGTCGAGGCCGAGGGCGTGAATCATTTGATGAGCTTCGCCGAACTCACCGGCGCGGCGACTTACATCGTGCATTTGAGCTGCAAGGAAGCGCTCGACCGCGCCATTGCCGCGCGCCAACGCGGCGTTCGCGTGAGCATCGAAACCTTGATTCAATATCTCACGCTCGACAAATCTTACGCGGAGAAGCCCAAATCCGAAGGCATGAAATATGTCATGTCGCCACCGCTGCGCGACAAGCGAAATCAGGAAGTTCTCTGGAACGGACTGCGCGACGGTCTCGTGCAAACTGTCGCCACGGATCATTGCCCGTTCGATTTCACAACGAAGAAAAAGATGGGCAAAAATAATTTTGCGAAGATTCCCAACGGCATTCCGTCGCTCGAAGATCGCATCAATCTGCTTTACACCTATGGCGTGAAGGCGGGCAAGATAGACCTACACACATTCGTGAACGTCGCCAGCACGCAGGTCGCGAAGACGTTCGACCTGTTCCCGCGCAAGGGCACGATCCAGCCTGGCGCGGACGCCGACCTCGTCGTTTTTGATCCGGATTATCGCGGCAAAATTTCCGCAAAAACTCACCACATCAACGTGGATTACAGCGTGTTTGAAGACTGGAAAATCGAAGGCCGGCCAAGCGTCGTCACCGTGCGCGGCGAAGTTGCCGTGCGCGACGGAAAATTCGTCGGCAAAATCGGGCGCGGAAATTTTTTACGGCGTAAGCCGAGCCATTTTTAATTTATGACCGACCCGTTTTTACAAGCGGCGATTGATGAAGCAAAAAAAGGGCTCGCGGCCGGCGGCATCCCCATCGGCTCGGTGCTGGTCTGCGACGGAAAAATCATCGGGCGCGGCCACAACCAGCGCGTGCAGCGCGGCAGCGTGATTCATCACGGCGAAATGAACGCGCTGGAAAATGCCGGTCGCCTGCCCGCCAAGGTTTATGAGCGCTGCACGATTTACACGACCCTTTCGCCGTGTCCGATGTGTTCCGGCGCGATCAAACTTTACAAAATTCCCCGTGTCGTGATTGGTGAAAACGTCACATTCATGGGCGACGAAGAGCATTTGCGCCAGTCCGGCGTGACGGTGGAGGTCCTGCAAAACGAGGAGTGCATCCGGCTCATGCGGGAATTCATCGCGGCCAAACCGCGGTTGTGGAACGAGGACATCGGGGTCTGAAATGAAGTCCGCATGAAGCCAATTCCCGCCGGCCTTGCGGCCAACGCGCCCGATGTCGAAATTGACATCGAGCAGAGCCGGCTATTCAACGCCGACCTCGCGCCCGTGCCACCATCGCGACGCAAGTGGGGCATGTTGAGCTTCGCGGCGCTGTGGATTTCCATGTCCGCGTGCATCCCGACCTACATGCTCGCGTCAGGCCTCATCGGCGGCGGCATGAACTGGTGGCAGGCCATCCTCACGATTTTTCTCGGCAACCTCATCGTGCTCATCCCGATGATCCTGAACGCGCACGCCGGAACGCTTTACGGAATTCCGTTTCCGGTCTATTGCCGCGCATCGTTCGGGACGAAGGGCGCGAACGTGCCGGCCATCCTCCGCGCGCTCGTCGCGTGCGGGTGGTTCGGCATCCAAACGTGGATCGGCGGCGAGGCGATCTACAAAATTTGCGTGACGATTTTCAATCTGCATCCCGCGACGGCAACGAACTGGCTCGGCATCACGGGCGGACAATTCCTTTGCTTCCTTTTTTTCTGGGGCGTGAACATGTTCGTGATTTATCGCGGCATCGAAACGATCCGCTGGCTGCTGAACATCAAAGCGCCGCTGCTCATCGCGCTCGGATTGCTGCTGCTGTGGTGGGCGTGGCGCGCGGCGGGCGGCTTTGGGGCGATCCTGTCGCAGCCGTCGGCGTTCGACGCAGGCCAGCCGAAGGCCGGACAATTCTGGACTTACTTTTTTCCCGCGCTCACTGGCATGGTTGGTTTTTGGGCGACGCTCTCGCTGAACATTCCCGACTTCTCGCGCTACGCCAAATCGCAGCGCGACCAAATCATCGGCCAGACGCTCGGCCTGCCGCTGACGATGGCGCTGTATGCGTTCATCGGCGTCGCCGTCACGTCGGCCACGACGATTATTTACGGTGAAACGATCTGGAATCCGGTAGATGTGCTGACGCATTTCAAAAGTCCCGTCGTGCTCGTCGTCGCGATGCTGGCGCTTTGCATCGCCACGCTCGCGACGAACATCGCGGCAAACGTTGTCAGTCCGGCGAATGATTTCGCGCAGCTCGCGCCGAGAAAGATTTCCTTCCGCATCGGCGGGCTCATCACCGGCATCGTCGGCATCTTGATGATGCCATGGAAACTCGTGGCCGACCCGAACGGCTATATCTTTACCTGGCTCATCGCCTACAGCGCGTTGCTCGGACCGATCGGCGGAATTTTGATCGCGGATTATTTTGTCTGCCGCCGTTGCAAACTGAACGTCACCGCGCTTTATCAAGCGGACGGAGAATATCGTTTTACAAACGGCATCAGCGTCGTCGCCTTGATTTCATTGGCGATTGGCGCGCTGCCAAGCTTGCCAGGATTTTTGGTGAACGTGAAACTGCTTTCCGCCGACAGCGTGCCGCCATTTCTCGCGCATCTTTACAATTACGCGTGGTTTATCGGCTTCGCCGTGGCCTTCGCCGCATATCTCATCGGACGCAAGCTTGCGCCGGAACCGAAAAAATGATTTAACCCATTAAGAAAAATGAAGACATCAACATTGCCTCCCACCAGTCATCAGCAAAAAAAATATTCCGGCCCGTCTGCGGACGAAGTGCTCGCGTTGCGCAAGCAGTTCATGAACCCCGGCATTTTTCTCTATTACAAAAAACCGCTCATGGTCGTCGAGGGTTCGATGCAATATGTTTGGGACGAGACGGGCAAGCGCTATCTCGACGGGCTCGGCGGCATTGTGACGATCAGCGTGGGGCATTGCCATCCGCACGTCGTCGCGGCGGCGAATAAACAGAATGAGATTTATCAGCACTCGACGACGATTTATTTACACCCGAACGTGGCGCAATACGCCGAGAAACTCGCGGCGAAAATGCCGGGCGATTTGAAGGCGTGCTATTTTGTGAATTCCGGTTCGGAGGCGAACGACCTCGCGCTGCTCATGGCGCGGGCTTACACGCAGAATTACGACGTCATCTCATTGCGCAACGCGTATCACGGCGGCAGCGCGTCCACCATGGGCGTCACGGCGCACAGCAATTGGAAATATAACGTGCCGCACAGTTTCGGCGTGCATCACGCGCTCGCGCCGTATCAGTATCGCGGCTCGTTTGGCTATGACGACGCAGACGCCGGAAAAAAGTATGCCAACGATGTCAAAGAGGTGATTGATTACGCGACGCCCGGCAAGGTCGCCGGCTTTATCGCCGAATCCATTCAAGGCGTTGGCGGCTTTGTGGAGTTTCCGCAGGGCTATCTCAAGCAGACTTACGAGTATGTCCGCGCCGCCGGCGGCGTGTGTATTGCGGATGAAGTGCAGACGGGCTTTGGCCGCACCGGCACGCATTTCTGGGGCTTCGAGACGCAGGACGTGATTCCCGACATCGTCACGATGGCCAAAGGCATTGGCAACGGTTGTCCGCTCGCCGCCGTGGTGACGACGCATAAAATCGCGCAGTCGCTCATGGGCAAGGTTCATTTCAACACGTTTGGCGGCAATCCGGTTGTCAGCGCGATGGGCAAGGCGGTGCTTGAAGTCATCGAGAAAGATAATCTCCAGGCAAACTCGCTCAAGCTCGGCAATCACATCCACGCCGGTTTGAACAAGCTGAAAGAGAAACACAAAATCATCGGCGACGTGCGCGGCCGAGGTTTACTGATCGGTATCGAAATGGTTAAGGATCGCGTCACGAAAGCGCCCGCATCCGCCGAGTGCGCGATGGTTTTGGAAAAAGCGCGCGAACTCGGCCTGCTCATTGGCAAAGGCGGCTTGTGGGGGCAGACGATCCGTTTCGCACCGCCGATGTGCATCACACAGGCTGACGCGGATTTTCTGCTGGAAGTTTTGGACGAATCATTCGCCACGCTTTGATTTTTTCGGAAAATGAAATTGATCCAGCACAATTACGGCAAAGCCAAGGTGCGCGTGCTGAAAGTTTTTCGCGCCGGAAAAATTCATTCAATTAAGGAATTGGACGTGCAGGTGATGCTTCAAGGTGATTTTGACGCATCTTATACGAAGGCCGACAACTCGCTCGTGGTGGCGACGGACTCGGTCAAAAACACCGTCAACATTTTGGCGAAGCAAAAGCTCGGCGCGGAGACGGAGCCATTTGGCATTTTGCTTGGTGAACATTTTCTCGCGAAATACCAACACGTCAGCCGTGTCGACGTGAATTTGACGGAACGTTGCTGGGATCGGATTTCCGTCGGTGGCAAGCCGCACGCCCATGCGTTTCTGGAAAAAAGCGCGGCGAAACCGTTTTCAAAAATCATCACGACGCGCAAAAAAATCGAAGTGGAATCCGGCATCGAGGAATTGTTCATCCTGAAATCAACGGCGTCGGGTTTTGAAAATTTCCTCCGCGACGAATTCACCACCTTGCCGGAAACGAGCGATCGTATCTGCGCGACGAAGCTGAAGGCAACCTGGACTTTTGCAAAGAAGCCGAAGAGCTATACGGCGACAAATGAAAAGGTTCTGAACGCGCTGCTCACGGTGTTTGCAAAAAATTTCAGCCCGTCGGTGCAAGTCACATTGTTTCAAATGGGCGAGGCCGCGTTGAAAGCTGTAAAAGAAATTTTAAGAATCCACATCGCGATGCCGAACAAGCATTGCTTGCTCATCAATCTAAAGCCTTTCGGCCTGGAAAATAAAAACGAGTTGTTCGTTCCGACGGACGAGCCGCATGGGCAGATCGAGGGAACGGTGGCGCGCTGATTTTTACGCGGTGAAACTGCGGCCGAGACCGAGTTTCGCCAGCCCTTGCCGGTAGGTGATGGAGCTTTTGTCGGCGCGGATGTGGACTTCTTCCTGCAAATTGATCGGCAAATCCTCGGGAAATTGCTGTTCGACGATGGCCTTGTCCTCGGCGAAAACCTGGTGGTTGAAATCGAGCGTCGGCTGGAGCGGCGCGTCCTTGTCGAAATTGCGGCAGATCGGCACGAACACGCGTGTCTTGCGCGCGGAAACCGGCGACGCGGCGTTCAAAATGTGCAGTTGTCCGTCGTTCGGGAAAAACACGGTGAGCTTGGCGGTGAAGGGCAGCCATGTTTCAAAAAGCCGCCGCCATTTGAAACCGGGCGGGTTAAGATGTTTGAAGCCGGTCGAATAATTACTCACGGTGCTGATGTAGTCGGCGCGAAAGCCGGCGTCCGTGAGTTCCACGGGATAGCTCGGCACTTCGCGGTTGTCCAGTTCTCCAAAAGTCCCGACGTGGACGAACGCAAAATGGCTGACGTCAAGAAAGCCCTCGACCTGGCGGCCGGCGGACGCGTTCAACTCAACGCTGTTCGGCAGCACTTGCAAATAATTCGGGTCGTCCCATCCCTTGAAATCGGGAAACGGCGACGGGCCGTTGTCCACGAGCCGCGTCCAAATCAAACCGTATTTTTCCTGCACGGGGAAAATTTTCACTTTCAACTTCGGCGGGATCGCCGCGCCGGGATGCGCGGGAATGCAAACGCATTGGCCGGCGGCGTTGTAGCGAAAACCGTGGTAGCCGCAGACAATTTCGTTTTCTTCAATCTTGCCGGAACTTAAAGGCGCGCCACGGTGCAGGCACAAATCGCGCGCGATGGTAATCTGTCCGTTCACGCGAAAAATAACAATCCGTTCGTCCAGCAATTTTGCGGCAAACGGTTGGTCTTTGACTTCATGTGAAAACGCGACCGGATACCAAAACGGCGTGAGCGCGCGCCAGTCGGATTCTATGAATGTGCAATCACGTGGTGGCGCGGCCTGAAATGAAGAAACAATGTTTGATTGTTCCTTGCCAACAGCAAGATCGGGGTGCGGCATATTTTTCAAAGCTCCTTTATCGAACTAAACCAGAGGAATTCTTCGCTTCCTCACGAAAACTTCAAGTTAAAACAGCGTCAACCGCATGTTTCCGCTGCTAACGGCACCTTGAATTTCAACGCGCCGGCGCTCGACTTTTTCCATATCACCGAGCCGGAGTTTGGCGACTGACAGCGTATTGGTTTTGACTGAATGACGAATGAGCTTGCCCCGGACGCGAATTCGTGAGAAATAAATGCCCGATGGCAGATAACGAATCGGGTTTGCAGACGGCGTATTTAGCCAAAAGTTCTTTGGTGCTGCAATACTGTCTTTCATACAAACAGCAAAACAGCATCAAATTGCAGTAGCAGATTGTCAATTTGCAAATCGTTTTGATTGTGTAAGTGCTTGTAAATAAACGCGTGGAGAGGTGGCAGAGTGGTTTAACGCGCACGCCTGGAAAGCGTGAATACCCAAAAGGTATCGGGGGTTCGAATCCCCC
>CAJAQO010000243.1 GCA_903944085.1 uncultured Verrucomicrobia subdivision 3 bacterium
AAGTGGTCGTGGTCGGCAGCCAGCCGCTGCTTCGCCCGCTCGCCGACACCGGCCACGGCCGCGCGCTCACGCTCTTCGCCAATCCCGGCGCCACTTACCAGCTCCAATATGCCACCTCGCTCGCCGCGCCCGTCACCTGGACGCCGCTGCAGAGTTACGCGCCCACCAACGCCGCCCAAACCATCGTCCTCGACAACACCCAACCCGTCATCTTCTACCGCCTCCAGCAGCTCTAACCGTTTTCTTTTGGGCCAACCGCGCGGCGGCTGAAAAATTGCCGCCATTTTTTTACAATGGGGCAGCGCCGCTGTAGGCGGAGCAATTTTGGCTTCGGGTTTAATTTCATCTTTGCGCTTGTCAGGGGGAAGGGTTCACCAACAGAATGCGGGATTACCTTATATCTTTTCAAATTCCCATTATGAAATTACCTCGTCTGCTGCTGGGTTCCGCCATGTTTGGCTTAACGTGCGCTGCGCTCGCCGCGCCAACGGATTCGCTGGAAAACGGTTTTCGAAATCCGCCGGATGCCGCCAAGCCGCAGACGTGGTGGCATTGGATGAATGGTAACATCACAAAAGCTGGCATCACCGCCGACCTCGAAGCGATGCAGCAAATCGGTCTCGGCGGCGCGACCATCGTGAACGTGGACTGCGGCATTCCGCGCGGCGACGTGCCGTTCATGAGCCCCGAATGGCGCGCGGATTTTAAGTTTGCCGTGCAGGAGGCGAACCGGCTGGGATTGCAACTCTGCGTGGAAAACTGCGCGGGCTGGTCGAGCAGCGGCGGCCCGTGGAACACGGTGACCAACGCGATGCAGCGCGTCACGACCAGCGAACTGCGGGTGATCGGGCCGACCAATTTCAACGCGCTTTTGCCACAGCCACCCACGACGCTGGGTTTTTACCGCGACATCGCGGTGCTCGCGTTTCCCGCGCCAGCGGACGAGGGCGTGCGCATGAAAGATTTTTCGCCGGTGGCAACCGCGAGCGGCGGCCAGTCGCCCGGCAATACGCTTACGGACGGTGATCCGCAAACATTTATTCCTCTGCCCGCGCCCAAGCGCGGCCAACCACAATTTGCGCAACTGGAATTTCAAAAACCGTTTTCGGCGCGCACGGTGAAAATTACCGGCGGGCCGGGCATGCCCGAATGCAGCGGCGAGATTCAGGTTTCCGATGACGGCCTGGCGTTCCGCACCTTGAAGCCTTTTGCATTTGGCCGGCGCGGTTCCGCCGCGCGCACGGTGACGCTGGGCGACCGTTCCGTCGCGGCCCGTTTTTGGCGCGTGCAATTCACCGCGCTGGGCGCCAAGGTCAAGGCCACGTCAATTCCGCTGGCTGAAATCGAGCTTGCCCCGCGTTTGACCATTGAAAACATTGACGCCAAAGCGGGTTTCAACGGCAATGCCGTGCTGTCCTCGCCCGGAAGCGACGACACAGCAGAAGGCGTCATTCAACAGCGCGAAGTGGTTGACCTGACTTCCAAACTGGCGGCGGACGGCCATTTGAACTGGCAGGCACCCGCCGGCGAATGGGTGGTTTTGCGGCTCGGCTACACGCCGACCGGCGTGAACAATCATCCCGCAGCCTACGGAGGCGAAGGACTGGAATGCGACAAGTTCAGCAAGACCGCGCTCGATGCGCATTGGGACGGCTTCATGCAGAAAGTGCTCGATGACATCGGCCCGTTGGCCGGCAAGGCGCTCAACTGTTCACTGATTGACAGCTACGAAGTCGGCGGCCAGAACTGGAATAAAAATTTCCGCGCAGAATTTCAAAAACGGCGCGGCTACGATCTGCTGAAATTTTTGCCCGCGTTCACCGGCCGGGTCGTGGACAATCCCGCCGCGTCCGAGCGTTTTCTTTGGGACGTGCGCCGCACCATCGCCGATTTGTTTGCGGAAAATTATTACGGCCATTTTGCCGAGCTTTGCCGTCAGCATGGTTTGCTGAATGCGGTCGAGCCTTACACCGGGCCGTTTGAATCGTTGCAATGTGGCGCGCCGGCGGATGTGGTGATGGGCGAATTTTGGACCGGCAGCCAGGGGCATCCGTCCGTCAAGCTCGCCGCTTCCATCGCGCATATTTACGGCAAGACCATCGTCGGCGCGGAGTCGTTCACGGCGAGTCCCGAACCTGGCCGCTGGCAGAATGATCCGTATCAGCTCAAGACGCTTGGCGACCTGATGTATTGCCAGGGCTTGAACCGCTATATCTTTCACCGTTACGCCATGCAGCCGTGGACCAACCGCTGGCCGGGCATGACGATGGGCCAGTGGGGTTTTCATTTCGAGCGCACGGAAACGTGGTGGAATCAGGGCAAGGCGTGGATTGATTATATTTCGCACTGCGAATTTTTGTTGCAACAAGGACGCGCCGTGGCGGACGCCGCGTATTTCACCGGTGAAAGCGCGCCAGTGGAAATGCGGGTCGGCAATCCCGCGCTGCCCGCCGGCTACGATTACGACGCCATCAATGCCGACGTGCTGCTGCATGGCGCAAAAGTGAAAAACGGCCGACTCACTTTGCCCAGCGGCGCGAGTTATGCCGCGCTGATTTTGCCGCCGACGGATTCGGACATGACGCCGCAATTAATGCAGCGCCTCCAGGAACTGGTGCGCGCCGGTGCCACCGTGGTCGGCCCGCGCCCGCAACATTCACCGAGCCTGACGGATTTTCCGCGCTGCGATGCGCAGGTAAAAAAAATTGCGGATGAGCTTTGGGGTCCGTGCGACGGCAGCAGCGTGCTGGAAAATGCCGCCGGCAAAGGCCGCATTGTTTGGGGCAAAGCGCTGGCCGATGTCTTCGCGGCGCAAAATTTAAAGCCGGATTTTGAATTCACCAACGCGGTCACCAAATCGCGGCTGGCCTATGTGCATCGCGTCGCCGGCGAAGCCGATATTTATTTCATCTCCAACCAGCGGCGGCAGTTTGACTCGGCCAATTGCACGTTCCGCGTTGCTGGCAAGCAGCCGGAACTGTGGCATCCGGACACCGGCGTCATCGAGCCCGCGCCGGTGTGGAGCGCGCAAGCCGGACGCACCCAGGTGCGGCTGAATTTTGAACCGGCCGGCTCGGTGTTCGTCATCTTCCGCCACGCAGCGGATCGCGCGGATCATTTGGTTGCCGTCAGCAGCAGCAGCGTTGCCACCGAATTGTCTGCGGCGCCAAAATTGGAAATTCAGCACGCCGTTTACGCGGCCACGGACGGTGCCGGCAGCATGGATGTGACCGCGAAAATTTCCGAACTCGCGCGCGACGGACAGCCGATTGCGGTCAACAACGACACGCTGGGCCGCGATCCGACGGTGAATCACGAAAAGGAATTGCGCGTGGATTATACGCTCGATGGCAAGCCCAGCCATGTGACCGTGCATGAAAATGACACGCTCACGCTGTTCGTGAACGCGAGCACCGGCCAGCCGCCGCAATGGGAAACGAGCGCGGCGGGCGCCGGCTCGCCGACCGTGAAAGCGTGGGGAAATGGCAATGCCGTTTTGTGCACGGCCAGCGGCAAAATTCTGCACGCTGACGCAGCGGACGTGCCCGCGCCGCAGGAAATTTCGGGCGAATGGAATTTAAGTTTCCCGCCGAACTGGGGCGCGCCGGCATCGGTCGCATTGGAGAAATTAATTTCGTGGACCGACCACACGAATGATGGCGTGCGGTATTTTTCCGGCACGGCGACTTATGAAAAGGAAATTGAAATTCCCGCCGACCGATTGGGGGCCGGTCGTGAACTCTGGCTGGATCTCGGCGCGGTGAAAAATTTCGCAGAAGTTTCCTTGAACGGCCAAAACTTCGGCGTGCTTTGGAAACCGCCGTTCCGCGTGAACATCACCAGCGCCGCCAAATCGGGAACAAATAAGCTGGTGGTCAAAGTCACGAACCTTTGGCCGAACCGGCTCATCGGCGACGAGCAGTTGCCGGAAGATCGCGAGTGGGATGGCAAGCAGCTCAAGGTATGGCCGCAGTGGCTGCTGGACGGCAAAACCAGTCCGACCGGCCGGCTGACGTTCACGACCTGGCATCATTGGACGAAAGATGCGCCGCTGCTGGAATCCGGTTTGCTCGGACCAGTAAAACTGCAAACGGCCGAAATTATTCCGGCCAAATAGTCAGCGCGGCGCAGAATGTCCCCAAAGGCATTCTGCGCCGCAAATTTTTTTGGTGGTGCCCGCCGGACGCGGCTCACCAATATTCTTCGACGTGGATGGTGGCCGGGGCTTTATCGTTTTTGGCGGCGAATCCCTTGCCCTCTAAAATAATTTTGACGAGGTTGACCATGTCGGGATTGCCGCACAGGAAAACTTCGGCCTTGGTTGGATCCAGCGTGACGCCGGATTCGGCTTCCAGCACACCCTGCTCAATCAGCGTCTGGATGCGGCCGGTGCGCCCGTGAAAATGCGGGTCCTGATCCGGCCGCGTGATGCTGGGAATGTAGGTGAAATTCGGACGCAGCCGCGCGAGGCTTTCGAGTTCGCCGCGATAGCCCAGGTCCCAGCCGTAACGCGCGCCGTGCAGCACCACAAACCGGCGCTCGCCGTCGTTCACCAGCATCGTGCGTAGCATTGAAATATAGGGCGCGAGGCCGGTGCCGGTGGCGACCAGGATTACCGCCTTGCCGGGCGCGACGCGGTCGAGCGTGAAAATGCCGCTGGCTTTCGGGCCAAGAAAAACACGACTGCCGTGCTTCAAAGCAAACAGGCGCGGCGTGAGTTGGCCGCTGGTGATGAGCGTGAGATAAAATTCCACATAGCGCCGCTCGAGGCTGGAGGACGCGATGCTGTAAGCGCGGCGGATCAGCTTGTCCGGCTCGGATGGAACTTCTTCTGGCGCGGCTTCCAGCACGCGCGGCGCGCCGCCTTGCAGACCCAGCACGCCGAACTGGCCGGGCTTGAATTCAAACATCTCCGCGTCGGGCCGCACCCGCAGAATCACCAGTTGCGGATTGATTTCCTCGCGACCGATGACGGTGGCGTTGTAGGGACTTTGATTGTCGGCGCTCATGGTATGGCATGGAGGTGGCGCGGCGGGATTATTTTGTCCGATGGTTTCCGCGCGCGCGTCACCTGTAACGCGCAAATTGTAAGAATGCCGCAAACTAATATCAATGTTTCCTTGCAGCCAATGGGAAAAACTTGCGTTCGTGCCGGAAAAATCCAGCGCGGCCATTTTGGAAGCGGCGGGAATTTTACGCGGCCGCACGCGCCCACGCCACCCCTACGGTTTGCGCGGCGAGCCGTATTTCAAGCCGATGTTTTGCTCGTAATTTCCGAGCTTTACCTCTGCGGTTTTTTGCCGGCCTTTGAACTCGGAATTCAAGTGCGCCAGCCGCCGTTGCGCAATGTCGGCCACGGGCAGACTGGGAAATTGGTCCACGATTTGTTCGAGGGTGGCCCGCACCGTGGCCACATCCACCCCGAGTTCGATCTGGAAATCCGCCAGCAAATTCAGCCAGTGCGCCACCTGCTTGGGCTTGTGTTTCGGCTCGTTGATCAAGTGGGCCAATTCCAGCGTCGCGAGGTCGAGCCGATGGAAATCTTTCGCGTAAATCATGGCCAGCTTCTCGCGCGCTTCGGTGTCGTGCGGATGCGCTTCGAGGTGCTGGACATACGCCGCCGCCTGCTGACCTGGCTCAATCTCCTGCGGTTTTAGAAAGGCCGTCGAATCGAGCAGCCCGATATTTTGCGCACCCTCCGGCACGGCTAGACCCTGCCGGTCGTGCTGCGCGAGGATGACTTTTCCCGTCTCGACCAGATGCGCCAGCCGCTGTTCGGCCTGCAAGGCGGCTTCGGTGTCGGGAAAACGCGTGACGATTTTTTGCAACGCCGCCCGCGCGCCCTCCACATCCGCCGCGAGTTTCAAACGCCAGTCCGCAAGCTGCGTGTAGGCGGCGGCCACCAGTTTCATTGGCGTATCCGGCCGGTCGCAAAAATGTTCCAGCGTGTTTTCCGCGCCCGGCAAATCCGTCAGGCTCTCCGCTTGGACGCGCGCCAGCAGCATGATGCCCTCGAAATCATTTGGGAATTTTTCCAGTTGTTGGCGGATTTCCGCCACAGCTTCATGCGGCTTGCCCCGGTTCCGCTTGGTCAGGGCGATGGAATAAAGCGGCTTTTTTTCCGGCGGTTCCGAGCCGCCATCAAACAGATTCGTCAGCGGACTGAAAAGCATTTCGGCGATGTGCGGCGTCCACATCACAGTCATGATGATCGCCATGAATACAATCAGGAACGGGCCGAACGGCCCCATTTTGCTGCCCAGCCACAGGCAGCCCACCAGAAAGGGAACGGTGAAAGCCAGCTTGAAAAGCATTTTGGCCGGATCATCGCTTTTCTTGAGCGTGTGAAAAATCCCCCAGCCGATCAGCCCGACGGCCACCACCAGTCCGGCGCTTCCCAGCACGATGTCGAATATTCGCGGCATGGCAATGCCATGAAACTCCGCTTGTTCACGGACGAATTCAAGCAAATTAACGTGCCAACACTGTCCAAATCACGGCGTGCCGCCGGCCGCCAGCAGCTCGTTCACTTTGGCAATGACGGCAAACGCATCCGCCACGTAAAGCACATCCGCCTTGCCGCGCGCCCAGCCGCAATTCGGGTCCAGGCTGATGGCGCGGCGTTCGCCGATGAACCGCCAGCCGACCGTGTGCGGCTCCTCGCCGTGACAACAGGTGCTCAAACCTTTCGCATGACGCGGCGTCGCACCGGTCTGACCAACCTGGTTGAGGTGCGACAAAAACGGCAGCACCGCCTGGCCTTCACCGCCCAAATCCACCAGCGATTTGCTGCTGCCCAGCGAGGCGCGCGAAGCTTTCAAGAAACCGAGAATCAATTTTTCCGCCTCCGGCAAATGCGTCTGGCCGTCGGCTTGTTTTTTCGTCCAGCCCGCGCCGGTGACAAACAACAACTGCGCGTCAGGCCGAATCGTCTGCGCGTCGGCCTTCGGTTCTCGAATGCCAACGACCGTAGTGCGCTTGTTCGCATCGGTGAGATTTACCGGAACCATTTCCACCGTCGCCGTGCCCGCGCCGCAGTCGCACGCAGTCTGACTGCCGGGATCAATCCCAAGAATCCACGGACGCGGCGTCCGCGTCAGCACGCCTTCCATGCGCTGGCGGTAATACCAGCGGCTCACGGAAATTTTTCCATCGGCTACCGCCACGCCGGTGACGTGCGTGTCCGCTCGTCCGCCAAGCCGTTGCGCGACGCCGGGCAAAACGCGTGCCCACCGCGAAGTCGCCGGAGCCACGACCACCGTCGCCTGTGCCGCCTTGAAAACAGCTTCCGCCGCCGCCGCATCCGTGGCGTAGCGCGATTGGCAAAACTCCGCGCCGGTCACGCCGAAATATTTTGTCACCGGGCTGGCCGCGATGGAGTTCGCCGCCGCTTGAATATTTTCACCGATCAAACCCACGAGGAGCTTTGAGTCGGCGAGAGATTTGTGCAGCGTCGCCGCCGCGTGCAAGGCTTCGCGCGCTGACTTGGCGAGCGAACCGTCATTTTCCGTGTGGGCGAGAACAAGAATGGTTTCCATATTTTTATTTCACGATGTAACGATTTAACAATTCAACGGTTCACTCATTTCTTAATCCATTCCACAATTTCTTTCGCGATGCCGTCCGGAGATTTGTCTTTCACAATCTGGGTTTCGCGCAATTGTTTCGGCAGCGCCACGCTGGCAAAGCTCAAACCTTCGCCGGCCAGCTTCGTCGGCTTGGCTTTTTGCAGCGCCGGCATCACCGTGCGCATGTTGACCATGCCGACCTGCGGATTGTTTTTCGGTTCCGGCAAATTGCCGGTGGCCCAGCCGAGCAACGCCGGCGCGCCCGCGCATTTTGAAACCTGATGCTTGCCGCCTTCGATGCGCTCCAGAATTTCCAGCGAACCGTCGGCGTTCACCGTGAGCTGATCCACGCCTTGAAACTGGTCCACGATGCCGAGGCGTTCGCCGACGATTTGCAGCGTCGCGCCCGCGCCGCGCGAGGCGGATTCCCAGCCGCCGAACACCAGCAGCTTGGATTTGTCGAGGCCCGGAATCGCGGCAATGGCGTCGGCGAGCGCCGCCGCCGTCTCGGTCGCATCGGTGAAGCCGCTGGCCGAACCGTCGAGCGCGACGAGTTCAAACGGCACTTTTTGCGCGACGGTCATCATCACCTGCTGGAGCTTGGCCTTCGGGCCGAGGCTGACGAGCCAGACTTTGCTGCCGGGCTGGTTCTTCGCCAGATTCGCGGCTTCGTAAAGCGCGTGGCCCGCCCACGGATCGAGGACGGCGGGCAGCATCATTTCATTTTTCAACGCCGGCCCGGTGGGCGACGCGACGGGTTCAAGCGTTTGCAGCGGATCGGGAACAATGCTGCCGCAAACGACAATTTGATAGGCTGTGCTCATAAATTTTTAACTGCGGATTGACACGGATTCAGATGGATTATTTTGACTCTGATAATGATTTCACATCCAAGCCGGTCAAATCGTGATCTCGCAATTCGACAAATTCTCCATCGCTGGCAAAATCAAATTTTGCATCGCTCATCACTTGCCCACATTTCCAATGCGCCAACGGTTTCCAGTTAAGTGCATCATAAACGACGATCGATGACGGATATGTGTCCACATACGCTGCGAATCGTGTTTTATCAGGAGACCAAAAAATTGAGTAAGCATGAGACGAAGCGTAAGGAAGTCGGAATGGAATTTCTTTGATCGTATCATTTTGCCAGTCCCAAATTTTGAGGCTTTTTTGCCCAAACACACTGAACGCAATTCTACGTCCATCGGGTAAAATTCCGACACCTGAAGATTCAGGCAAAGTAGTGCTTGCGGACGGCTTGTCTTCTCCTGATTTCCAAACCGTAATTGAAGTTGGCCAAGACTCCATACCACTAAACCCTACCACCAAGACTTTTCCATCTCGCGATGTTCCCAAGAAATGAATTGTAGGTTGGTTGGTCGCCAAAACGGCGAGTTGCCTGCCGGTCGCCAAGTCCCACCGTTCAATCTGCCCCACTGCTGCTATAAAGAGGAATTGCCCTTTGTCACCACCAATTGCGATTTTGTTGTCATACCCGATCCCACCTAGTGAATTCTTTTGCCACAAAATCTTTTCAGCCTTCCAATCCATTGCATAGGTTGCGTATTGAGAAGCGTAAGCAATTATGTTTCCGTCAGGTGAAATTGATGCGGTGTTCCACGGACCTTCAAAGTTTGCATTTGGCATGCCCTTCATAAACAAAAGTGGCGCGGCTGTTCCTTTGGCCAAATTCCAAACCATTAGACCGTTTACACCCGAAGAAACTGCAAGTGGCGCTGATGCTGCAACATGAAATGAACCAATTACTGCTTGGCTGGTAAAATAGTGTCCGTATTCAGAGTGAGCGATTTGACGACCATTTACTTCAGGCATGAACCATTCCAAATATGCGCCGGTAATCTCGTAGAGTTTCTCGACTTCTTTTGGAACATTGGCACGGTCGTAAGTGAATTCAAACCATAGATTAGTGCGAAGTCCTCGAACCACTAAGAGCCGATCCTTCGGCAATGTCTGGCTTACTGGCGCTGGCAAAGAGTTCATCGTCATTACCAAAAATTGAAGATTTGTTTGGTCAAGCTGCGCTCGGTGGCCTCCTTGAATCGCCCAATTGATTACATTACGCGCACTTGAAACACTTCCAGACTGGCTAACCCGGCAAAATTCCACGGTTTGAGGCCCGCTGAACCAATCAAGTTCGAGCAACGGCGCATTTGTGCCGCCACTTCCGAAATAGCGATCTGATTCCGCAAGTTCCTCCGGAAGATTAGCGCCAAAGCAACTGACGGCACCTGAAAATAGAATTGCCGTTACAAAAATTCGCTCCGCGCTGAGATGGCGATTTAATTTCATAGACATGATTCCTTTCTCAAGATTGTGTTCATTCGCAGTTCAAATCAATTCTCCGCCGAGTGCAAGCCGCCGGTGCCGGCGCGGAAGACGATGTTCATGCGCTCGGGATTGTCCGGGTTCGCCTGCGAGCAATTCCATAGGCATGCGCCGCAGTGGACGCATTTCTCGCGGTCGAAAGCCGGCACGCCGGTTTCGCCGGGATAAATCGCCTGACCGCTGCACGCCTCGATGCAAATCCGCGCACCGCATTTTTCGCAGAGTTCGGGATGCAGGAAAACGACGTGGTCGGCGTAGCCGTGCGGTGCCTGCACCTTGCCGCCCATGAGCAGCGCGTCCTGATGCGACACGAGCAATTGTCCGTCAAACGGAATCGCGGGCCAGCCGGCTTTGTCCATGAGCGCGCCGTGGAGCGAAA
>CAJAQO010000244.1 GCA_903944085.1 uncultured Verrucomicrobia subdivision 3 bacterium
GAGGGTTTTCAATTTCATCGGGTCAAGCTGGCCGGTCAATTCACAGGCATGTCCGGCCATTTTGACGGCTTCCGCGCCGTTGCGAAATTCGGGATGCGGGTCTGTGCTCAAAATCCAGGCGAGGCCGTCGAGGGCCGCGGGAAAATCCGGCTGGATCAGCAGCGCGCTGGCGTATTCGCTCATGGCCTCGCGCGTCTTTTTCAAATGCGCCAGCGCCACGGCAAATTCGCAGTGCGCGTTGGCGTCCTGGGAATAATTGCCAATGGTTTTCCCGAACAGTCCGGCGGCTTCGCTCCATTGCGCCTGCTGGTTCAGCGCCAGCGCGAGGTTGAATTCAGTTTCCGTATTGCCGGGCTTGAGCCGCAGGGCTTCGCGCAGATGACTGGTGCCTTCGGCCAGCCGGTTGTTTTGGATCAGCAAAATACCCAGATTGTTGTGCGCCAGCGCCAGCTTCGGGTCTGTTTCCAGCGCGGCTTGGTAATGCGCGATGGCCGCGTCGAACCGGCCTTGCGTGTGGTAAATCCGCGCCAGATTGTTTTGGGCCACGGCGGAATCAGGATTGAGCTTCAGCGCGGCGGTGTAATGCGCGCTGGCCGCGTCATATTTTTTTTGTTTGCCCAGGGCGATGCCGAGAAAGATATGCGTCTGCTCCTGCGTGGGCTTGAACCAGAGCGCCTGCTGATACTCGGCGATGGCTTCATCGAGCCGGCCTTGCTCGGCCCGCGCGGCACCCATGAAAAAATGCGCTTCGGGAAACGTCGGCTGATAGCGCAACGCCGTCTGATAATCCGCGACCGCCGCGTCATATTGATGCTCCTTGGCGAGCAGGCTGCCCAGCACGGTGATGGCCATGTAATTGCGCGGCGTGACTTGGTCGGCGTGTTCAAACAGCGTGCGGGTGTTTTGCCAGTAACCGAGCTGCCGCGCCGTCTGCGCCAGCAACGCCACCGATGCCAGCACGGAAACGCTTTGCAAAATCAACCGGCTTTTGATGAGGTCGCCGGCGAGCCAGACCAGCATCACAAACAGCCCGATCAAGGGCAGGTAAGTGTAGCGATCCGCCCACGCTTGATCGCCGACCTGCACCAGGCCGATGACCGGCACGAGCGTGCCGAGATACCACAGCCAGCCCACCAGCAGATATGGCCGCCGGCGGACATTTTTCAGCGCGAGCAAGGTGATCAGTCCAAGCACGACAACCGCGCCGACGATGGCCAATGCCGGCAGTTCGAGTTGATACGGATAATAAACGGCGAGCTGGCGCGGAACCAGCATGGCGGTCAAATAATGTTGGTAGGCCGCCAGCACATGCGGCACGCGCTGGGCAACCGACAGTCCGGCCGTGGAAACAATCGCAATTTCCTGCGCCCGCAAGGTCAGCCAGCACGCGACAGCACTCAAAATGAAGAACGGAATTTTCTCCAGCAGCAATCGGTTGAAAGTTGCACGTTGAAAGTTGCAGGTTGGCCTGGTCGAACCTGCAACTTGCAACTTACAACCTGCAACCCGTCCGAGCGGCCAGAAATCCAGCAGCAGCAGCACGAATGGCAGCGTCACCGCCATCGGCTTGGACATCAGGGCGAGCACGCAGCCCAGCACGGTCGCGCCATAATAAACTTTGGACTTCGGACTTTGGACTTTGGACAACTCCGCATAGCGCGCGTAAGTCAGCAGCGTCAGCAGCCAGAAAAAAGCGCAGAGCACGTCTTTTCTTTCGGCCACCCACGCCACGGATTCGACATGGAGCGGGTGCCACGCAAACAGCGCCGCCACCGCCGCGCTGCGCCATCGCGCCCCGGTCATCCGCTGCAAAACGGAAAACAAAAGCAGCGTGCTCGCCAGGTGCAGCAGCACGCTCGTCAAATGATGACCGCCGGCGTTCGCGCCAAAGAGCTGGCAATCCAGCATGTGCGAGAGCCACGCCAGCGGATGCCAGTTGCCCGCGTGGAAACCGAAAGCCCAGACCAGGCCGCTCCACGTCAAACCCGCCTGCACGCGGGGATTTTCCGTCACATATTGCTGGTCGTCATAGTCCACGAAGCCGTGGTAGAGCGCCGGCAGATACACGGCCAGCGTGACCAGCGCCAGCCCGGCGTAAATCAGGCCTCGGGTTTTGAGTTGTGGATCGCGCAGCCGCATGGCCGCAGCATGATGCGGCGGGCGGGCGTTTTTTCAATGGCAAAGACAAGGTTGCGGCGGATCGCGGATGGTCACCAGCGCGGTCTGGAAACGGCGCATTCCGAACCGGAGCGGGAGCGCGCCCGCCCCGGGCGCGGTTTTCCGCGCCCTCGCGGAAAACCCGGACTCACCGGAAAGCTTCCAGCGTCCAAGTCAGCGTCACGCGCAACCGCCGGCGGCGCGGGCGCCGCCGGCTACGCCCGGGGCGGGCGTGCTCCCCAACTTCGGAGTTGATTAATCCGAACCGCCTCGCGTGCTTCTGTTTGCGGCCAGCGGGGACCGCGCACGCTCCAGTTGCCGCCGGACCTCGTCATCCAATCGTAACGAGAAATTGGGGAAAACTTATTCACATTCCTTGATTTTTGCGCTGTTAATGGAATACACTCTGCGCTTGGAATAAACAGATTGTCCGCGCGAATTGATCGGAATTGTTCTTATGAAAACGCCCAGAATTAACAGGCTTGCGCTGAAGGCTTTCACGCTGATCGAACTGCTGGTGGTGATTGCCATTATCGCCATCCTGGCGGCCATGCTGCTGCCGGCGCTGTCCAAGGCGAAGCA
>CAJAQO010000245.1 GCA_903944085.1 uncultured Verrucomicrobia subdivision 3 bacterium
AGCTTGGTTACGGACCGGATCACACCGTGACGGGCAGCGCCACGCCGCCGGGTTTTCCGGCCGGTTACCATCCGGCGGACGGCACGTATTCGTTCCTCAGCCACGCCATTTCCGTTTCCGCCGGCTGGCATTTTTAGCCGGTGCCGCCGGACTGTGATTGTTTTTTGGAATAATCAATAGCTTTGGCATCGTGACCGCCTGACCTGCCGCCGAAATGGTCGGCGAAAAATTTTGTGTTGGCGTGGAAAATGTTCTATCCATTCGCCATGAGTCAAACCTTGAATGGCAACGGCAACGGCGTCACCACGACGGTGCCCGCACCGCTGCCCCAACGCCCGCTCACCAACAAGGAAGCCCACGTCACGTTTCCGAGCGCGGACGGGACCACCATGCGCGGCTCGCTGGTGAGCATGTCCCGGCACTCGGTGGCCTTCGAGTTTTATAGCCCTGGCGTCGTGTTGACCAATTCGGAAGTGCTGGAGAAATTCAGCGTCAACGTTCAGGGGGAATCCATTTATCTGGGCCGGGCGGTGATCTGTTCACTCGTGGATGTCGGCACCAAGACGTTATGCGAAGCGACGCTGGACGAAACTTTGTGGCGGAAGGCGGACTCGCCATCGTTGTCCCGGCGAGACGGGCAGATTGCCAACGAGTTCAAAGACTTCCTGAAGGGCTGGCAAAAATTTTATATCGTGGCTCCGGAATTCAAGGTGGCGGTGGCCGACCTGGAAACCTTTTTGCGCGATTTGCAGCTGTGGCTTAATCAATCGGAATTAAAAATCAAACTCTCCCCCAAACTCCAGACCGACCGGCATGAATTGGAAATCGTCGCGCAATTGGCCGAGGCGGCCATCCCGGCGATTGACATGCTCTTCGAGAAGTTTGAGTCGGTGGCCAATGGCATCAGCGGTCAGCAGCGGGCGGCTCATGCCAGCTATATGCGGCAGCATCTGCATCCGCTGGTTCTCTGCACACCTTTCGCCAATCGCACCTTCGAAAAGCCCCGGGGTTACGCGGGTGATTACGAGATGGTGAACATGATCATCCGGAATGGATTTGAAGGTGATTCCCTGTTTGCAAAAATTCTTCATGCTTGGTTTGTGAACCAGCCGCCCGCCAAGGCGCATCGGAATCGCATCAAGTATCTGGCCGGAAATATCGCGCGGGAGTCGTTTCGCGCCACGCGCGCCAGCCGGGCGGCGCGCATTTTCAATTTCGCCTGCGGCCCGGCGGCGGAAATTCAGGAGTTCATCCAAACCCAGCCTTTTCCCATCCACATTGATTTCACCCTGGCCGATTTTGAAGAGCAGACCCTGGAATTTATCCAGCGCTCTTTGCGCAAACACCATGGCCCGGCACAATCCAACCTCAAGCTCAACTACCGGAAAATGTCCGTGCTTCAACTGATCAAGGAACACCGCCGGGTGAATGATTCCGAAGCGGGCCAGTTCGATCTGGTATATTGCGCCGGCCTCTTCGATTATCTTCCCGATAATTCCTGCAAGCAGTTGATGAACATATTCTATGAGATGCTGGCGCCCGGCGGGCTGCTCATCGCCACCAATGTGGAGCCGTCCAACCCTTTGAGATACGGCATGGAATACCTGTTGGACTGGCACTTGATTTATCGCAACGACACGCAGATGCGGGATATTCGTCCCGATGCCGCAGATAAAACTGACGTTTGCATCCGCACCGATGCCACGGGAGTAAACTTGTTTCTGGAGGTTCGCAAGCCTGACCATGGATAAAAAGCCGACCACTTTCGACCGCAATTTTAGCGAAACGCTTGCCGCGCAGGAGCGGGAGCAAAGAATCCGCACCAACAAAGTCGCCGCGTTGCTGGTGGCCGCCCTGATGCCGGCGGGCGTCACCTTGGACTGGTTTGTTTACCGGCATCAAGGATTCGTGGTTCCGTTTCTGATCCTGCGCCTGATCAGCTCCGTTCTGGCGGTGGGCATTTGGTTTCTGTTGACGACGCCGCGGGGCCAGAGACATCATCGGCCCATCGGCATTTCGATTGCGCTGCTACCGGCGTTCTTCATCTGTGTGATGATTTACATGACCCACGAGGGGCCTAACTCATCATATTATGCCGGCCTCAATTTGATCGTGCTCGCCATCAGTGTGGTCGTAAGATGGAACGTCGCCGAAACCATTATCGCTGTCTCCGGTGTCCTGCTGATGTATCTGGGCGCGTGTCTCCTGACGCGCACGCGAGAGGACGGTTCCATCATTTTCAACAATTATTACTTTTTAATTGAAACCGGCATCATCGTCGTCGTCGGAAATCATTTTTCCACACAACTTCGACTCCGCGAATTTGCGGCCCGCTACGAACTGGACAAAAGCCGGAAACAACTCGAAACCACCAATCAGGACCTGGCCGTCTCCAACACCCTTCTGGCCGAGCAAAACACCGCCCTGGAAAACGCCAATCGGGAGATCATGGAAACCCAAATGCAGCTCGTCCAGTCGGAAAAGATGTCCTCGCTCGGCCGCTTCAGCGCCGGCCTCATGCACGACATCCTCAACCCGCTGAATTATTCCCGCACCGGCCTGTTCGTCCTGCGCAAGAAAACCCGCCGGCTGCCGCCGGAGATGCTGGCCGAAACCGACGCCGTGCTCAACGACATTGAGGACGGCCTCAAACGCGTGGACAACATCGTCTCCGATCTCCGCACCTTCACCCATCCCGGCGTGCAAGCCTCGGAAGCGGTGGACCTGGCCGATGTCTTCAACATGTCCCTGCGTTTCGTCTCCAGCGAGTTGAAGGATAAAAACATTTCGCTGCAACTGAACCTGCTGCCGGGTGAGAAAGTGTGGGCCGGCCGCAACCATTGCATTCTCGTCGTCGTCAACCTCCTGGAAAACGCGATTGATGCGCTCGGCGAAAAACAATTTCCGGCCGGGGCCGGGCCGACGATTGAAATTTCCAGCCGCGCCGAGGGCGAACGCAGCCTGGTGTGCATTCGCGACAACGGGCCGGGCATCGCCCCGCAAAACCGCGCCAGAATTTTCGACCCGTTTTTCACGACCAAGGAGGTGGGCAAGGGCACCGGCCTGGGCTTGAGCATTTGCTTCGGCATTTTGCGCGGCTATGGCGGCACCATTGCCGTCGCGAGCGAGCCGGGAAAATTTTGCGAGTTCACCGTGGATCTGCCCGCCACTGCCGAGGCCGCCGCCAAAACCAAACCTGAAAATGCCGAATCATTACGACTATAAAAAATTCGCCGTCCTGTATGTGGATGACGAGGAAAAATCGCTGGTCAATTTCGCCCGCGCGTTTGGCGATGATTTTCAAATCCTGACCGCCAGCAACGCCGCTGACGCCTTCAAGCTGATCGAGGCGCGCGGCGACGAAATCGGCCTGCTGCTCACCGACCAGCGGATGCCCGGCGAAAAGGGCGTCTGGCTGCTGGAACGCTCGCGGAATCTGCGGCCGCATATGATCCGCATTCTCGTCACGGCTTATGCGGACATGGATGCCGCCATCGCCGCCGTCAACAGCGGTTCCATTTATAAATATGTCACGAAGCCTTGGGATCCGGTGCAATTGGAATTGACCCTCAAGCAGGCGCTGGAATTTTTCATGGTGCAAAGCGAGCGCGACCAGTTGCTGCGCGAAAAAATGTCCGTGCTGCGCAACCTGATGATCGCCGACCGCATCGTCAGCCTCGGCCTGCTCGCCGCCGGCTTGAGCCACCACATCCGCAATTCAATGGTGGCGGTGAAAACCTTTCTGGAACTCGCGCCGATGAAGATGGCGGCGGAAAAAGGCGACGACAAAAGCCTGCGCGACCCGGATTTCTGGCGCGAGTATCATCACAACGTGCAGGGCCAGATTGAAAGAATCAACGGCCTGCTGGGCGATTTGCGCGCGGCTTCGGACCAGCCAGCCGACCAGCCGTTTGCCGACGAAATTCTGCTTCGGCCGGCGATCACCTGCTGCCTGGACCGGTTGCGCGAGCCGCTCGCCAACCGCCGGATCGAGGTGGACAACCAGATTCCGGATGCGTTGCCGCCGCTGCGCGTGGACAAACCGAAGTTTGACCGGCTGTTTAATTTGCTGCTGAAGGACGAACTCGCCATGCTGCCCGCCGGCAGCCGGCTCACGTTCAACGCCGAGCAGCAAGGCGATGACATCGTCATCAGCCTCACCGACAACGGTCCCGCGCTGCCGCAACACGCGCTGCGCGTGGTGCTGGATCCGTTTGTGGCCACCAGCGGCACGCCCTCGGAATACGGCATCAATTTGATGGCGTGCTTTTTCATCGTGCACCATCACGGTGGCAAGATTGAAGCGCAGAATCTGCCCGCTGGCGGCAACCGGTTTATTCTGCGGCTGCCGCTCCAGCCGGAACGCGCGACGGCGGTCACGGAGGAAATTGATTTCCTCAAAAAGGCGATGCTCAACGAAGAGCTGTGGGGCAAACTCCTCGCCAGCAGCTAAATAATTACGGCGCGCGCATAAGAATCATTTGACGTTGGAAATAACTTCAGGGAACATGGCTTTTTCGTGAACGCATCCCACCAAGATCATTTTGCCGGCGTATGAAGACGATTCTGGTTTTGTCCGCGCACCCTGATTTCTCCGAGGCCATCCGCGCCAACCTGAATCCCGAAGCTTACCGGGTGGTTCACCGCCACAACGCGGAGGAGGGCGAACCGCTGCTGGTCCACGGGCTCATCAGCGCGTGCATTCTGGACGCCGATCTTCTGGGCGTGGAATGCGTCTGGGTCATCGAACGGCTCCGCCGCCGCGATGCCAAGACGCCGCTGATCGCCTACACCGAACGCGCGCAGGCTGACTGGGAGGAGGAAGCCATTTTGCACGGGGTCACCCAGATTTTGAACAAGCCCGTCCGGCCGCGGCTGCTCAATTCCGTTCTGGAACGCCTCTGGAGCCAGCCGGCCGCGCCGGCCGTCCCCGCTGGCAACACCGCCATCTTTGCCCGCGCCGCCACGGACCCCAACGCCGCCGCGCGGTTTGCCAACGTCACGCAAACCCTCGATGTCCTGCGCGATTTTTCCTCGATCCTGACGCACTCGCTCGACGCCGAGGCGATGCTGAAACAATTTTTGCAATTTCTGCGCGAAATTTTGAGTGTCAACCGCGCGGCCATTTTTTTGAACCGGCCCTGCTCGCCGCTCACCGAGGTGATGACGCTGGAAGATTCCCGGCGGCTGCGCGTGGCGTCGGCCATCGGCCTGTCGTCCGGCGTGCTGCAACATTTTGAACTCTCGCTCGATTCCGGCCTCGGCGCGCAAGTCAACAAGCTCGGCCGGATTCTGCGCCGCGACAGCGACGAAGCCCGCCTCGACGGCGAGGTGCAAAAGGAATTTGACCTGCTCGGCGCACAAGTGGCGGTGCCGATTCTCGGCCGCGACGCCATCTTGGGCGTGGCGGTGTTTGACGGCCGCGTCACCGGCGAGCCGCTGGTGAACATGGAGCTGGAAATGATTTTCCACCTGCTCGAACAGGTGGGCCTCGCGCTGCGCAACATCTGGCTGCACGACCAGCTGGCCGGCAACCATGAAATGATGACCGAGGTGCTGCGCGAATTGAGCAGCGCCTGCATTGTCTTCGGCCGCGATCTCCAAGTGCTGCACGCCAACAAGGCGGCCCGCCGGCATTTTGGCCGGAAGAACGAGCGCACCGGCGGCCTCGAATTCACCGACCTGCCGCCGCAACTCGGCGCCAAAGTTTATCAGGTGCTCAAAACCGGCGCGGCGCTGGAGCCGTTCCGCTACGAGCCGGAAAATTCACCGGGCACCATTTATAAAATCAGCGTGGTGCCATTTCAGCGCGGCAAAGTCGCGCTGCCCAGTTCGGTGCTGCTGACGGCGGATGACCTCACCCAAAGCGAGCAGTTGCGCCAGTTGGAAGTGGAGACCGCCAACCTGCGGCTCGTGCGGACGATGGCCGACCGGCTCGCCCACGAAATCGGCAATACGATGGTGCCGCTTTCGACGCACCAGCAATTGCTGGCGGAAAAATTTCACGACCCGGAATTCCGCGAATCGCTCGATCACGCGCTGGCCGGCGGCGTCAAACGGGTTTCCCGGCTGCTCAACCAGATGCGGTTCCTGGCCCGCGACGGCCAGCTCGAGCCGGAAGTGTTCGCGGTGGAAAAATTGATTGAAGAGGCGTTTCAGGATGCCACGCAGCAATCAGCCGGCGTTGGCGCGCAGTTGAAATTTGAAAACAGCGGCAAGCCGCTGACGGTGTCCGGCGACCGCGCGGCGTTGAAACATGCGCTCTCGGAAATTCTGCTCAACGCGCTGCAGGCGAATCCCAAAAGCCCGCAGATCGGCGTGAAACTTCAAGCCACCGGCAGCAGCGGCAGCCGCGCCGTAACCATCGAGGTGCTCGATACGGGCGACGGCTTCACGACCGACGCGGCCAAGAAAGTCACCGCGCCGTTCTATACCACGCGCAACGTCGGGCTGGGGCTGGGCTTGGCGGTCAGCCAGAAAATTATCGAGACCCATCACGGCCGGCTGGAGATTGTCCCGTCGCCGTCAGGCTTGGTCCGCGTTTCTTTGCCGGTGGCCACCACGCCGGCGGGCAGCCGCTGATTTGGCCGGCTCCGCGCGGCGCGAAGTTTTGGCCGCACCGTTGACTTGGCCGCGCACTTTGTTAGCGTGTCGCAAATGGCCAGCAAACGGATTTCCCGTCTCGTCAAGATCCTCACCGGCGCGGTCGCGGACGCGGACGAGATTTTCCAACTCGACGGCCGGCTGGAGCGCTTCGTGCATTTCTGGGCGCTGGTCAGCCGGCAGTTCATCCGCCATCGCTGCCTCGTGCGCGCGTCGGCGTTGTCCTATTCCACGCTGCTCGCGCTCATCCCGCTGCTGGTCGTCGCTTTGAGCGTCACCAGCAGCCTGCTCAAGGATCAGGACGAGGAAAAACTGGACCGGGTCGTCGAAAAAATCGTCGCCAGCATCACGCCGACGGCCAGCCTGCCGACCAATTCCACGGCGGAGGCTGTCACTTCCGCGATAATGCCGGCGACCAATTCTGTTGCCGAAAAAAGTTTTGACGGCAGCGGAGTCACCAATGCGTCCGCCGCGCTGGCCGTTCCGCCGCCGACTGAACCCATCGTCCCGATCACCACGCAAAAGGAAATTGCGAAATGGATTCACGCCCAGGTTAAAGTCACCAGCAGCGGCGCGCTGGGCGTCACCGGCATGATTTTTTTGGTGTTCACCGCCATCTCGCTGCTGCGCGGCATCGAGGAAACTTTCAATGACATCTGGGGCGTCACGCGCGGGCGCAACTGGCTGCTGCAAGTCATGCTTTACTGGACCACCCTGACGCTGGGGCCGCTGCTGGTGGTCACCGCTTTGGGGCTGACGGGCAGCGCGCATTTGCAGCACACGCGCAGCTTCATCGCGGCTTCGCCGTTGCTCGCGCCCGTCCTGGCACAAGTGTTGCCCATCGTCATCATCAGCCTGGCGCTGGCCTTGTTTTATAAATTGACGCCGAACACGAAAGTGGAATTCAGCGCGGCGCTGCTCGGCGGCGCCGTGGCGGGAACCGCGTGGCATTTTTACAACCAACTCGGTTTTCTGCTCGCGGCGCGCGTGGCCAACGTCAGCATCACTTACGGCAGCCTGTTCCTCGTCGTCCTGCTGATGGGCGGACTTTACATCGTGTGGCTCATCCTGCTTTTCGGCGCGCAAATCGCCTATGCCTACCAAAACCGCACCGCGTATTTGCAGGACCGCCTGGCCGACAATGTCAACCAGCGCGGCCGCGAATTTGTCGCGCTGCGCATCATGACCTGTCTCGGCCAGCGATTTCAAAACGGTCTCCGGCCGGCGACGGTGCCGCAGCTTTCCACCGAACTCGGCGTGCCGAGCCGGCTCACGCAATCCGTGCTCCGCACGCTCGCGGTCACGCAGCTCGTCACCGAAGTCGCCGGCGCGGAGGCCGCGTTCGCGCCCGCTCGCCCGCTCGACGCCATCAACGCCTACGATATTTTGCTCGCCATGCGCACCGGCACCGGCCAGGAACTGGCCCTCCGCAACGAGCCGGAGCTGGCGGACATTTACGGCGAATTTGCCCGCATCGAACTGGCCGAACGCAATGCCGCCGCCAGCATTTCCCTGCTCGCGCTGACCCACCGCGTGCAGTCGCGCGCCGCTTTGAACGAACCGAAAATGGCCGAAGCGGAAAAGTTGGTCGTCCTGAAACCAGCGCCATTGCCGGAAAAAACCGACGAGCCTACGGCCGTTCCGGAGCCGGTCGCGGAAGAAATTCCGCCGCACCGCGAAGTCGTGCGCCCCGAGGAAAATCAGGATTTTCCGCTGTAACCGAAGCCGACGACGCAGGCTGATTTCAGCAGCCGCCAGCGCGCGCCGGCTTGATTGTTGATTTGCCGACGGCGGCCTTTTCCGCCAGACTGGCCGGCATGGCTTCGCCAGCGGAAATCGCCGGTAGCATTATTTCGCCCTTTGCGGGCGTGGTCAATCGTGTCCGCTACGGATTTCCCAGCCGCTTTTTTGAGGGGGCCGGCCGCATCGGTGACGACCTGATGTGCACGACGGTTTTTCGCGAGCTGCGCAAACGCAGCAAACGCAGTCTCGCCATTGTCACGCGCAACCCCGGCCTGTTTGAAAAAAGTCCGGACGTGGACAAAATCATCCGCCTGACCGACTCGCGGTTCAATCGCTGGGGCCGCGCCGGCCTGCCGCTGCTGTCGCTCGCCCATTCCGGCTACGACGCCGCGCGCGATGCCGACCTGCCGCCGGACGAACATATTCTCATCCGCATGTGCCGGCTCGCCGGAGTCACCGGGCCGGTGGAACTGCGGCCGTATATTTTTTTGACGCCGGCGGAACTGGCTGCCGGGCGGCTGGCGGAAAATCAAGTGGCGCTCCAGTCCACCGGCCTGGCTTCGCCGCTGGCGCTGATGAACCGCGAATGGTATCCGCAGCGCTTTCAGGAACTCTGCGCGCAGCTCCGCTCCGATGTGCGGGTCGTGCAGGTGGGCAGCCCCAGCGACATGAAGCTGGAAGGCGCGATTGATTTGCGCGGCAAAACGACTCTGCGCCAGACCGCCGCCGTGCTCGCCAATTCCTTGATCTTTATTGGCCTCGTGGGTTTTGTCATGCACCTCGCGCGCGCGGTGGACTGCCGTTCCGTGATCATTTACGGGGGACGTGAAAAACCGTCGCTGACCGGTTACGTCGCCAATAAAAATCTTTACACCCAGGTTCGCTGCGCGCCGTGCTGGCTGCGGAACGCCTGCGAGTTCAACCGCAAGTGCATGGACATGATTACGGTGGACCAGGTGATTGCCGCTGCCGCCGATCAAATCAGCCGCGCTGGCACGCTGCTCGAAGTTCAGACCGCAGTGATCTGAACGAGCTTTGCGATTTTGGATTCGGAATTTTTTCCAACTGCGAATCAGGCGGCGGTCATGGCTTTGATGACATGTGCGATGCCTTCGCGCAGCGAAGTTTCCGGCTGCCAGTATTGCAGCAGAAACCGGTCCGGCTCGTTCCGCAAATCTTTTTGGACCACATCCGCCGACTGGCCGGGCACCACGGGCACCTGCATCATTTCGCCGACCAATTGCGCCACCTCCAGAATCGAGGCCCATTCAAAATTGGTGATGTGCAGGTTCGCTTCGCGCGACATGGTGGCATAGGTTTCCGGTCGGGACAGCAGGCGCAGCGCCTTGCAGCAGTCATCCGCATACAAAAATTGCCGCATCTCGTGGCCGTCCGTCATCATTTCCACTCTCCCTTTGGTCTGGGCCTTGCGGATAAAATCGGTGATGGCGTGCCATTTTTCGGGATCGTGTTCTATGCCGTAAACATTCCAGAATTTAACGATCAGGCCGTTGAGCGAGCGCGCGTAATATTCGCCGAGCGCCTTCAAAACGCCGTAGCTGGAATAGCTCATGTTGGACATCTGGCTGGAGGCGAAAATGAACGGCTTGCGCGTCAGCTTGAGCGCGTCAAACGCATTGTCCATGAGCTTCACATTGTTCGAGACGAACTCGAATGTGTGCTGGTAGGTCTTGAGATAACGTGCGCCGCCGACATCGAAGGCCAGGAACACCACGAAGTCGGCCTGCTCCATCCGCTCGATCAGCAGCTTGGACGGCTTGCGCAAATCCTGCTCCGGCGACGTCACCAAATCATATTCCAAAACCGTGTCGCCCTGCTGCCGCAGGAAGCCGCTTAAATGGCCGCCAATCTGGCCAGCCGAACCGAGCACAAGATATTTCATCAGAGAAATTGTTTTAATGATTTGCGAACACCGGCCACCTGAACAGCGAACAGCAACGGAGCAAACCGCGTATCAAGCAGAATGAAATCAGTTTTGTGCAAATGCCGCCGGAGCGCAAGGTGAAACCCGATTCGAGAACAATTGATTTGAGTTGTCCGCGCTGACTACGGCAGAATTTTGAAAAATGAACCAAGCCTTTCACCGCCGCGCGCCGGAAACCATTGCGTGTCACTGATCCAAAGACATTTTGCCGCCGCCTGGTTTGTGCTGACGGCCATCGTGCCCGTCATTCTGCGCACCGGGCGGCGGCCCGTGATTTTTTCGCGGTTCGCCGGCCTGGGCGACATCATTTGCACTTTTCCCGCCGCGCTGGAATTGAAAAAACGGCATCCGCAGGCCGTGTTCATTTACAATTGCGCCGCCGGTTTCGCCTGCCTGCCGGCGATGGGCGGCGTGACCGACCGGGTGACAAGCTGCCCGCAAATCGGCTTGGTGGGCTATTGGTATCGCGCGCTGCTGGCGGGCTATTACAACTTCGGCTCGGACGACGACAACCCGCACGCCGACCAAAAAGAGCTTTGCCTCACCAGCTATGCGCGGCGACAAGGCGTCACCGTGCGCGGGGAACATCCGCCGTTGCAAATCAATCCCGCCGACCTAGCGCGCGTGAAAAGTCGGCTCGGAAAAATCAGCGCCGGTCCGCTGATTTTAATTCATCCCGGCCCGACCTGGCCGGTGAAACAATGGCCGGACGCCGCGTGGGCCGCCTTGGTGCGCGAGTTGAAAGCGCGCGGATTTGAAAATATTTTCCAGCTCGGTGCCGGGGTGAAAAATTATGCCAACTTGGGCGCGGCTGAAACCGGCACCGTGCCCGGAGCCATTTCAATGGTGGGCGAACTTTCGCTGGCAGAAAGCCTGGCCCTCATTTCGGCGGCGGATTTGCTGGTCGGCATTGATTCGGGCTTGTTGCACGCCGCCGTTTCTTTTCGCGTTCCCGCCGTGGGCATCTGGGGCGCGACGTCGCCGAAATTTCTTTTCGCCGAATCCGAGTCGCGCGCGTTTGTGGTCAGCACCGTGGAATGTCAGGGCTGCCATCACCGCGTCCCGCGCCTGCATTGGGGAAAAAATTGCCCGCACAATATCCGCTGTATGCAGGCCATCAGCACGGAAGAAGTGTTGGCCGCCTGCCTGGGTAATTTGAAACCTGAAATTAAATCATAACATGAAACCACTGCCATGCGACATTTGCCGTGATGCCGCCCCGACTTTTCCGGACGCTTGGAACGCGAATTACATTTGCAGTGACGTGCCATAAACCAGATAACAAAACCTGAAGGTTTCTGCGGCACGAACTGTCATGTCCACTAATAACCGTCTTTGGCGCAACCCGGCGCAGGACAGCCAGATGCGCCGTTGGTGGCGGGTTGAACCGGTTTTTGGCCGGGGGTTTAGGTGTCGAAAAACGCTTTTTTGGGGTTAAGTCCGTTCCTCATTGGGTTAAGTCCGTCGCGCTTTTAATCAAGTCAGCCTCTGACTTAACCCCAACCGTCACCGACTTGATCAAGTCCATCAATGACTTAACCCGGTCCATCGCGCTTTTAATCAAGTCCAGCTTGGATTTAATCAAGTCTGTCCCTGACTTAACCCCAACCATCATCCAATTAACCAAGTCGGTCACTGACTTGATTAAGTCAGCCTTCGACTTGATTAAGTCCGTGCCTGACTTAATTAAGTCCATCAATGACTTAACCCAATGGACGAGCGACTTTCGCCGGATAGTTGACAGTCGTCGGATGAAAATGGGACACTTGTTGAAGTGCGGAATGTGGGTTGAACTCGGAATATAAGGGACAGGGCTGGTTTTATGAAATCCTTCAATTCCTCACCAGCCTGGGTTATGTGCCCGTCTCGTTTGGCGAGCCAACCTGGAATGCGCACCATGAAATCATGTTTTGCGGCGTCATTTTCAAACGCCGGGAAAACTGACGAAACCCCGTCCGGCAAAAATTGTTTCCATCCGGCATTGTTGGAATGAAACCGGTTGACGATTGATCACCGGACGCCCCATGACCGCCAGAGGCGCGCGCGCATTTCGGCGGCGTTGAACTCGGTGCGGGCGCAGCGCAATATGTCATCGCGGAATGCGGCGCGCGGTGACGGCAGCCGCAGCGATTCGAGCCAAAATTTTCCCATGTCATCGCGCGTGGTGGCGGCGGTGAACCGTCCGAGCCGGTGCGCCTGCATGATATGGGCGAGACTGCTCGTGGGATGCCCGAAACCCAGCACCGGCACGCCGGCGGAAAGACAGGTGCCAACCTTGTTCGGAAAACTGAAACGGCTGTATTGCAGATCTTCGCCCGACGGGTCCATCACCACAATCCCCCACGCGCAGCGCCGCAACGCCTCAACCAAACCTTCGTCGGTAAACAAGCCGTGCTCCGTCATCCAGTCCGGCTCGAACCACGCGCGGCTCCGGTAATTGCGGCCGCCAAAAAATTCGAGCACAATTTTTCCCGGCACCTGCGAGCGGATTTGTTTCAGCGCCGCCAGCATCTCCAGAAAATCCTGTTCGGAAATAATCGTGCCGACATACGCAATGCGGCTGACGCCATCCGGGGCCGGTTCCGCCGGCGCGTTTTCCAACGCCGCGAGATGATGCGGTTCAAAACCGGAGTGAACCACCAGGCCGTCGTTGCGGTTGGTTCGCAGGTGCATTTCGTCCACCATGCCGTGACCGCCGCCGGAGCAGGATTCCGCCTGGCCCACCAGCCGGAGGCAGGTGTGCATAAACCGCTGGCAGCGCGCCGCGCCCAAAACCCGCTTCATGCCTTCGGTATCGGGCATGTCGCAAAGCGAGGCGTGGATGCGCGCGCCCGCCGGAAAATGGGTGCGTGCCACCACGGGAATCGTCCAGCCAAACAGCAGCAGCCAGATCACATCCGGCTGAACCGTGGCGATGGTTCGTTCCAAATGCCGGGCGGCGAGCGGCGACCA
>CAJAQO010000246.1 GCA_903944085.1 uncultured Verrucomicrobia subdivision 3 bacterium
GAAAAATTTTCCGGCACGGCGGTCACGATTTGCGGGAGCCCGTCATCAAATGAAAGTGCAAACCGCAGGCCGCGACCGGCCACGAAATTCAGCGATGGCGAGAGAATGAATTCGACGGTCACCGGTCCCGAATGAAACAAATACATTTTATATTCGAGGCACGGAGAATCTTGCGGCGGGATCACACTCGGTGCCGTCACCGGAAAAACGGTCATCGCGGAAAGCGTCCGTCCCAAGTCGTCAATTTTTTCCCAGCGCGCCGCCCGCGTATCATTTTTGCTGGTGAAATGTTCCGCCTCAATCGAGACACAGCCATCGGCCTCCACAAAGCCCGGCGGAAAAATTCCCGCCGGATTCAACAGCTTCACTTTCACCGCCACGAAGTTGGTTCCGCCGCTTGATAGGATCACGCTTCCATCGGTCAATCCCACCGGCGCATTTTTCCAGTCAATCGCCACCCACAGCCGCAGGTCTCGTTCAACCAATCCGTTAATCTTGCTCAATAAAATCCACGGGGCGCTCGCGGTGGCGGAAAATTGAAACGAGTTTTTGCCCTTGTTGAAAACATCAATATAGCGCGCCGGCTGATTGAACTTGTCAAATGCCGGCAACACCGCTTCGCCGGAACTTTGCGGCCAGACGTTGGTCGAGCCTTCAATGGCAATGCCCATTTCTGCCGTATCCGGGATTTCAACATTGACGGTGTAAGGCATGATATTAGTTGTTGGTTGCTGCCAACCGATGTAGCCGATGTGCGTCTGATCCATCATGTGATTCCATTTCCCACCGGCCAAGGTGTGATTGTAATACCCGGCCAGTTCGACGTCGCTCTGAAACAGTGTTTTCACCTCCGCCGCATAATCATTCGCGCTGGCGCGGCCTTGCGCGGCGAACAACCGATTTTTTGCGGCGGCGATGTAAAGTTCATTCAGGTTGGCGCACGCCTTCACCGGATACAGCACCAGTTCAAAAAATGCGGCACGCTGATCGGCGGGAAGTTTTGCATAAATCCCTTCAGCTTCGGTCGCGATGTTTTTCCAGTCTGCCAAAACGGTGTCCGCCTCCTGATAATTCACGAAGCTGAACGTGTCCGGCGCCAGCAACTCCGGTTTTCTCCGGCCATTGAATTTTGTGTAGCGGGAAACGATGTCCGCGATTTGCGGCGCATAAACCGGATCAAATTCGCGCTCCGCCCAAAGTTTGGTGAATTCAGAAAGTTTTTCCTTGGGCCAGCGTTCCGGGTTCCGCGCGAGCGACAGGAAAAATTCCGTCGGCAAGGCGACGTGCTGAAGATGGCCGACATTCACAATCCAAATTTGGTTTGCTCCGTATTCCTGCGCGAGATTCATCTGCTCCCAGATTTTGGGAAGCGGGCTGGTGTTGACCCATTTGTAATTTCGCGGGCCGCCGACGTAATCGAAATGATAATAGATTCCCGCACCGCCGCTGCGTTTCCGTTCGCTCGCAGCGGGCAGCTTGCGGAGGTTGCCCCAATTGTCGTCGCACCAAAGCAATGTCACGTCGTCGGGCACGCGCATTCCGCGTTCGTAATACTCCTGCACTTCCTTGTAGAGCGCCCAAAGCTGCGGCACCGTCGCCGCGTTCGTCTGATAAACGTCCGCGATGATTTCACGCTGGGCGGCGACAATTTTTTCGAGCAGGGCGATGTTGGCGGTCTCGGACATGGGCGTGTCAATTTTCCCGCGCATGGCAATCGTGATGATGTTCTCGTAAAACCGATTGCGCTCGATGCCTTTTTTCCAAAATGCGCCGAGTTCCGGCGCGGATTTTTCGTAATTCCATTGCGACGCGGCAAAGCCGGCGCGGTTCCATTCCTTGTCCGCGCGCATCATCGGCTCGACGTGCGAGGTGCCCATGACGATGCCGTATTCATTGGCGAGTTTTGGATTCAGCGGATCGTCCTCGTTGAAACAATTGTCCCACATCGCCGGCCAGAGATAGTTCGCCTTCAGCCGCAGCAGCAATTCAAAAACGTTCGTGTAAAAGCCATGGTTGTAGCCGCCGAATTTTTCCTTCGCCCAGCCGGTGAGGTCGGGCGCCTCGTCATTCAAAAAAATGCCGCGATATTTCACGGCGGGCGGGCCTTGCACAAATTTTCCGGCCTTCACAAAGAGCTCATCGTGATGCTTCGGCGGCACGTCCGCCCAAAAATACCACGGGGAAACTCCGATCTGTTCCGACAAATCATAAATGCCGTAAATTGTCCCGCGCTGGTCGCTGCCGCAAATGACAAGCACGCGATCAACCCCGGGCCACGGCTTCGGCACAACTTGGATGAGCAATGATTCCCATTGGCCCGCGATCGCCGAAACGTCAATTTTCTTTTCTGCAATCAGCCGGCTTATCAGCGAATTTTTCCCAAGCGTGCCGATAAGGATGAGATTTGTCAGTGGCGCATCGGCTGCCATCGTCATTTCCGGCCGGCAACCGGTGACGCGTGCGACATCCGTTTGCAGATCACCGGCCGCGCGGAAGACGCCGGGAAAATCATTCGTGTCCACGCAGAGGCGGGCCGCGACTTTTTGCGAGACCAAGGCGAAACTGCCCGGGCCGCCAGAACTCGCGACATATTCAGCCTGGCCGAGCGCGAAGCCGCGCTGCGCCAGCGCGGACAAGCAAAAGATTATCAGCAGGAGATTTTTGTGCATCGCGTGATGGGCGAAAGCCTGCCAACGAAAGGCTGTCCACGACAAGCCGCGAATTAACATTTTTCCGCACCGCCGGATCGGTTTCAAAAAACTAAATTTCCGGCTTGAGCCGCACGCGCCGAACCTCAACAGTAATTCCAGCAACAAACCAAAAACATGAAACTCGGACTCGGACTTTATCGGCACATGCTGACCCGCGAAAATTTTCAGTTCGCGCGGCAGGCAGGCGCGACCCACATCGTCGCGCATCTGGTGGATTATTTCAAAGGCGGCGCAAAAAACCCGCGCGACAATCAGCCAACCGGCACGGAGCGCGGCTGGGGTCTGGCGGGCGACCCGGACAAACTTTGGAGCGCCGAGGAATTGATTGCGCTGCGCCAGAACATCGAGGCTGAAGGTTTGACATTGGAGGCGATAGAAAATTTTGATCCGGCACATTGGCACGATGTCTTGCTCGACGGTCCCCAAAAAAAGGCGCATTTGGAAAATTGCAAAACCATCATCCGCCATCTTGGCCAGGCCGGCATTCCGATCATGGGCTACAATTTCAGCATCGCGGGCGTTTGCGGGCGGACGCATCAGCCTTATGCGCGCGGCGGCGCAATGTCCGTGGGCATGGAAGGCCCGCTCGATACACCGATGTCCAACGGCATGGCGTGGAACATGGTCGTGGACGAAAACGCGCCGGCAGGAAATGCGCCGTCCGCCACACCGGAACAGCTCTGGCAGCGGCTCGCGGAATTTCTGAATGAAATCACACCGGTCGCCGAGGCGGCGGGCGTGAAACTGGCGCTGCATCCCGACGATCCGCCGCTGCCGTTCATGCGCGGCCAGCCACGGTTGGTTTATCAGCCGCAGCTTTATCAGCGCGTGATTGATTTGAAACCGAGCCGCGCGAACGCGTTGGAATTCTGCCTCGGCTCGCTTGCGGAAATGACTGAAGGGGACATTTACGAATCGGTCGAACAATACAGCCGCCAGCAAAAACTGGGTTACGTCCATTTCCGCAACGTCACGGGCAAGGTTCCGTTTTACCGTGAAACCTTTATTGATGACGGCGACATTGACATGCTGCGCGTGCTGCGAATTTTACGGAAAAATAATTTTGACGGCGTGCTGATTCCCGATCACACGCCGCAGATGTCGTGCAGCGCGCCGTGGCACGCGGGCATGGCGTTCGCGATGGGCTACATGAAGGCGGCGCTGCAAATCATCGCGCAGGAATAAACGGCGACTTGGCAGTTGGCCTAATGCCCGCTGCCGCCACCCGTCACCGGCGAGGTTTCCGCGCCGGTGGTTTTGAAACTCACCACCAGCAGCGTCAGCAGAGCGGCGAGGCCCATGCTCGCACCGCCGAGGACCAGCGCGTTCACGGGTTCGCTGTGCAGAAAATTTTTTAGGATGTAGCCGAGCAGGCTGGAGGCGGCAATCTGCGGCAGCACGATGAACAGGTTGAACATGCCCATCATCACGCCGACTTTTTCCTTCGGGAGCGCGGGCGCGAGCATGGCGTAAGGCATCGAAAGAATGCTGGCCCACGCGATGCCGACTGCGGTCATGGAAATCAACAGATGGTATTTGTCGGACATCATCGGAACTGACGCCAGTCCCAGCGCGCCAACCGCCAGACAAAGAACGTGCATCAGTTTGGGGCCGGTGTGTTTCGTGCCCCACAGCAGCACGAAGGAAAAAAAGAAACACACGACGTTATACGCCGCGAAACAAAAACCCGACCAGGCACCGGCAGCTTCCATTTCCGGTGTGCCGGCGGCGGCGTGAAAAATGTTTTTGGCCACGGCCGGGGAAAAATAAACCCACATCGAAAACATCCCGATCCAGGTGAAAAATTGCACCAGGCCCAGTTCCCACATGCGCCGGGGCAGATGAAAAATCAGCGCAAAGATGTCGCCCAATCCGAGCGTCCAATCGAATTTCCGCGCGCGGATGACGGCCAGTTCTGATTCGGACGGTGGATATTCCGTGGTGCTGAAAACGGTCCACAACACCGCGCCCATGAAGGCCGCCGCGCCAATGTAAAACGAGAGCCGGACGGAATGTGGAATCTGCCCGCCGCCGTCGGCCGCGACCCCAAACCAATTTGTCATCATCCACGGCAGGGCCGAAGCGACGGTTCCGCCCAGACCGATGAACAGCGATTGAATGGCGAAGCCTTGCGCATTTTGTTCTTCGGGAAGATTGTCCGCCACCAAGGCGCGGAACGGCTGCATGCTGGCATTGATCGTTCCGTCCAGCACCCAGAGCAGACCTGCCGCCATCCAGACCGAAGGACAATTCGGCATTAGAACCAGGGCAAGGGAAGCCAGCACCGCGCCGCCAAGAATAAACGGACGGCGCCGGCCCAAACGGGTCCACATGCGGTCGCTGGATTGTCCGATCAACGGCTGGATGATCACGCCCGTGACCGGCGCGGCGAGCCATAAAATGGCGAGGGAATCGGCGTTCGCACCGAGATAGGTGTAAATGGCGCTCATGTTCGCCATCTGCAAGCCCCAGCCAAACTGGATGCCGAGGAAGCCGAAGCTCATGTTCCAGATCTGCCAGAAATTCAGGCGGGGTTTTTGCATGGCGCAGGTTGCGATGAAAATAACGGACGAGAAATGTTATTATTTTGCGGCCACGGCGGGCGTGGCCCGATGGTAGATGCGCCATTCAAAACCGTTCAATTGAACTGCGGGCAACTGACCGCCGCCAGAATTTTCCAGGCCGGAAATTTTAACCGGGGCAAAACCATCCACGTCTTTCAAGTCCACCTTGCCGGTCAGCGGACGGTTTGAAAAGTTGATGACAACGAGCAGTTGATCTTTGTCGTCGGCACGCAGATACGTGACCAGGCTGGTCTCGTCCGAGTTGTGCCGCCAGTCCACCCGCGAATTGCGGAGCGCGGCGTATTGATGCCGGAGCTGGATCAAATCGTGATAGATGCCGCGCAATTGCGGGCGTTCCTTCGGCTGCCAGAAAATGTTCAGCTTGTCGAACAGCGCCGGATCGCCGGATTCGGTGGCGTCGCCGACTTCCATGCCGTTGTAAATGAGCGGCACTCCGTCGAGCGTGAACATGAGTGCGGAGGCGGCGAGCGCGCCGTTGAGTCCGAAGCGGGCGACGGCGCGAGCTTCGTCATGGTCGTCGCTCATGCGCAGGTGCAGCGCAGCGCGCGGCGACTGGCTTTCTATTTTTTCACACACCCGACGGATATTGGCAGCCGGCGCGTTGCGAACGAGCACGTCATTCATCGTGGCCAGCAGCGGCCAGGAATAATCCAAGTCGAACGCCTTCACGAGCAACTCTGGTTTTTCAGCGGCCTCGGCGAGCATCATGAGGTCGGGCTTGACTTTGGTTAGTTCGGCGCGGACCTGTTCCCAAAAATCCGTCGGCACCATGTAAGCCACGTCGCAGCGGAAACCATCCACGTCGGCTTCCTTGATCCAATACTTGAGCATCGCGATCATATAATCGCGGAGGCCGGTGCTGGCATAGTTCAGGCCAGCCACATCCGTCCAAGACGGCACGGGTGGAATGATGTGGCCCGAGGCGTCCTGCTTGTAAAAATCCGGGTGCTGCATCATGACGCTGTCCCAAGCCGTATGGTTGGCGACCAAGTCCATGATGACTTTCATGCCGCGCTGATGTGCGCCGGCGACGAGTTTCTTGAAATCGTCCAGCGTGCCATAGTTGGGATCCACCGCGTAGTAATCCTTGATGGAATAGGGACTGCCGAATTCACCCTTGCGAAATTTTTCACCGATCGGATGGATGGGCATCGTCCAAAGAATACTCACGCCAAGCCGGTGTAACTCGTCCAGTTTGGCGGTGACGCCATTGAGGTTGCCGGCGGCGGAGAAATCGCGCGGATAAATTTCGTAAATAGTGCCGGCGCGCAACCATTCCGGTGAAGGCCGGGCAACCACTTGGGAAAAATCCTGGTCGGCCAACCCCGGCAGCGGTGCGCTCGCAGCTAGAACCAAAACGAGTCCCAGCAGCCATTGTTTTTGGCGCACAAAATTTCTGATTGCTTCCAACTTCATAAAGTTAATTCACACGGTTATCCCGAAGCTCCACCATCAATCGAAATGGTTGCCAGCAGAGTCAGCGCAAAAACGGCGGCGGCGCGGGACATGCCTAATTATGGCGCGGGGACGCGTGCGACACAAGTTTCGCGCGACGGTTTCATCTCGAAACCAGCGCGATACCGGCAGGCATTTCCGTGATGCGGGCGGGTTTCAGCCTCGAGCATTTTCAATTAGTTGCATCGTTAAAAAGCAAACTGGCACGCGCGTGTTTGACGAATCGCCGGCTTTCCGGCCATCATCTGCCGATGCGCCTGCTGTTCTTATTTTCAAACCCGGTTCGAACCCTGCTGTTTTTTTTGACGCTAACTTGGCTTGCTGCCGACCCGGCCAAACTGGCGGCGGCTGATCAGGGCTGCCGGGTTTACTTCGGAACCTACACCACCGGCAAAAGCCAGGGCATCTACGCCGCGCGGTGGGATGCCGCCGGCAAACTGACCGAGCCGGAACTCGTCGCCACTGCAATCAACCCGTCTTTTCTCGCCGTGGATCCGACGCATCGTTTTCTTTACGCGGTCAATGAAGTCAATAATTCCACCGGCAAAAAACAGGGCGATGTCACGGCGTATGCGATCAACGCCGCCACCGGTCAACTCAACGAACTCAACCGGCAACTTTCCGGCGGCGAGGCGCTGTGCCATGTGCAAACGGATGCGACCGGCAAAACCGTGCTGGTCGCGAGCTACGGCGGCGGCAGCCTGACTTCCTTTCCGGTGGACGCCGACGGCCGCCTCGGAAAGCCTTCTAGCTTTATTCAGCATCACGGCTCCAGCGTGAATCCGCTGAACCAAAAAGGGCCGCATGCGCACTGCATTGTCACCGATCCCGGAAATCGTTTTGCGCTGGCCTGCGATTTGGGATTGGACGAAGTATTGGCTTACAAGCTGGATGCCGCCGCTGGAACTTTGACCGCCGGCACACCCGCGTTCACGGCACTCGCGCCTGGCGTCGGCCCGCGTCATCTGGCCTTTCATCCGAACGGAAAATTCGTTTACGTCAGCAATGAAATGGGCTGCAGTCTCGCCGTGTTTGATTACGACGCCGAGCACGGAGCGCTGGCGCAAATACAAACGATCAGCCTGCTGCCGGCGGGGCAAAAAATGGAACCGGACTTCAGCGGCGCGGAGGTGGTCGTGCATCCTTCGGGAAAATTTCTTTATGGCTCGCTGCGCGGATTGAACGTCATCCATGTTTTTTCGGTGGATGAAAATTCCGGCAAACTCGCCAGCATCGAGACGGTGCCGAGCGGCGGCAAAACGCCGCGCAATTTCAATCTGGATCCGACCGGCCGCTTTTTGCTGGCCGCCAATCAGAACTCGGACAACGTGGTGGTTTTCCGCGTTGATGCTGCAAGCGGACGCCTCACCGCAACCGGCCAGAGCGTGGCCATCGGCAATCC
>CAJAQO010000247.1 GCA_903944085.1 uncultured Verrucomicrobia subdivision 3 bacterium
CATTACACGCTTGAATCCCGATGGCACGGTGGATCCTTCAATCAACTTCGGCACCGGTGCGAATGGCTTTGTGGCGGCCTCGGTGCTCCAGGAGGATACCATTTCAGGTTATCCAACGAATGTTCCCGACGAGAAGATCATCATTGCCGGTGGATTCACCCAATACGATAATCAATCGCATTCGCATATCGCCCGGATCTTTGGTGGCTCGATCGGCGGTTCCGGCGCGTTCCAATTCTCGTCCCCGTATTATGGAGTTGACGAAACCGGCACGAACGTGCTCATCACCGTGTGGCGCACGGGCGGCACCACCAATGCGCCGACGGGTGATGTTTTTGTCACGGGAACCACCGGCGACGGCACGGCGGTGGCCGGCATCAACTACAGCAATCTTTCCCCCTACATCCTAGATTTTCCGCTGGGTGAAGTGATCCAGTCGTTCACCATTCCGGTGCGTGACGATGGCGTGGTGACCAGCAACTTGACGGTCAATCTGGCGCTGTCCAATCCGACTTCGCCGGCGCAGTTGGGCAACCAGCCGACGGCGGTTTTGACCATCACCAATGATGACTCGACGATCACCTTCTCCTCGGCCACCTATTCGGTGCCGAAGAATATTGTCAGCGGCACGGCGGGAATCAACATTGTTCGCCAGGGCAGCACGAGCGGCACCACGACGATCAGTTTTGCCACCACGAGCACCGGCACAGCGGTGCCGGTAACGGACTACACACCGGTCAGCCAGTTGGTCACTTTCAATCCGGGCGTCTCGAATGTGACGGTCTATATTCCGATTAACAACAACGGAATTCCCGAAGGCAACAAAACGGTGACGATGCAGTTGGCCAATGCCAATGGATCGGCGCTGATCAGCCCCACCAATGCGACGTTGACGATCATTGATACGGTCAATGCGCCCGGCCAGTTTGCCTTTGCCACGGACAATTACACCATCACGGAAGGCGGCGGCGTGGGTTATACCAACGCTTACATAACTGTCACCCGCATCAATGGTTCTTCGGGAACAGTTGCGGTCAATTTCAAGACGCAGGATGGGACGGCGGTGTCCGGCTACAAATATGTTTCCACCAACGGCGTGCTGACGTTTGGTGATGGCGAGTCCAGCAAGACGTTTGTGGTGGAAGTGCTCAACACCCCGACGGCAGAAGGCCCGGAAACCGTGTTCCTTGTGCTCTCCAATCCGACTGGCGGAGCTTCGCTGGCCAATCCGGCCATTTCCACGCTGACCATTCTCAATACCAATACTGGCATTGCCTTTGTCTCGGCGGCAAATGCCTTCACCGAGCCGTCGGGTTTGGTGCCGGGGACGGTGGCCTTGAATGTGGTGCGCTTTAACAATACCAATGGCACCACTACGGTCAATTACTCCACCACCAACGGCACGGCCGTGGCTGGCGTCAATTTTGTCGGGGTTTCCAATGCGATGCTGACCTTTAATCCCGGCGAATCGGTGAAACCCATTGTCATCACGACGTTGCATGATCCGCGTCCGATTGGCGACTTGTCTTTCACGGTCGGCTTGGCCACGAATAACACCAGCGGAGCTCAATTGACGTCGCCAAGTTATACGGTCGTCACGGACCACGACGCGGATGCCGGCATCAGTTTCATCACCAATGCGACGAGCGTCTATCGCAACGCCGGCTATGTGATCATTCCGGTGATTTGCTCCAACACCAACGTCGAGCCAGTGTCGGTGAATTACGCGACCGGCGGCGGTTCGGCGGTGCCCGGCACCGATTATACGGCCACCAGTGGCACGCTGGTCTTTACGAACGGCATTCCCGTCAATTATTTCTATGTGCTGATCCCGCCGAACAACCAGGTGCAGAGCAACCGGACGTTCAATGTGACTTTGTCCAACCCAACCGCGCCAGGGGTGCTCGTGCCGCCCTCGGTGGAAACGATCACCATTGTCGGAACCAACACGCCCTATGGGCTGAGTTTCTTGACGCCGATCATCATCAGCGGCGAATGGGGCGCGACCAATGCGGATAATACCGGCGGCTCGGCGGAACTCGGCGACCCGGCCATTTCCGGAAATGCGGCGTATGCGCCCGTGTGGTTCCAATGGAAGGCTCCGGCTGACGGCGAAGTAACCTTGGATACCATTGGCAGTCATAACACCAACGGCACGCCGCTGGACACGCTGCTGGCGGTCTATGTCGGCAACAATCTGTCCTCGTTGAGCCAGGTGGCGGCGAATGATGAAATCTATCCCGTGACTTTGAACGGCTCGGTTTACGGGCAGTTCAACTATGACGCGCAGAATATTTTCAACACGAACAATGCCGGGTTTAACACCCGATTCGGGGCCGTGGGCCTGTCGGTGGATTTGATTGAGCAGCAATATTACCAGCCTTATGGCGGGCCGAGTGGTTTGCGGTTCAATGCCAAGGCCGGCACTACTTACTATATTGAAGCGGACACCAAATTCAGTCCGTATTCGCTCTCTTCCGCTTCGTTCGGCGGCATCAATGGCGGCACGACGATGCCGATCAGTCCCTCGACGGGGCCGATAGCCTTGAACTGGGCGTATCATCCGTCAGGCGTGCTGCGTTTTGCGACGGAAAAAGTGGACCTCACTGGAAACATGACCAACGCCGACGGTAGCCCCATGCTGCTGTATGAAGCGGCGGAAACGGAGTCTTACTCGACCAACGGACTGGCACGCCCGGCGCGCAATCTCAATACGGATCAATACAACACCACGCTGCATAGTTACTATTTTTACGATGTGCCTGGCCTGCTGGTGACGGTCACGCGCGTGGCGGGTTCATCCGGCCGTATTGCCGTGGACTATGCGACGGTGGATGGCAACGCCAATAAGATTGCCAACGGCGATATTCCGGCGTTTGGCATCAGCACCAACGTGCAAACCATTCAGTTCTTCGGAACTAACACGTTTAGTTTCACCAACTATACTTCCGACTATAGTCCGGTTGCCGGCACGCTGGTGTTTGATGACTATGAAATGAGCAAGACCATCCTGATCCCGATCACGGATGATGCTCGCAACAATGTCAACGGCACCGGTGGTCAATCCCGTCCGAATCGCGACTTTACCGTGGTGCTGTCCAATCCGCGCGTGGATCCGACGGAGTCGGGCAGCGTTTCGACGCCGCGGGTGGATCCGCAATTTGGCCAAGCCGCCTGCCGGATTCTGGATGCGGACATTGATCCTCAAGGCCCGACTTCGGCTCAGGTTGTGTTCACGAATGTCACGTTCCTTTCGACCAACACAGTGACCAACACGGTGCTTAGCCTGATCCCGACCAATCCCATCTTCAACTTCCTGAAGAAGAGTTATCGCGTGGGCCGGGACGCGCAATCGGCTTACTGGGGCAATACGCCGGTGACCGTATATGTCTATCGCATGGGCACCAATACGGCGGGGGCGACGGTGACTTATCGTGTGGACAATTTTGCCGTGGACAAATATGACCAAGATGACGACAACAATTGGTTCCCGCTGATGGCGGGTTCGGATTACGCGGTGCCTTACACGGCGAATCCGCCGAAACAGGGCGGCATTTTTGGGCCGGCCACCAATGACTTCCAGACCCAGGGCGGTGAAACGGGCACGCTGACGTTCCCGTCTGGCAACGATGCGTTCACGCCTCAGCCGATTCATTTCACTATTCCGAACAATCATCTCACGTCCTTCAACAAGGATATTCGCATCAGTCTTTACTCCTTGGACAGCAAAGGCAATCCCTACCAGGACGGCATGATAGCGGAAACCACCTTGACCATTTTGTTTGACGATTTCGCGCCGCCAGCCGGCTCGGTGGATGAGTATTACAACCCGGACTTCGGGGTGGATCTGGCGCTCGCGACCAACACGATCGGATCGGCCGTGCCGCATCCTGGCACCGAGGCGTTGAGCGAAGTCTATGGTGTGGCAGTGACGCCCAATGACCAGACGGTCATCGGCGGTGCCTTCTCTACTTACACGGACGGCAACAATACGCACACGGTGAACGGGCTGGCGCGCTTGAACAAGGATGGTTCGCTGGACACGACCTTCAACAGCGGTTCCGGCATCAATGTCTTCCCGAACGGCGAGTTCATCCGGTCGCTGGCGTTGTCGGGCAGCAAGGTGGTCATCGGCGGTGATTTCGCTTCCTACAATGGCATCCAGCGCAACGGCGTGGCGCGGGTGAACGCGGATGGTTCGCTGGACACGACCTTTGATCCGAAGGGCGGCGCGAATGGCGAGGTCTGGAGCGTTTTGGTGCAGACCGACGGCAAGGTGCTCATCGGCGGCGAGTTCACCACTTATGCCGGCGCGGTGGCCAACCACATTGCGCGGCTGAACACCGACGGCTCGTTGGACACCACGTTTGGCGCCAGCAATATCATTACCGGGCCGGTCTATTCGATGGCCCTGCCAGGAGCGCCTTCACTAAGCTTTAATCGTGTCTCCAACGGCAGCACGAACGAAGATGACGCAGTGTTTAATCTGGGGCTGCGGACGTCCGGCACCCTGAACATAAATTTTAACATGGTGAGTGGGCCGGATCAAATTCAGGTCTATTACGGCGACACCAATGTGACGGCAGGAACCGGTGTGCTGCTGTTTGATTCCGGCAGTGTCATCGGTATCGGCAACGCCAGCGTGCCATTTGGGCCGATCAATGGCTTGAGCACTAACATCATCACCGTGGTGATGAATCCGGGTGGTGCGACCATCGCCAATCCGTCGTGGACTTACAACCTTTCCATTGCCGGTCAGACCGGCTTGATGATTGGCGGCCGCTTTAATGTGACCGGTCAGTCTTATGCCAACTTGGCCCGCTTGAACACCGACGGCTCGCTGGACACGAGCTTCAGCCCCAGCACCGGTCCGGATGACGCGGTGATGTCTCTCGCTTGGCAGCCGGATGGTCGGATTCTTACCGGTGGCGCATTCAAGAGCGTCAGCGGCGTGACGTTCCACAATCTCGCCCGGCTGAATTCCGACGGCTCGATTGATTCCGGTTTCTACAACGGCACGGGAGCGGACAACACGGTCAATTCAATTACGCTACAGCCGGTTTCGGGCCTCATTTATGTCGGCGGTCCGTTCACCTCGATGAACGGCACGCACCGTCTGGGCTTCGCGCGTTTGAACGCCGATGGCACGGTGGATACGTCCTTCTTGGACACGGCTTACAACCAACTGGCAGGTCTGCCGCGGATGCGGTTTATTGATCCGCCGGGCACGGTGTATTCTTCCGCCCTGCAGAGCGACGGCAATGTGATGATTGGCGGCAGCTTCTCGCAGGTCGGTGGTGGTCAGTTTGACGAGCGCGTCCGGCCCACGGATTATACTTTCTTGGATCCGACCACCGGCACCTATACCTACGATCCGAATTTCAATCTTTATGCGAACATGAATCTCTGGCCGGAGCCGAAGGTGCGGGATGCCGTCCGCAACCGCGGCAATGTGGCCCGTCTGGTTGGCGGGGCGACGCCGGGACCGGGCAACATCGGCATGGCTGCCACGAGTTATGCGGCCAATAAGACGCAGTCTTATCAGGCGGTGACGCTGGTTCGCACCAACGGCAGCTTGGGTTATGTCACCGCCAACTTTAGCGTGCTGCCGGGGCTGGCGCAGAATGGGGTGGACTACTATTACAGCGGGGCAGCGCCGTTTTACCCGATTGAATGGGAATACACCGGGCCGACGCGCCTGCACTCCGACGGTCTGTTTGGTGGGAGCGGCTTGATGACCGACAATTACGGAATGTTTTATAAGTATGGGTTCAACGGTCCGGCGGCGGTCAACGTCAGCATCATTAACAACGCGCAGTCCACTGGCAATTTGAGTGCGCAGTTCCAACTGGCCAATCCGGGTGCCGACATGTTCTATCTCGGCGGCGTGAACATTCCGCTAGGCGTTGCGCTGGGCGAATCGCTGGCACCGCTGACCGTGGTGGACAATGCCCATCAGGACGGCGTGTTTAGCTTTGCGTCGCCCAGTTTCGTGGTCACCAACACCATCGCCACGGTGGGCATCACGCGCACGAACGGTTCTTTTGGCACGGTGCAGATGAATTACCAAACCACCACCAATGGCAGCACGGCGGTGCTGAACACGGATTACGTTCCCACAAACGGCGTGATCACCTTCGCCTCCGGCCAGACCGCCGGTTCCTTTCCGGTGACGATCTTGGGCAATAACTATGTTACGAGCCAGGAAAAGACCGTCAACGTGCGGTTATATAATGTGCAGGATTTGAGCAGCGGTAACGCGCAGCTCGGTCTGACCAATGCTGTGGTGCGCATCATCAACCCGAACTTCCAAGGCTTCTTGAGCTTCAGCACCAACGCCTACTATGGCTACTTGAGCGCCGGGGTGATCAATATCACGGTGACACGCGTGGTGGGCAGCAAGGGAACCTTGACGTTGCAATACGCCACCGCCAACGGCACGGCGACCAGTGGCACGAATTACATCGGCGCGACCAACACGTTGACCTGGAACAATGGCGATGTCTCCGCGCGCACGGTTTCAATTCCCCTGATCAACAATAATCTGACCGGATCGAACCTCCTGTTCAGCGCCAGCCTGTTCAATGCGACGTTGAACGGTGCCCCCACACCGTCGTTGCTGGGATCGGTCACCAATGCGGTTCTGGCCATTATCAATGATAACAGTTATGGCACGTTCCAATTCAGTTCGCCGAGTTATCAGGTCAATGAAAACAGCGGTTTGGCCACCATCACCGTCACACGCACCGGTTCGGTTTTGGGATCGGCTACCAACACTTATACGACCGTCAACGGCACAGCTTTTGCGGGCACCAACTATGTGGCCACCAATGGCGCGCTGGTGTTCTTGCCGGGCCAGGTCGCCAAGAGCTTCAATGTCCGGCTGCTGGACGATGGCAAGACCAACCCGCCGCCAGCGAGTTTCTACTTCTCGGTGCTCTTGACCAGTTCCACGTCCGTGCTGGGTTCGCCCACGAATTCATTCGTGCATATGGTGGATGCCGAATCCTACAACCAGTCGCCCGGTTCGCTTGATCCCGCCTTTGATCCCACGGCGGGCATGAATGCCAGCGTGCTGGGCTTGGCACTCCAGTCCAATGGCCAGATTGTCGCCGGCGGCACCTTCACGGTGGTCAATGGCACGAGCATCAACCGGATTGCGCGGTTGAACACGGACGGCACGCTGGATACCGGGTTCTTGAACGGTCTTGCCGGGGCGGACGGTTCGGTGAATACCGTGGTCAGCCAGACGGATGATCGCGTGATGGTCGGCGGCGCGTTTGCCAACATTGATGGCATCGTGCGTCAGCGCATTGCGCGCCTGATGACTGACGGCAGTTTGGACACGAGCTTCAATCCCGGCTCCGGGGCGGATAGCACGGTGTTCGCGCTGGCGGAAACTTTCTTGGGTGGCACGCGCGAAATGTATGCCGGCGGCGCGTTCAGTAGCTTCAACGGGATTTCTTCCCCGGGCATCGTCCGGCTGAACAACAGCGGCGTGGTGGACACCTCCTTTGCCATCGGCCAGGGCGCGAATGGCACGGTGTATGCCGTGGCGGTTTATCCGACTAACTCGATCTATAATGCTAACGCCGGAAAGGTGCTGGTGGGTGGCCTGTTTAATAACTTCAACGGTTCTGCCGCCGGCAATCTGGTGCGCTTGAATTCGGATGGTTCCTTGGACACGAACTTCAACCTGAATGTTTCGATCAATAATGCCGTCCGGGCCATCGCCATTCAGTTGGATGGCGGCATTCTTGTCGGCGGTGATTTCACCAACATCACTTCCGCTTCCGTGAACTATGCCGCGAACCATGTTGCACGCCTGAATACCGACGGCACTTTGGACACGGCCTTCGCTGCGGCGGTCACGCCCGGCATCAATGGCACGGTCAACAATCTCGCCGTGCAGGCGGACAACCGCATCGTGGTGGTCGGGCAGTTCACCTCTGCCAACGGCGTGAACCGCCACAACATCACCCGGTTGCTGTCCACGGGTGCGGTGGATCCCACCATCAATTTTGGCGACGGTGCCAACGGGGCCATCAATGCGCTGGTCATCCAGCCGGCGGATGGGCTGATGGTCATCGGTGGCGACTTCACGCAATACAACGATCAGCCGCGCGACCATATCGCCCGTATTTTCGGCGGTTCAGAGACTGGTTCTGGCGCGTTCCAGTTCACGTCTGCGAGTTACCAGATTGACGAAGATGGCAGCTTTGCCACGATAACTGTGGAACGCACCGGCGGCACCAGCGGCACTAATTCAGACGGGTCCGGCGATGTCTATGTGACATTCAAGACCGCCAACGGCACGGCGGTGGCTGGAGTGAATTACCTCAGCGTCAGCAACACCTTGGATTTCCCGGTGGGCGAAGTCTTCAAAACCATTTATGTGCCGGTGATGGACGACTTGGTCATTACCTCGAACCTGACGGTGAACATGAGCTTGTCCAATCCAACCCCGGGCACAGGTCTGGGTGATCAAGGCAACGCCGTGCTGACGATCATCAATGACGACAGCTTGGTGGAGTTCCAGTCGGCAACCTATTCAGTGCCGAAGAACACGGTGAACGGTGTGGCGACGATTGACATTATCCGCCTGGGTAGCACCAGCGGCAGTTGCACGGTGAACTTTGCCACCGGCACCAACGGCACCGCAGTGATCGGCACGGATTATTATCCGACCAATGCGCTCATCACCTTCAATCCGGGTGACACCGATGTTAAAATCCAGATTGCGCTCACCAACAACCTGGTGCCGGAAGGCAACCGGACCGTGACCATGGCGCTGACCAATGTGCTGAATGCAGCGAATAATGCCCTGTTGGCATCGCCGTCCAATGCCGTCCTGACCATCATTGACACGGTGCCGGCACCGGGCCAGTTGTTCTTTGCCGCAACCAACTTTGCCGCCAACGCGAGCGATGGTCTGGCGTATCTGACAGTTCTGCGCACCAATGGCACCTCCGGCTCGGTTTCCGTGACTTATTCCACGGTGCCGGGAACGGCGCTGCCGGGATTCAACTATGTCAGCACCACCAGCACGCTGACGTTCAACGACGGAGACACGAACAAGACCTTCACCATCCCGCTGATCAACAACCTGGCCGCGCAGTCGGCGGTGAGTTTCACCGTCAGTCTGTCCAACCCGACTGGTGGCGCAGGCTTGATTGCGCCCACGAACGCGACAGTGGTCATCAACAACACCAATGCGGTGATCAGTTTCACGCAGGCAACCAATGCCGTCCCCGAAAACTCCGGCACGGCTAGTATCGTAGTGTGGCGTCAGAACAACACGACCAACATTTCGACCGTGCATTATGCCACCGTTGACGGGACCGCCGTGGCGGGAGTGAATTACTCCAACACCTTTGGCACGCTCACCTTCGGGGTTGGTGAAATGTTCAAGTCCATTTCTATTCCGTTGATTACCAAATCCAACGTGACTGATCTGGCCTTTGGTGTGAGCCTCTTTGCCCCGGTCAATGCGCAGTTGATTGCGCCTAGCAATACCGTGGTCATCCTGCAGGGTGCCGCCGCCGGAGTGAGCTTCACCACCAACACGACACGCGTGCTGAAAAATGCCGGCAGCGTGCTCATAACCGTGGTCTGCTCCAATCCGCGGGTTGAGCCGGTGGTTGCCGGCACCACCAATCCTCCGTTGTCCGTGAGCTATATGACCGTGGACGGCACGGCGCGGGCGGGCTTCAATTATCTGGCGGTCAGCGGCACTTTGGTGTTCACCAATGGCAGTGCGACGAATACTTTCATTGTGCCCATCATTAATAACCAGACGGTCAGCGGCGACGAAACCTTCTCAGTGGTGCTGACCAATGTCACCGCGCCCGGCCAGATCACGCCCTATGGCACGGAGTCGGTGGTGATTGCCGAGAGCAACGCCGGCATGCGCTTCTCGCAGGCGGGTTATTCCGTCTATAAGAACGGCGTCAATGCCACGATCAATGTTTATCGCACGGGCTATACCGACAGCATTGTGTCCGTGAATTTCCTGGCCACCAATGGCACCGCGATTGCCGGCCAGAATTTCTACCCGACCAATGGCACGCTGATTTTCACCAACGGCGTGACTAGCCAGTCCTTCCAGGTTCCGCTCATTGCCAACAACCTGCTGCAGCCGAATTTGTTCGCCCTGCTCCTGTTGAGCAGTCCGACCAATGCGCAGTTGGTGGATCCGTCGGCGGCCACCTTGACGATTCTTGAGACCGGTGGCAGCTATGTCATTCCGGCCGGTTCGCAGTTAATCAGCAATACTTCGCCGGCGAACTTGAGCAGCGGCGTCATTGGCTCTAACGACACAGTGACCGTGCTGTTTGCCTTCCGCGACAGTGCCGGCCAGAATGTGACCAATCTCGTGGCCTATTTGCTGGCGACCAATGGCGTCTATGCGCCCAGCCCGGCTTCGGCCAATTATGGTCCGCTGACGGTCTATGGCCACTCAGTTTCCAGGCCGTTCTCGTTCACCGCGCATGGCACCAACACGCTGACCATCGCGCCGACCTTCCAACTTTTCGACGGCGGCAGTTACATCGGGCCGGCCACCTTTGTCTTTACCCTCGGCACGTGGACCACCACCTTTGCGAACACCAACGCGATCATCATCAACGACAACGCGGCCGCCTCGCCGTATCCGTCACTCATCAACGTCACCGGCCTGGGCAACACGCTGATCAAGGCCACGGTGACGCTGACCAACCTGTCGCACACCAAGCCGTCGGACATTGACGCCCTCGTGGTTTCGCCCACGACCAACACGCTGATCATGGCCCACACCGGCGGCGCGAACATCATCAAGCACGTCACGCTGACCTTTGACGACGCGGCGACCAACAGCCTGCCGCAAAATGGCCAGATTGTGACCGGCACCAACAAGCCAACGCAATTTTATCCGGTTAAAAATTTCCCGTGATCCCAATTTTTAAGAGACGTTTTATGAGCAAGATGTTTTTCAAAGTAGGCCTTGGTTTGCTGGCGCTGGCCGGTGCCACTTGGCCGTTGGCGGCCGCCGTGCCTGCCAGCAAGACGTTGCACGGCCATGTGCCTTCCATAGTGGCGCAACTGGCGCGGACCGGCGAAGTTGCGGCGACCAATGATTTGGCCCTCGCCATCGGTTTGCAGTTGCGCAACGAGACCGCCTTGGACGACCAGATCCGCCAGGTGACCGACCCGGCGAGTCCCAACTACCAGCATTATCTCACGACGGAAGAGTTCACCCAGCAATTTGCCCCCACTGAAGCGGACTATCAGGCGGTGATCAGTTTTGCAAAGGCGAACGGCTTGACCGTCACCGCGACTCACGCCAACCGCATGTTGGTCGAGGTCAGTGGCAAGGCGGAGAAGGTGCAACACGCGTTCAATGTCGCCCTGCACACGTATCGTCATCCCACCGAGAACCGCACTTTTTTTGCGCCGGACAGTGAGCCGACCGTGCCCGCTAATTTGGCCATTTTAGATGTCACCGGGTTGAACAACTATTCGCGTCCGCACACTCATCTGCACTTTCGTCCGAGTGCCACCAATGCTCCGGCATCGGTCGTGTCCAAGCTCGGCTCCGGTCCGTTTGGCAGCTACATGGGCAATGACTTTCGCGCCGCTTATGTGCCCGGAGCCAGCCAGACGGGTGCCGGCCAGAAACTGGCGCTGGTTCAATTTGATGGTTATTTCGCGAGTGACATTGCGCAATATGAATCGCTCAATGGCCTACCCAATGTCTCGCTGACAAACATCTTATTGAGCGGATTCACTGGTTTTCCAACCATGACCGGCGGTGAAATTGAAGTCTCGCTCGATTTGGAAATGGTCGTTTCCATGGCCCCCGGTTTGAGCCAGGTGCTGGTTTATGAGGGCAACCCCTACAACTTTTTTCCAAACGTGGTCTTGAATCAGATCGCGGTGGACAATGCCGCCCGGCAGGTCAGCAGTTCGTGGGGTTGGACCGGCGGACCAAACGCCACCAGCGACCAGATTTTCAAGGAAATGATTTTGCAGGGGCAGACCTACTTTAATGCCGCCGGTGACAGCGATGCCTTTTTGCCGGGCGAGGTGGATAATCCTGGATTCACCGGCTTCCCCTCAAGCGACCCATATATCACTCAAGTTGGTGCCACCACATTGTCCACTACCGGTCCGGGCGGCGCTTATGTTTCTGAAACCGTTTGGAACTGGGATGTGGAATTTGGTCCCGGTGCCGACGGCATCGGCAGCAGCGGCGGCATCAGCAGTTATTACTCAATTCCTTGGTGGCAGACGAATGCCAGCATGACGGCCAATGGCGGATCAACCACCTTCCGCAATATTCCTGACGTGGCACTGACCGGCGACAATGTTCTGGTCATTGCCGATGGCGGCGTGGAATATCCCGGCACGGGCGGCACCAGTTGCGCCGCTCCGTTGTGGGCGGGCTTCACTGCCTTGGTCAACCAGCAGGCGGCCGCCGTCGGCCACGCGCCGGTCGGCTTCATCAACCCCAGCTTGTATGCGCTGGCCAAAAGCCCCTATTACAACAGTGTTTTCAGGGATGTTACCTCGGGAAGTAATACTTGGTCCTTAAGTCCATCTCTATTCATTGCCGTGACCAACTATGACCTTTGCACCGGTCTCGGCTCGCCGAACGGGACGAACCTGATCAATGCGCTCACCTCGTTCACCAATGCTGCCATCAACCTCGGCACGCTCATTCCCGCGCCGCTCCAGCCGTGGGGCAACACGCTCTCGGTTATGAATGGTGCCAACCCCAACGGGCCTTGGCTGCTGTTTATTCAAGACGACACGCCCTCGGACAGCGGCACCAATTTTAACGGCTGGTTTATCAATCTGACCACGGCCAATCCGGTTGGCTTCGCCGCCGACAATCAGTTGTATGTCAGCACGGCCGTGAACAGTCAGCTTTATGCCAACGCGACTAACATTGCCGTCAATCCGGGGCAGCTTTGGATTACGACGCTCGCGGTGACGAATTACGGGCCGTCAGTTTCCAGCAATGTGTTTGTGGCGGACACCCTGCCGCAGATTCCCGGTGTGACCTTGGTGGGCTTCACCACCAACGCCCTTGGTTCCATCACCAATTATGGTTCCACCCTGATTTGGAAGCTGGGCAATCTGGCGGTCGGCACCGGTGGCACCATGGTTTTAACCAATCTGGTCAACGTGCCCGGCATTTACACCAATGCCGCCACGGTCAGTGCGTCCACCGTGGATCCCAATCCCGATGACGATTCTGTGGGAGTGATTGCCAATGTGGTCGTGACCACGCCGCCGGTGATTGCGCCGCACTTGGCTGCGGGCGCTGGGGGCGGTTTCCAGCTTTCGGTGACCGGGGCCGCGTTCAGCACGGTGGTTCAGGCATCCACGAACTTGGTCAAATGGGTTCCGGTCTATACCAATATTCCGCCGTTCACCTACACCAATTATGACACCACCAATTACCTGATGCGCTTCTATCGCGCCGTGGTGGGTCCGTGATCCATGAGACTTTGCGGCTTGACCGGCGGCGTGGGGATGGGCAAATCCACCGCCGCCGGTTTCTTTTTGCAGCTTGGCGCGCGGGTGATTGACACCGATGATCTGGCGCGTGAACTGGTTCTGCCGGGACAGCCCGCGCTGGCGGAAATTCAAACGGTGTTTGGCCGCGATCTGGTTGCCGCCGATGACCGGTTAAACCGGAGCGAACTCGCCCGGCTGGTTTTCGCCGACGCCGCTGCGCGCAGGCAGTTGGAGGATATTCTACATCCACGTATTCGCGAACGATGGCAGGCCCAAATTGAAGGGTGGCGGCAGGAAAATATTCCGTTGGCGTTGGTGGTCATTCCGCTCCTGTTTGAAACCGCCGCTGAAAATCATTTCGACAAGATCATCTGTGTCGCCTGCTCGCCCGCCGCACAACGGGAACGCCTGTCTGCCCGGGGCTGGAAACTCGATCAAATCCGGCAGCGCATTGCCGCGCAATTGCCAGTCGAACAGAAAATCGCCCGCGCCCATTTCATCGTCTGGACGGAAGGTTTGCCCGCCGTTCACCGCCGGCAGGTTGGACAGATTGTGTCCAACCTTTGACCGGCGGTAACGCTGCGCCGGCAACGTCGGCTGGCAAACTCAATAAACCGCCACGCGGTAAAACGTGTGCGGTGTGCCGGACAAGTTGCGCGGATCGGTGACAGTCACACTGCCGCCGGTTCCAGGAATGCCGTCCTGCAGCGTCTGCCAGACCGGGAGATTGGTGGAGGTATCCACGCGGTAGGTCCGGTTCAACGACGTGCCGAAGGTAATCTGCTGCTGGCCAAACGGCCCGGTTGGCATCGGGTTTTGCACCGTGAACACCGAACTGCTGTTGGTTGGATTCAATCCGGCCACGTAGTCCTGCCAGGTCATCAGACCATTGCCATTCGGATCGTTCGTTTCGTTACTGGCCCAATTGCTTGGATTCGTGAACCCGTATTCAGTCAGCCACGGCACAGGCGTGCCGTGTGGCAGCACGGGATAAACGGTGATAAAGGCGTTGGTGTTTTCAAAGACAAAGCTCTGGTTGCCGGTATTGGTGTAAATGGTGTTGTCCAATGCAAAAACGCTGAAGGCGTTGCTGGCGTTCAGCACGTCGCGGAACGAGAACGTCAGCAGCGGTCCGAAGGAGGCAAAGGGAATGCTTGAGGCCAGGCTCAACTGGTTGGAGCTGGTCAGCAAAGCCCATTGTCCGCCTGCGCCATCGTTGGTTTGGGTGAGACTCCAGCCGTAAAGCTGGTCGCCGGCGTTGGTGGATTCCAAACTGAGCGTGCAAGGCCAGTTGGCCCGGTAGTGCAGCCGTAGCTGCCGGATGTAACGCGGCGCATAGGTCGCGCGCAGGGTTATGGCCGAGGGCAGATCAACCGCATCGGCTACGAGCCGCAACGAGCCGAGAGTGACGGTGCCGGCCAGGGCGGAGGGCTGGAAGGGTGAAATGATAAAATTGGTGGTATAGATATATGTGGTGTTGGTGAACATGGGCGGTATGTTGGTGTCAACCACGATATTGGTGCCGGAAATAAAGGGCGGCGGATTGGCCGGCGAGGTGGCCGTGAATCCCTGATAAGTAATCTGGAAGGATGGCATGAAGGAATTCGCGGATCGCTGCAATGTGGCCCAGCGCAAAAAGTATTGACCACTCAGATCCTTGCCAATGAGGGCAAAATCAGACGCCAACGCCAGCAGATTGGTTGCCTCATAATAGCGGCCTTGAGTCTGGGTGGTGATGGTCTGTAATGTGGTGGTGTCAATGGAATCGCCGAAACCGACGCAATAGACCTGCACATTGGCCGTGTTGGCGGCACTAATGACCGATTGGAAAGTGTTGGTGCTGGACGTGTCGTTGCCATCCGAACAAAAGATGACCACATGTTCCTCATCCGGATTGTTCGTCCCCAGGGATTGAATTGCCGCGACCAGCGCGTCCCAGCAGCGCGAGCCGGCGGGAAAGTTCTGCACATAGTTGGTCCAAATGCCGGCAATATCATTGTTCAGCAGCGTCTTGTCCGTGGTGAGCGATTGCACTTGTTGCGGACTTTCATCGTCGCGATGAAATTCATAGACGCCGAACTGGGCGGTCGCCGGCTGTTGATTGACCACTTCCTGAGCCGCGCTCACCTCGGTGTCTATCGCGTCGGAAATGCCGTTGGTATTCGTGTCGCCGTTGGAAAGCGATGCGATGCTCTCGCTGAAATCCAGCACCAGATAAGCTTTGAGCACCTTGGCGGCGACGCCCTGGTCCACGCCTTGGAGGATGACCGAGGTTTCTGTGGGGCTGACGGGCACGCCATCTTCAAATGCGGTCACCGAAAAGAGTTGTGGATTCGCAACGATGGCGTTGCCCAACGTCGGATCGCTGTTATCCCGCAGCGAGAACTGGAAATTCAGCAGATAGGGCGTGGAATAATTCGTGACCAAGTTGGCGATTGCCAGCCCGGTGACCGACGCGTTGGAAATGATCAATTGCAGGCTGGCCGAACCGACGCCCCAAACATTGCTGGCGGAAATCGTCGCCGTATAATTTCCGGCATACACCGGGTATCCCGAAATAATGCCCGTGACCGGATCCACCGTCAGTCCTTGCGGCAAATTTGCCGCGCCAAATCCCGTGGGCGATTTCGTGGCTTTGATTTGATAACTGAATGCGGTCTCTTCCGCTCCGGTCGCCGTCAGCGCGCTGGTAATTACGGGCACCGAAGAAGCAATGGTCAACTGCAGGTTGGTGGCTCCCACACCCCAGACATTGCTGGCCATAATCGTGACCGTGTAATTTCCGGCATACCACGGCGTTCCCGAAATAACGCCATTGGTCGGGTTCACGCCCAATCCTTGCGGTAAATTTGCCGCGCTAAATCCCGTGGGCGATTCCGTGGCTTTGATCTGGTAACTGAAGGCCGACTGCTGGCCGGAAGCCGTCAGCGCACTCGTGATGATGGGCACGGAAGAAGTAATGGTCAGCGTGAGGTTGGTCTGGGCCGAGGCGCAGAGGTTGACCGTGGCCAAGGCCACGTTAAAAATGCCATTTACCAGCGGTGTGCCTTGGATCAGGCCGTTCGTGGAGTTCACGTTCAGCCCGTTCGGCAGGCCATTGGCCAAAAATGTGGTTGGATTATGCTGGCCGGTGATGGTATAGCTGAACGGCTTGCCCTGCTTTCCGGCGGCGGTCAACGGACTGGTGATCAGCGGGAGTTGGCCGACCACCGTCAAAACCGCCACTTGGCTGGTTGAGGAACCCACGGAATTGCTCGCCACCACGGTATAGTTGCCGGCATCGTTGCCGGTGACACTGGCCAAAGCCAACACCCAATTTGTGGCTCCCGGAAGGTTGGTGCCATTAAGTTGCCATTGGTAGCTTATGGGCAGGGTGCCATTGGCCAGGGTTTGGAACGACGCGGGATCGCCGCAATTGACGGTCGCTCCCTGCGGTTGAAGCAAAATAAACGGCCAGTGCCAGACCGGCGGCAATTGCACATTGGCGCTGGTGATGGTTCCCAAAGCATTGCTGACCGTCACCGAGTAAGTGCCCGCCGCCGAAGTTGCCAAATTGGCCAGTGCCAGCACCGCAGTGGTCGCGCCGGCAATGTTCGTGCCGTTTTGCCGCCATTGGTAGCTTAACGGAGCCGCCCCCGCTGCCATCACGCGAAAAGCGGTGTTGCCCGTGACGGGATCAAACTGGCAGACCGGTTGCACCGTGATGACCGGTGAACCGTTGCCGATAATTACGAGGTTATGATAGCTGCCAGCGGCAACCCCAACCACATTCGCCAAGCTGGACGGAACATTCAATTGATAATACGTATTGTCGCCCCACACCACGACGGTGCCGTTCTGCTGCAGTGCCAGACAATGACGGGCACCCGCCGCGATCGCCACCACATTGGACAGACCGGCGGGCACGGTGCTTTGGCCCCAGGTATTGTCGCCCCAGGCGACGACGGTGCCATCGCCTTGCAGCGCCAGACTGTTTGAAGCCCCCGCCGCCAACTCAACCACGTTGGTCAGGCTGGTCGGAATGCTGATTTGGCCGCGCGTGTTGTCGCCCCAGCCGACCACCGAGCCGTCGCCTCGCAGCGCCAGACTGTGCTGGTTGCCGGCCCCAATCGCCACGACGTTGGTTACCGTGGCTGGCGCCGGCGGCACCACGCCCCAGGAAACCACCGTGCCATCGTTTCTCAGCGCCATGACATTGTCCAGCGAGGCGGCAATCGCCACGGCATTGGTCAAGCCCGCCGGCGTATTGGACAGGCTGCCCCAAACGACCACGACGCCGTTGCTTTGCAGCGCCAAGCTGAAAGCGTCACCGGCGGCGATCGCCACCGGGTTGGTTATGGTGGCGGAAAATTTAACTTCGCCCTGCGAATTATCTCCCCAGCCGACGATGGCGCCGTTGGTTCCCAGCGTCAGGCTGTGGGCTGCGCCGCCGGCGACGGCGGTGATGTTTTTCAGGCTGGTGTTCACATTGCACTGCCCGGAATCATTGGCCCCCCACGCGACCACCGTCCCGGTTGCATGACCAGGTTCAACGGCGAGGTTGGACAAAAGAACGGCGGCACAGAGAAAATTGGCGAAGGAGAAACCGGCCTTGGTTGCGCCAAACTCTAAATGCCCCTTGAGGAAATTGAATGCGGGGATCATAATTTAAGAGCATTATAAAAGTTTCCATTCCTGCGGTTCAAGAAAATTCGCTGGCTTCGCAGTTTATAGTTCATCCGCCGGGTTTTGCTGAGGCTCGGTTCCGGCGAATTTTCCCAGTTTGAGCGCACTGAAACCAAGTTTTCGGCAGCGGCGGAATTTCCGAAAAAGTTTGAACTGGCCGGCAATAAATGGAAGGATGGTTTCCACGTTTCAGGAACTTGCCATGCACCCGACGAATGAACCTCCGGCACCGGATCCTTTGGCGGCCTTGATCCAGGCGGGGCAGTTCATCGGCTGGACCTGCTCGCTCGATTACGAACAAGCTGTCGTGCTCACCAATGATGTTTGGAAAGCGCGGGCCAAAGGCGTTCCGCTGAACTGCTTTCTGCTGGCCACCGCGCCGGATTCAAAAATCACGGGCACTGCGGAAAAATCCCCGCGCGAAATCATTCTGCTCCGCGTCACCGGTTCTGCGCCGCTGCCTTTGGATAATGAAACCCTGGCGGTCAAAGTTCAAAAGCTCAAGGCCTCCGATTCCCAGGCGGCGGGCAATGCCGCCGCCGTGGCCGCCGCCGGCGAATTTCAGTTTGGCGGACTGGCCTGCCGGATTCTCGGCACGTTTTATTTGCAGGATGGCAAGCTGCGCCTCGGCAGCGATGTGGAATCATATTTGAGCGCGCCGCAGCTTGAAGTTTATCGCCCGACCGGTCCCGCGCTCGAAGCGATTGTGAATTACATCAGCCCGGAGCGCGCCGCCGCCGCGCGCGAAGAGGCGCGGCGCCTCGGCTTGAAAGGTGATCTGCCGCGCTTTCCCATCGGCACGGTGCGCTACACTTCCACCGACAAACTGCATCGCGGCGACCTTGTAGATCAGGCGGTGTTTCATCTGAATGCGGTGGATTTTCTCGCGCGGCGCACGGCCGTCTTCGGCATGACGCGCACCGGCAAGTCCAACACGGTGAAACAGCTCGTGTCCGTGGTGATGCGCACCAGCCTGGGCAGCGGCCTGCAAATCGGCCAGATCATTTACGACCTGAACGGCGAATACGCCAACGCCAACCAGCAGGACCAGGGTTCCATCGCCGAGGTGTTTCCAACTGAAACGATTCGCTATCGCATGTTGCCGACGGCCGGGTTTCAACTGATTCTGAATAATTTTTTCACGCAGGTCGCCGAGGGCCATACTACGTTGAAAGGTTTGATCGAGGCGAATAAAATTCATCGCACCGCCGATCTGGAGGCGTTTTTGAGCCTGGATTTTACCGAGCCGCGCAAGGAGGAATACAACAGCGATGCGGAATTCAACCGCCAGCTTGGAAATCACCTGCGCAAAATCGCCGCCTATCAGGCTGTGCTGGCCCGCGCCGGTTATGAGCTGCCTGCCAATTTCAAAATCACGTTCGACGCGCCCATCGGCATCCGCAACAAAGTGAATCCGTCCGTGGATCCGGCGAACGGCCTCACCGCCACGCAGGCGTTTGAGTGGTTCCAGCTCGCCCGGCAGATCCAGGAGGAATTGATCACTGCCAGCGGCGCGGACTGGATTGATCCGGACACCAATGTCCTGATGAATTTGCTCCTCCAGCGGAATGACCAGGGCGCGTATATTCCCGGTTTCCGGCTGCTCCAGCCGTTCAAAGATTATCATGCGCCCAGCCGCACCACGGACGTTTGCGATGAGATTTATCAGCATCTGCTTGCCGGAAAAATTGTGATTCTCGATTTGTCCGTCGGCGACCCCGTCCAGCGCGAGCGGTTGGGAAAACGCATCGCGCAGCATATTTTGCGGAACTCCATGGCCACGTTTAACAGTGGCCAACACGCGCCGCACATTGTCATTTACGTCGAGGAAGCCCACAACCTCATTGGCCGCAACGAGCCGCTGACGGACATCTGGCCGACCATCGCCAAGGAAGGCGCCAAGGCCCGGCTCGCCACGGTCTATGCCACGCAGGAAGTTTCCTCGATTCATCCGAACATTCTGTCCAACACGGAAAATATTCTCGTTTCGCATCTCAACAACGAGAACGAGATCAGCGAACTGGCCAAGTATTACGACTTTCGCGATTTTTCCAAATCCCTCATTCGCGCGCAAAACGTCGGCTTTGCCCGCGTCAAAACGCTTTCCAATCCGTTCGTGATTCCGGTGCAAATTGACCGGTTCGATCCTGAACTGGAAAAATCGCGCGCGGCCAAGGCGAAATCCGGGTGAGTCGCCCGCCGTTGTTTTTTGGTAAAATAAATTTTCTTTGTCGTGACTTTGAGAACTCTTGGTTAAACTGTGCGCCTATGATTCTGACGCCAGCCGAACTGCGCAGCCTCGTTGACCTCAACCATCAATCTCCGCACACCTTGCTCGGCATGCACCCGCTGGGCGATCAATCCGGCCTCGTCGTCCGCGCGCTGCTGCCCGACGCCAAGAAAGTCGAGATCCAGCCCGTGCATGAAAAAAACAAGCCGGCGTTCGAGCTGAAGCGCATTCCCAAGACCGATGTTTTTGAAGGCGTCACCTCGTTGGCGAATGCCGTTTATGCCTACGACTTGGTCATCACGGACAAAGCCGGCCACACCCGCCGCACGCGTGATGCGTATTCTTTTTTGCCGACGCTGGGCGAAGAAGATTTGTATTTATTCGGCAAAGGCGACGAGCGGAAAATTTTCGACAAGCTCGGCGCGCAGCTCCGCACGATTGACGGCGTTCATGGCACGAGCTTTGCCGTCTGGGCGCCGAACGCGCAACGCGTCAGCGTCGTCGGCGATTTCAACAATTGGGACGGGCGCGTTTATTCCATGCGTCTGCTCGGCGTCTCCGGCGTCTGGGAAATTTTTATTCCCGGCGTGGGGCAGGGCGCGCATTACAAATTCGAGATCCGCGACGCGCACGGCAATATCAAGCTGAACACCGATCCGTTCGGATTTTTCTTCGAGGTCGCGCCCAAACAGGCGGCGATTGTCTGGGAAACCAAAGGCTTCAAATGGACCGACGACGCGTGGCTGAAAAAACGCGCCGAGCGCGATCCGCTGCGCTCGCCCATGAGTGTTTATGAAATGCACGTCGGCTCGTGGCAGAAAAAAAACGCGACCGAATCATGGAGCTATCGCGAACTGGCGAAGCCGTTGGTCGAATACGTCACGCGCCTCGGCTTCACGCACGTGGAATTTCTGCCCGTGGCCGAGCACGCCTATTATCCGTCGTGGGGTTATCAGGTCACCGGTTTTTACGCGCCGACCAGCCGCTTCGGCACGCCGGAAGATTTTCAATTTCTTGTCAATGCACTCCACGAGGTCGGCATCGGCGTGATCGTGGACTGGGTTCCGGCGCATTTTCCGCGCGACACCTGGGCGCTCGCCAAATTCGACGGCACGGCGCTGTTCGAGCACGAAGATCCGCGCAAAGGCGCGCATCAGGATTGGGGCACGCTGATTTTTAATTTTGGCCGCTACGAAGTCGTTAATTTTCTCGTTGCCAACGCGCTCTTCTGGTGCGAGCGCTTTCACATTGACGGCCTGCGCGTGGACGCCGTCGCCTCGATGCTTTATCTCGATTATTCCCGCAAGGAAGGCGAATGGATTCCAAACCAATTCGGCGGCCGCGAAAATCTTGAAGCCATCGAATTCCTGAAAAAGTTCAATCACATCACGCACACGGAATTTCCCGGCGTGCTGACCATCGCCGAGGAATCCACCGCCTGGCCGCAGGTGACGCGACCGCCTTACCTCGGCGGCCTTGGCTTCAATTTCAAATGGAACATGGGCTGGATGCACGACACGCTCGGCTATTTCAAGCGCGAGCCGGTCCATCGCAAATATCATCAGAATGATCTCACGTTCGCGATGCTGTATCATCACAACGAAAATTTCGTGCTGCCGCTCTCGCACGACGAAGTGGTTCACGGCAAAGGCTCGCTCATCACGCGGATGCCCGGCGACGACTGGCAGAAATTCGCGAACCTCCGCACGCTGCTCGGTTATCAATGGCTCTTTCCCGGAAAAAAATTATTGTTCATGGGCGGCGAATTTGGCCAAGTCAAGGAATGGAATGAAAACGCGCAGCTCGACTGGTGGCTGCTCGACGCCGGCCCGTTCCATCGCGGCGCGCAAAAATTTGTCACGGACCTGAACCAGCTTTACAAAAACTCGCCCGCGTTCTGGCAGGCGGATTACGACCACGCCGGCTTCAACTGGATTGACTGCACCGACCGCGAGAACAGCGTCTTGTCCTTTTTGCGCCAGACGGCCGACGGCAAAAATCACACCGTCGTCATTTTGAATCTCACGCCGGTGCCGCGTCCGTTTTATCGCATCGGGCTGCCGGTTGCCGGCAAATGGCGCGAGGCGCTGAACAGCGACGCGCAGATTTACGGCGGCAGCAACCAGGGAAATTTGGGTGGCGTTACCGCTGAAAATAATCCGTGCCACGGCCAGCAATACTCGGCGGCCTTCAATCTGCCGCCGTTGAGCGTGATCGTGTTTCAGGCGGAGTGAAGCCACGGAGTGGCGAAAGAAAGTAGCCCACGGTGAAACCGCTTGTCATTACCCACAAGTATTTGGTGCTTGAGTTAGCTTTCTGAATGGGAGTTTATTGGAGGTGCAGGCGTTGCTGCGGCACGCCGAATCGGTTCCTCACCGTTCGGTTTA
>CAJAQO010000248.1 GCA_903944085.1 uncultured Verrucomicrobia subdivision 3 bacterium
CATGCCGATAATTACGCCGCTGCCCTGGCCAAATACTATGCGCTCCTGCGCCAGCCTCTGACGCCGGACCAAAGGCAGGCGGTGGACGCCGCTTCCACCGCTTTAAACCAGCGGTTAACCAAGGCCCTGCAGGCGGGGGAGTCGGGGGCCAAAGCGGCCCTTGAACAGATCCGGGCCAATCCACCCAACCGGAGAAATTAAACCGGCCGGCTGCCTGCTCCGCGCGATGAATAAAATTCTCGAAAAAAAAAGCCCATGCGCCGTCACGGACCTCGGCGACATTCGTCATGTGGCGCTTGATATGGATGGAACCATTTATCGTGGCGGCACACTATTTGATTTCACCAACCCATTTCTGGCGCTGCTAAGAGAATTGGGCATCGGCTATACTTTCTTGACTAATAATTCTTCAAAAAGCGTCAAAGACTATCTGGTGCATCTGAGCGAGATGGGAATAGCTGCCACGAGGGAACAAATTTATACTTCGACCAACGCTACCGTGGAGTTTTTACAGGAGGAATTGCCCTCGGTAAACCATTTGTTTTTGTTGGGCACCGCCAGCATGACGGAGGAAGTCGGCTCCGCAGGTTTTACGTTCGCGGCTGATGACGCGAACGATGAGCCGGACGCCGTGCTTGTTGGATTTGATACCAGCCTGAATTATTCACGGCTCTGTCGCGCTGCTTGGTGGATCAAGCAAGGCAAGAAGTTCATTGCATCCCACCCCGATCGTGTGTGTCCGACGGACGACCCCACTGTGTTATTGGACTGCGGCGCCATTTGCGCGGCGCTGAAAGAAGCGACCGGGCGTGCTCCCGATGCCGTGTTGGGTAAGCCGGATCCGCGCATGCTGCGCGGATTGCTCAGGCGGGAGGGGTTGCACCCCAGGCAGTTGGCAATGGTGGGAGACCGGCTTTACACTGATATGGCGATGGCTCGTCGCGCTGGTGCGCTGGGAGTGTTAGTGCTCACGGGCGAAGCCACCGCAGACGATGCCGCACAACACCTTCCGCCATTGGACATGGTTGTGGAGAGTATTGCAGAACTGGGTGAAAGACTGAGAGCTGCGAAGGAGGCAAAAACATCATGAAACATCAACAACGAGAATGCGCCATGCAGGCTCTGACCGGAGATACGCTGGATATCCTAATCATCGGCGGTGGTATTGTTGGTGCTGGTATTGCCCGCGACGCAGCTATGCGTGGACTGAGAGTGGGTTTGGTGGAGCAACATGATTTCGCCTCCGGCACGAGCAGTCGTTCAAGTCGGCTGCTGCATGGCGGCCTGCGGTATCTCGCCCAAGGACGGATTGGTCTGGTGCATGAGGCGAGCAAGGAAAAGAAAGTTATCCATCACATTGCCCCGCATCTGGCCGAGGCGCTGCCGTTCATTTTTCCAACCTATCGCGGCAATCGGAACTGGGTGTTGTGGCAGTTGAAAATCGGGGTGAAAATTTACGACCTGCTTTGCGGTGGGCAGAATTTGGGTGAATCGAGCTGGCTTGACCAAGCTCGAACGCTGAAAAAAATCCCGGGATTGAAGGCGGCAAATCTGAATGGTGCAGTGCGTTATTTCGATGGTTTTACCAATGATGCCCGGCTGGTCTTGGATACCTTGCGCTCCGCAGACAGGCACGGCGCGCAGCTGATTAACCGCTGCCGGTTCAACCATGCCCATCGTTCAGATGTTTGGGAATGTGAATTGGAAGATCAGCTGACCAAAGGCGATTTGCAGGTGCGCGCTCATGCGGTGGTTAATGCCACTGGGCCTTGGGCGGCCGGGTTGCCACATAGCCAAGTAAAACTGCGCCTGACCAAAGGCATCCATCTTGTGGTTGAGCGCGACAAATTACCCGTGACGGAAACAGTGGTGATGACCGAAGGCAGCCGCATCTTGTTCGCCATTCCGTGGGGTGAACGCACGATTCTGGGGACGACCGATACCGATTACGATGAGTCTCCGGATCGCGTCTGCACGAATGCTGTAGATATTGAATACGTCCTGCGCATCGCCAACCAATTTTTCCCCGACGCGAAGTTGTCCGCCGCAGATGTTATCAGCGCTTGGGCGGGCTTGCGTCCGCTGATTGCCGACCCGAACGGCAACGCCTCGGACATTTCGCGTTCGCACGAGATTTCCAATCCCGAACCGGGTTGGTGGGATGTGGCCGGCGGCAAGCTCACCACCTATCGTCTTATGGCGGAACAGGCGGTGACGCAAATCACAAAATCGCTGCATATGAAGACCCCATGCTGCCGCACCGCAGTCGAGCCATTGCTCCAAGACAACGAGGTGAATGGCTTCAGCGGGATTTTGCCGCCGGAATTCAGTCGGCGTGCCGTGGAACATTACGTTAGCCACGAATGGGCACTCTCGTTGGACGACGTGATGATTCGACGCACCAGCTGGCATTATTATAGCAAGGATGCCGCCACGAAAGCGCTGAAGGTCGCGGATTGGATGGGTGAATTGCTTGACTGGACCGACGTGAAGCGTGCGGAGGAACTCCGGCAATATCTGACCATGGTCAACGATCAAGCTTTCCCGAAGACTCCGCAAACGCGCCAATGCGAAAAATTGCCAATGCTTCCTTTGGTTTAGGCTTGGTCCGCAGCATACAATCAAAGTTGAATAGCGATACTTGCGACATCTTCCGCTATGGAACAGTTATCCTAAAAGTTTTACTCGCTTGCGGGTGAATGAACATTTATGAATACAAATCCCAAGGCGGGCTACAGTCGTTTTCTCCTGCTGGTTGCAGGTTTGGGCGGACTGCTTTACGGCATTGATGTCGGCATTATCGCGGGCGCCTTGCCGTATCTTGAAGCCACATCGGGACTGAACGCGGGGCAGCTTTCCATCATTGTTGCTGCCGTTCTTCTGGGCAGTGTCATCTCGACGTTGTTCGCCGGCTTCCTGGCAGACTTGATCGGGCGCAAACCGCTGATGGTTTTGAGCGGCGTGGTGTTTATCGCCAGTATCCCGATGATTGCGCTGGCGCATGGCTTCGGACCGCTGGTGCTGGGCCGGCTGCTGCAAGGAATCAGCGCCGGATTGATTGGCGTGGTGGTGCCGTTGTATCTCGCTGAATGTCTGGGCGCGGCCAATCGCGGCAAAGGCGCGGGCATCTTCCAGTGGTTGCTCACGCTGGGACTCGTGGCGGCGGCAGTAATCGGAATGTATTTCAGCTTTCGGGTGGCGCAGGTCGAGAAGCTGGGCGACGCCGCCCAGTTGTTTCAGTTCAAGGATGCGGCGTGGCGCAGCATCTTCTGGGTTTCTTTGCCGCCGGGCGTTCTGTTTGTCATCGGCAGCCTGATGGTTGCCGAGTCACCGCGCTGGCTTTATCGCCGAGGACGGACGGAAGCGGCGCACACGGCATTATTGCGGTCCCGCACCGAGGCTGAGGCGGATATCGAACTTAAGGAAATGGAGGAAATTATTGCGGCGGAGCGGACTTCCAGCACCAGTGCCAAGGTCAAGGAGTCGCTCATGAATCGGAAGTATGTCATTCCCTTCGTGCTAGCGTGCATCATTCTCGCTTGCAATCAGGCCACGGGCATCAACTCCATCATCGGCTACAATGCTACGATTCTCATCCAAGCCGGCTTGAACGATGCCCAAGCTCACATCGGCTACGTCATTCTCACGGTGGTCAATTTTCTCATGACCATCGGTGCCATTGCGCTGGTGGATCGCAAGGGTCGAAAGTTCCTGCTCTCGCTTGGCAGCGCAGGCATCATTGTTTCCCTGATTTGTGTCGCCGCCATCTTTCACCAGACGGAGAAATTACGCGTGGACTGCAAGGACGCCGTGCAACTCATGGTGAGCGAAGTGGATAGTGAAAAGGTTCTGACCGACGGCACGAAGGTTCCAGTCAAAGACCAGGTAGTCGAAATGAAGTTCGATGAAGCCGAGGCGGCGGAGCTGCTGGCGACCAGGGGCGAAGCAGGCAAGTCCATCGCCGGCCAACCGACGACCATGAGTATCATCTACTCCTGCGGCGACTTCACCTCGGCTTCGAGCGTGACGCGTTCGAAGGACGCAGGAATAATCAAGATCAGCCGCAACGCTAGCCTGCCTTCGACTTCTGTTGAAGCCTTCTTCAAAAATCCTTTTGCCGACCTGACCAAGTCAAAGTCTGCCCCGCTGAAGATTGAAAACGCGCTGATCACACCGGTGCCGAGCACCGCCAACGGCTGGCTGACCGCTGGCTGTATTTTCGTTTTTATCGCGTTCTTCGCGATCGGCCCGGGCGTCTGTGTCTGGCTCGCGTTGTCCGAGTTGATGCCCACGCGCATCCGCTCCAATGGCATGAGCACCGCGTTGCTGATCAACCAAGCCGTCTCGACGAGCATCGCGGCCGTGTTCCTGCCGACCGTTGGCAGATACGGCTATGCGGCGATGTTTTTGGCGTTTGCCGGGTTCACGGTGATATATTTCATCACCTCCGCCTTCTTCCTGCCGGAGACGAAGGGCAAGACACTGGAAGAAATCGAGGAACATTTTGAACGCGGAAGATAAGCGATCTTCTGCAACCACCACATTTATGAAACTTATAAAACACATCGTTGCTGGAGTCATGCTGTCCTTGGCGACCTTGATCGCGTCCGTTGCCGACGCGGGATCGCCCGCTTTAATTCCCGCGCCACAGACCATGGTGGCGGGCACCGGAACGTTCGCGCTTAAGCCGAGCACTTCCATTCGAGCCAATGCCGCCAGCGAAGCGACAGCGAACTCTCTGGCAGAACGATTGCGCCAGGCCACGGGTTTTACCTTCAAGGTGAAGTCTCTCACCGGCACGAATGTTCCGAAGGGCGACATCCTACTCACAACCGCCAATGCCAACACAAACCTCGGCGCGGAAGGCTATGAGATGACCGTTACTGGCAATGGGGTCGTCCTTCGCGCGCCCGAACAGGCGGGCTTGTTTTATGGGGTGCAAACATTTCTCCAGTTGCTGCCGCCTGAGGTGTTTTCGACATCGCCCTCGAAGCTGGTGGACTGGGCTGTGCCTTGTGTTCGGATCGAGGATCAACCGCGTTTCGCGTGGCGCGGTTTGTTGCTGGATGTATCCCGCCATTTTCTCACGGTGGACGAGGTGAAGCAGTTTATAGATGTGATGGCACTGCATAAATTAAATGTGCTTCACTTTCATTTGACCGACGATCAGGGCTGGCGGCTTGAAATCAAAAAGTATCCCCGCCTCACGGAGCTTGGCTCGGTTCGCAAAGAGTCGCCCAAGCCGGGCAACCGCGAACAAGGTGACGGCACGCCTTACGGTCCGTTTTTCTACACGCAGGATCAAATCCGCGGCCTCGTGGCTTACGCGCAGGCCCGGCACATCACAATCGTGCCGGAGATCGAAATGCCAGGGCATCTGCTCGGGGTTTTGACCGCGTATCCCGAATACTCCTGCACTGGCGGGCCGTTCGAGATGCGCACGCGCTGGGGCATTGAGAAGGACGTGCTGTGTATGGGTAACGAAAAGAGCCTTGCTTTCATGAAGGACATTCTCACGGAAGTGCTCGAATTGTTTCCGAGCCAGTTCATCCACATCGGCGGGGACGAAGTTCCGCGCGACCGCTGGAAGGAATGTCCCAAATGTCAGGCGCTGATGAAGGCCGAGGGATTGACGCGCGAGGCGCAATTGCAAACTTGGTTCAATCACCGCATCGAGACATTCCTCGCCGACAAGGGCCGTCGGATGATCGGCTGGGATGAAATTCTCGAAGGCGGCCTGACGCCCGGCGCGGCGGTCATGTCCTGGCGTGGGACGAAAGGCGGTCTCGAAGCAGCGGAAGCCGGGCATGATGTCGTCATGGCACCCAATACCCATGTCTACTTCAATGAGGATCAGGCCATAGACCCCGACGAACCATCCGACAGGATCGGCAGGGTCATTCCATTGGAAAGAGTCTATGCTTACGAGCCAGTGCCACCGCAGCTTGGAGCGGACAAACGCCAGCATATTCTTGGCACGGAAGGCTGCCTCTGGGCCGAGACATTGAAGTCGGTCAAAGAAGTCGAGTATAACGCCTATCCTCGCGCGGCGGCGCTCGCGGAAGTGGCGTGGTCGCCGGCGGCGCTCCGGAACTACGATGATTTTTCGCTCCGCCTGCGCGAGCATGAGAAACGACTGGCCGCGCTCAACGTGACTTTTCGCCGCGAATCTTATACCCGAATCGGCGGATGGACGCCCGCCCAAATCACCACTAACGGAGTGACACTGGAATGGGATGTGCCCCGGTTCGTGACGGGGCCGGGTTCGGTGATAGCGCGCCTCGACTACGTCAAAGGCAACGCCAGCATTCGCACAGCGTGGGTCGCGGTGCTGTTAGACGGCAAGGAAGTTGGCCGCGACACGCATGCCGGATATGCCAGCTGGAAAGAAGCAAAATCAACCTACGCCATCGCGGTGCCAGCCTCCACGCGCGGCACCCGCTACACGCTCCGTGCTTACGTCACCGGCACTGGCGGCACGGATTCCACCGGCAGCGTGCAGTTGAAATACAAGTCAACGAAACTCGCACCATGAACGAATTGATCCACCAATTCGGCCGGCGGCATCACCGCGGGTTTGCGATGGGTGATCAACTATAAACCAGTCCAAACCAGGTCCATTTAACGAAACCTCCACCGCCACACCTCGGGACCGCAGACAAAATAAATCGTGCGCCCGACAGGGAGCATTCTCTGACGTCGTGCGGTTGGTCACCGACGAAATGGATGCCCAGTCAGGAATGCGGCCTCGACTCAATGATTCATGGCATTGATGACTTGTTGCCATCGAATCCACACGGGCGAACGGCAGCCATGATAAGATTCGGCCCGCGAGTAATTCTCGACATTCAGCTTGCCGTCCAGTTATCTTAAGCTGTATGACGCTGAAAGGATACTCCGACGAGCAATTGCGTTTGGCCGCGCGCGTCTATTATGTGGACGGTCTGGACCAAAGCGAGGTAGCCCGTTTTACGAAGGTCTCCCGAGCGAAGGTGTCACGGCTATTGGCAGCGGCGCGGGAACGCGGGCTCGTGCGCAAATTGGGTTTGGAATATGAGCCTCGGAACCTCGCGCTCGAACGCATCCTCGCCAAGGAATTTGCTCTCAGTGCGGTTGCGGTTATCAAGACGATCGGCACATCCGTGGAGGATACCCGGCGCGTCGTTGGCTATTTCGGGGCTCCATTCGTCGCTGAACAACTTCCGCACAATAGCGTCGTCGCCATTGCCGGCGGTCGGACCATCCGCCAACTGGTGCAGAACATGCCGGAGAATCAAGCGCGTCACCTCACGGTTGTTCAGGCCATGGGGAGCATTGATTCCGTCGTCGGCCCGGACGATGCTCTTGAGCTGGGCCATGTTTTGGCTCGGCGCAGCGGCGGACATTTCTTAAGCCTCAACAGTCCGGCGTTTGTGACGGACCGCAAAATCCGCGATGCCCTCCATGCCCTTCCCCAAATTCGCTCCGTGCGCGATCATTTTACCAGGACGAACGTCGCCATAGTCGGGGTCGGCACCCTGACCAATTCGGTTTTCGCCGCCCGCCGCGTGCTCAACTCCCAAGATATGAAAGAACTGACGCGCTGCGGCGCTGTCGGCGAAATCTGCGGCCGGTTTTACGACAAGAACGGCCTGGAGTGCGATTCATCATTGCGTGAACGTGTCCTCAGCATCGAGTTGAAGCAGATTCGCCAAATCCAGCAGGTAATCGGTGTGGTAGCCAGAGGTGACCGTTCAGCTGCCATTACCGCCGCCATCCGTGGAGGATTGCTAAAGGCTTTGGTAATTGACGACACGGCCGCCGGATTTCTATGCGGCACTGCCCCTTCTGTCCGCGGCGGCAAGCGCAAAGCCTCCGCGCCGTCTTGAAGTGTTGAATCGAAGCCGCTGCCCGATCGCGGTTTTGATGGCTGAGGTTGGCCCTTTTCCCAGCGGAGCTGAAGGTAGCTTCGGCGTTTTCATTCTTCATCAAACCAGCTGCCGCCACCGATCCAGACTCATTCCTCGTGTCCCTGGCGCTCCACGTCTCGAGGGGGTGCCCAAAGTCTGTCCGAAGTCGTTTAGATGTTCCCCGAGGAGACAGCATAACAGGTGTTGAAACGACTGCCGTGCTGATTGAAAATCAAGTCCATGATAGGTGTAAGGATTTC
>CAJAQO010000249.1 GCA_903944085.1 uncultured Verrucomicrobia subdivision 3 bacterium
AGCTTGGTTACGGACCGGATCACACCGTGACGGGCAGCGCCACGCCGCCGGGTTTTCCGGCCGGTTACCATCCGGCGGACGGCACGTATTCGTTCCTCAGCCACGCCATTTCCGTTTCCGCCGGCTGGCATTTTTAGCCGGCGCCGCCGGACTGCGATTGTTTTTTGGAATAATCAATAGCTTTGGCATCGTGACCGCCTGACCTGCCGCCGAAATGGTCGGCGAAAAATTTTGTGTTGGCGTGGAAAATGTTCTATCCATGCGGCATGAGCCAAGCATTAAATGGCAACGGAAACGGCGGCAGTCACGCCCAGACCAGGCCGCAACCGCCGCCCGTCAAGCCGTCCAGTCCCGCCGTCAAGGAAAACGGTGTCGCTTTTCGGACTGCGGACGGGATTCAACGGCATGGCGTGATTGTGCGGGTGATGCCGCACACCGCCTATTTTGAGGTGCATGATCCGACCTTGATATTACGGCTGTCCGAAACGCTGGAGGATTTTCAGATTGTTTTTCAGGGGCAAACGACATGCAGTGGCCGGGCGGTGGTTTGCAGCATCGTCGAGTCCGGATTCAAGACGGCCTGCGAAGTCAGCTTGCGTGACGTAAACTGGTCGGGCCTGAATCCGGCGGCAACCTTGAAGCAAAACAACAACTTGGACGAGCAGTTCCAAGTCTTTCTGAACGGGTGGAAGAATCAATGCAAGGTGAAGCCCGAGTTTAAGAATGCCGCGATAGACCTCCTCGCTTTCTTCAACGATGCGCAAGTCTGGCTCAACCGGATCGAATTGGGCATCCGCAATTTGCCGGCCCAAGACCAGGCCCGGGCCGAGCAGGCGGCGCTGCTGCAGCTCAATCCGCACTTCATCCGCGCCACCGGCAGCATCAACGAAAAGTTTGAACATGAATTGAACCAGGTTGAACCGGAACTGCGGCCGTTGCACCAGGCATTCGTGCGCAAATTTTTGCATTCCGTGACCCAATGTTCGCCGTTCATGCATCGCGCTTTTGAGAAACCGCTGGGTTACGCCGGTGATTTTGAGGTGGTGGACATGATGTTTCGCAACCCATTTCAAGGGGGATCCTATTTCGCAAAACTCTTGAATGCTTATGCACTGCAACTGCCACCGGTTGTCGCCCATAGAAACCGCATCCAATACCTCCAGAAAAAGCTGGAAGATGAATCTCTGCGCGCCCGGACCAAGAACATAACCCTGAAGGTTTTCAATTTGGGTTGCGGCCCCGCCCGAGAAGTCCAACAGTTCTTGATTGATAGCAGGCTGTCGAACCAGACTAGCTTTGTGCTCGCCGATTTTGAAGAGAAAACCCTGGCCCACACGGATCAGGTCCTGCGCGAGTTGAAGCACCGTCACCAGCGCAGCACGGCCATCAAGACGGTCAAGCTGTCCGTGGCGCAACTGATCAAGCAACACGAACGGCGTGAAAAACCCGCCGGCGCGGAGGAGTTCGATTTCATCTATTGCGCCGGCCTGTTTGATTACCTTACGGATGCCGTCTGCCTGCGCCTCATGGACGCTTTTTATGCCCTGTTGGCTCCGGATGGTTTGCTGGTGGCCACCAATGTTGACCGGCACGCCGCCATCAATCAAATGGAGTGCTTTCTGGACTGGCACCTCCAATACCGTGACACCAGAAAAATGCGGGAACTCACACCCAATGCGGCCAACCCCGAAGACGTGACCATCAAAGCCGACCCCAGCGGGGCAAATGTTTTCATTGAAGTCCGAAAGCCCGGTGAATATTGATTTCAAAACAAACCCCGAAGCGCGCAAAGCTTACGAGGATTACGAACGCAACACCAACCTGCGACATCTCGATATTGGCTGCTGGTTGGTCATGATCCTTATGCCCGTTGGTGGCATTTTGGATTACATTGTCTATCCGCACAAAGCGGCCTTCTTCCTCGTTCTGCGGCTGGTCTGCGCCGTGTGCGGAGCGGTGGTCTGGCTGATTCTGCGAACCAGCATCAAGGAAAAGTTTGACCGGTTGCTGTGTCTGGTCGTGGGATTGACGCCGGCGTTTTTCATGTGCTGGATGATCTACGCCAGCGAAGGCGCAGCTTCAACCTATTACGCCGGCCTGAACCTGGTCTTGCTGGGCGTGTCGTTTATTGTCCGATGGTCGGTTGACTTGAGCCTGGCGATAAGCTTTTCCGTTATCGGCATGTATTTAGCTGCCTGTTTTTTGCAGGGCTCGGCCAGAAGCGCTCCCATCGGACTCTGGGTCAACAACCTTTATTTTTTGATAATCACCGCCGTGTTTGTCATCATCAGCGGATGGGTGCAACGTTCTTTGCGTGTCCGTGAATTCATCCTCAACTACGAACTGGATGAAAGCAAACGCGAGCTTGAAGCCATCAATACCAAATTGTCCGAACAAAACATCGCCCTAAACCAAGCCAACCGCGAAATCAAGGAAGCCGAAATGCAGCTCGTCCAGTCGGAAAAGATGTCCTCGCTCGGCCGCTTCAGCGCCGGCCTCATGCACGACATCCTCAACCCGCTGAATTATTCCCGCACCGGCCTCTATGTCCTGCGAAAAAAAACCCGCCGGCTGCCGCCGGAATTGCTGGCCGAAACGGACGCCGTCCTCAACGACATCGAGGACGGCCTCAAGCGCGTGGACAGCATCGTCTCCGACCTCCGCACCTTTACCCACCCCGGTGTGCAGGCCTTGGAAGCGGTGGACCTGGCCGATGTCTTCAACATGTCCCTGCGTTTCGTCTCCAGCGAGTTGAAGGATAAAAACATTTCGCTGCAACTGAACCTGCTGCCGG
>CAJAQO010000250.1 GCA_903944085.1 uncultured Verrucomicrobia subdivision 3 bacterium
GCCCGCGTCCACACCACTTCCATCGCCATCGCAATGAATCCGGTCGAAAATAAAATCCATTTGATCATCCCGCTCTGCGCCGCTGACAGCGCGGTCTCATTTGCGTTTATAGTTTGATCGCCAGTTTCGGCAGCGAGCCGTCCGGCTGCCCGCTGTTCCCAGCCCAAGCAGCCGCTGATGAAGGCGATGGTGAAGTTGCCCGCCGCCGCCAGCCAGAGGGTGTGATGAAATCCCAAAACCTCAATCCAGACCACGGCCGCGAGAAATGTTCCGCTCATCGCGCCAAGCACGTTGGCCAGATACAAAAAACTGAAACTCGCCGTATTTCCGCGCTCGCGCTCGCGGATGTAAGCCATCATGAACGGAAACGTCACGCCCAGACACACGCACCACGGCAGGATGGCCGCCGCCAGCACCAGCGCGGACAGCGAAAGATAGCGGAACGAATCCGTCTCGCCGCTCGCCAGCAGCAGTTGCTCGCCCACGGCAAACAGTTTCGGCACCGCGAAGGCGCCCAGCCCGATGACCAGTTCCGCGCCCGCATAAAAAAACGCCGCAGACAAACCAGTCTTCCGAGTTAGCGCCGGAATCCAGCGTCCGCCCGCCCACGAGCCGATGGCCAGGCCCAGCATGAAAACTGACAGCACCACCGACAGCACCGGCGTGATGATGCCAAAGGACGCAAACGCCATCCGCGTCCACACCACCTGATAGACCAAGCTGGAAAACCCGGACAGGAAGAAGAGGAAAAATAAAACTCGCCGGGTAAATGGATTCATGCCGGTCGGTTAATTACCGGGCAATGCCGGCGGACACAAGTTTCAAAGCCTTCAAAATCTTTCGCGGCGAAGGTCACCAAATCGTTCGGCGGCTCGCCGAGGAGGGTTGTGGATTATGGCTTTTTTTTGGGCCGGATGCGCAGGACTTGATCCACTTGGGAGACGGCGATGACGCCGTCACCCGGCCGGCCGGTGAGCGCGACGGATTGGATCAGTTCGAGCACGGGCGGCACTTGTTCGTCCGCGACGAACAGGAGCAGCAGCCGTTTGGGCACCAACCCGGTCCCGCTTTTCTTGTCCACATTGGCCGGATCGTAGATCTGGGAATAGTTGGGCGGGTCGCAGAGTCCCAAAGTTTCGATGACGGTCACGTTGGTGATGCCCAGTTGGGCCAGGGCGGCCAGCACATAAACTTGTTTGTGGGGCCGGATGATGGCTTCGATGCGTTTCATGTGTTTGTTTTTAGTTTTCCCGAATTATGCACGATAAAAAATTATTCCTCAAATAAAGCCTGCGCGAATTGTTTGGCATCGAAGGGCTGCAAGTCGTCCGGCTGTTCGCCGAGGCCGATGAATTTGATGGGCAGGCCGAGTTCCTTCTGGATCGCCACCACCATGCCGCCTTTGCTCGTGCCGTCGAGCTTGGTCACGATCAGGCCGGTCAGCGGCACGGCCTTGTGAAATTCGCGCGCCTGGTTGAGCGCATTCATGCCGGTGCTCCCGTCCAGCACGAGCAGCACCTCGTGCGGCGCGCCGGCGAGTTGCTTGCCGATGACGCGATGCAGCTTCTGCAATTCCTGCATCAAATTGTGCTTCGTGTGCAGGCGCCCCGCCGTATCAATAAAAAGATAATCCGTCTTGCGCGCCTGCGCGGCGGTCACGGCGTCGTGTGCCACAGACGCGGCGTCCGCGCCGTAGCCGCTGGCGATGACATCCACTTTCAAGCGCGTGCCCCACAGTTTCAATTGTTCAATCGCCGCCGCGCGAAACGTGTCGCACGCGGCCAGCAGCACGGATTTTTTCTGCGCCTGAAAATAATGCGCGAGCTTGGCGCTGGTCGTGGTCTTGCCCGTGCCGTTCACGCCGACGATGGAAACGACGCAAGTGCCGCCGGGAATTTCGCGCAGCTTCGGATTGTTCGCGGAAAGGTTTTTTTCAATTTCCGCCTGCGCGATGGCGAGATAGTCGAGCCCCGCCGTGCCCTGGGTTTCGTAGGCCAGCTTCACCGCCGTCACGATTTGGGTGGTCATCGCAATACCGAGGTCGGCGGCGATGAGCGCGTGTTCAATTTCTTCCAGCGACTCGGCGGTCAGCTTGGGCGAGCGCGTGACGATGCGCTTGATTTCGTGCGTGAGCTTGGCGTGCGTCTTGGCGAGGCCGGCTTTGAATTTGGCAAAAAGACCC
>CAJAQO010000251.1 GCA_903944085.1 uncultured Verrucomicrobia subdivision 3 bacterium
AGTGCGAGCGGCATGGGCGAAGATGGAAATGAAAAAACCCGGACACTACTCCGGGTTTTTTCAACAACACTTTTAAATTGTTTTGTCGGGGTCACTACTCCCAACGCCATTAGATTAACATAGCGGCGATTTTCGTCTTGTCACCAGTGCTGGGGACAGGCCGCCAAACAAGAAAACTGAAACTTGCGACCTGAATACGCCGGCTGCACGGACAAAACGAAAATCCGCAGGAAAATTTCCGGTTGGACAGGCATTGGCCGGGTCGTGTGATAATGTGGCGGCATGTGTTCGCGTTACACCCACGCCAAGGACGAAGCGAAGATTCGGTTGCGCGAGAAGATTGAGGTCATCGGCGCGATCCCGCGCGCCAACATCCGCCCCACGGATCTCGGCCCGGTCAACCGGCCGACAATCCGCGCTTCGCCAAAACCCAAAGGGAAGTTCACGGGAACGAGCTTGCGCCCGGCCAGGCGGACCTGGCATTACAAAATTTGCGAAATCCAAATCATGTTTTGCCCCGGTTAAAACCACACTCCCGGCGCACCGTGTTTTCCAAATTGCCGGTCGGCGGTCCCAAAGTTTCAGCAATACACCGTGAGCGTTTGCACGAGCGGCTGGACGCGGTTGTAGTTCAAAACTTTTTCGATGTAGGTCGCGTTGAGGAGCTGGCCTTCGGGCACGAGCAGCAGGCCGCTGGGCGTGTAGATGCCGCGCGACAACACCATGCCGGGCCGCAGTTCGCCCAGCTTGATCTGCCGTTCGCGGCGCGGCATGGTGACGATGGCCGTGGCATGCAGAAAAATCCGCAAGGCTTCGCGATCAAACGCCGTGTCGCCGCCGCCCTTGATTTTTTCGATGGCGGCATCGTCGTTAAGCCGGCACGAGGCAAAGGCGACCGGCACGGCCAGCAGCCGCGCGAGCCATGGAATATTTTCGCCCATGAGCTGGTCGGGATAACCGTGGCCATCCACGCGTTCGTGATGCCCGCGAATAATGTGGCCGACTTTATTGAGGTGGCTGACGAACGTGGCGAGCTCCTGACCGAGAATCGGGTGCTGCTCGATCAACGTGCGCTCCGGCGCGGCCAGCGAATCCGGATCTTCCTGCCAGCGGCGGATGATGTGGCGCGGCACGCCGACGAGGCCGATGTCGTGCAGCAGCGCGGCGCTTTCGAGCACGCGCTGTTCGTCCGGCGGCAGCTTGGCAATCTGGCCGATCGCCCGGCAAAGTTCCGTGACGCGGCGGGCCTGGTTGCCGAGCGACGGATAAAACGTCTGCATCGTGTGGACGCAGAGTTCGATGGAGCGGATAAGATTGGTTTCCAGCGCGGTATTGAGCTGGCCGAGTTCGGTGTTCTGGCGCGTGCTGAGCTGCACCTGCTGCTCAAGCGAGCGGTTGAGCTCGATCAACTGCGCGTTCATGGACTGCGTCGCGTCTTGCAAACGCGCGTTCTGGCAGATGAGTTGGTGGCGCTGCACGGCGTTTTTCAGCGTGGCGATGAATTCCTCGTGCAGCCACGGCTTGATGATGAACCGGAAAATTTCGCCCTTGTTGATGGCGGCGATGACGGTGTCGAGATTGAGCACCGCTGTCGCGAGAATGCGCGTGGCGAAGGGCTGGATTTGCCGCGCCTTGGCCAGCAATTCCAAACCCGACAGCTCGGGCATCAACTGGTCGGAAATGATGACGGAGAATTTGCGGCGGTTCAGTTCGGCGAGCGCTTCGATGGGCGAACTGTGGGCGATGGCCTGATAGCCGGCACGCGTAAGCGTCTGATGAATTGCGGAAAGAAAAATTTTCTCGTCATCCACGACGAGAATCGGGTCGTCCGGCGGCGGAATGTAATCCGGAGAGTGCATGCGCCCCGGTGGAAATCAGGCGGCACGGCTCCACGCGGTGGGCACGAAACCGTAGGAACGCTGGAGCAGTTTCAAGTTTTTGCCGGCCGTGCCCAACTGGTCGAGCTGCCGGCGGGCGGCCAAGCGGGTGGATTGGAGAAGACTTTGATTCTGCCGCGTCAGGTCAATCAATTCGGTGACCACGACTTGAAGTTGCGCCTCTTTCTGCGCCAGATTGCAGCCGGTGCGCTGCCATTCGGCCCGCGCTTCCTGGGTCAGGCCGGTGACGTGGACCTGAAAATCCTTGATCGCCAGATGACAGTCGGACAGGAGATCCCAGTTGCGCGTCTGGATGGCTTTGTGCTCGGCCTGGACGAGGCGGCGCCATTCGCGGTAGGCGTGAAACAATTCGCTTTCAGCATTCATACAGCGGTCAAACGGTTGGCCGGCCAGTTGCCGGCGGTGGCGGTGAGCGCGGCGGTTTCGCCGTTCAACATTTTGAACCAGGCGTCGCGGAGCTGCTTGAGCATCGGGATGACTTCATCAATGCCTTTGCGCGATTTCTTCAAATTGCTTTCGAGCAGCCGGCGCTCAAAAAAAACGTAGAGGTTGCGGAGCGTGTCGGCCAATTGGCCGCCGGCTTCGAGATCCAGCGAGCCGTTCAATTCGCGGATGATGTCCACGGCATGCTGCAAATTATTGTGGATGGCACTGTTTCGTTCGCTGATATCCGCGTAGCTGAAACCCAGCAGCGCCCGATCCAGCGCGAGAATCGCCCCGTCAAACAGCATCAGCACCAACTGTCCGGGCGGCGCGGTCTGGGTCGCAATCCGGCGGTAGGATTTCCAAGGATTGGCAGGCGGCATGGTGTGAATCTTGGCCGGTTAAGATTTTTGGAGGCGGTCCGCGAACAAACCAGCGAGCTGGTTCAAGGCCGCGTCCGAGGGATAATTGCCGTTGCTCAACAGCGCCTGGGCCTGTGCCACCTTTTCGGGGCGGACTTGCGGCGACTGCTTGAGTGCTTGCTGGAGCGACTGGGAGGCGTCAAAGGAAGCGGACGAATCACTCGTCGCCGCTGCCGCCTGCCGCGCCGACGTTTGTCGGACAGGAATAAAATTGGCACCACCGGTATTAAACTCGACTACCATAATTTTGTAATAGTTTGGCGAGCGGCTGGCCAGCCACTCATCCCTTTCAAAACTGTCATCGGCGCGGCTCATAATAACTTTAGCCTTAATTTCTTAATTTCAATGCTCCGGCAGCGTGTCCAGCAAGGCGGCGGCAGAATAACGGCCAAACCGCTGCGGCGAATTGATGGCCACCCAGTTCTCCGCGCGAAATATCGGCAGGATTGGCTGGGGCATCTCAAACCGCTGCGCCGCGCGGGCAATGCCCGGCCGGGCGGCGTCAAACAGTTCGTCCGTCGCCCAGACAATCTGGCCGGAGCGGGCGTCCACGAGCTTGAGCCGCCAGCCCACCGCCAGCGGCGCGTAGGCGCGATAAGCCGTCAACTCGGCGAACAGCACGCCGTCGCAACCATATTCGCGGCGCAGGTAGGCGAAGAAATCCGGCGGCAGATTTTCCGCGCCGGTCCAATTCACGCGGCCGGTGCGGCTGCGCAATTTGGCCGCATCCACCGCCACCACCTCGAACCGCTTCGTCTTGAGGAGCTGTTCCCACAACACGGGCGTGAGCGTTTCACAGCCTTCGGGCAGGTTGCGGCTGTCGGTTTCGGCGGCCAAAGGCAGCACCGCCACCCGGCGGAAATCGAGCGTCAGTCTCGCCGGGTAGGCGAAAACATTGTCCGGTCGAAAATCCCGACGGGTCACACTGGAATCAAGCGGCACTGACTGGCAACTGGCCAGCATTCCGCCCAAGGCGAAAAAACCGGCCAACTGGCCCGCGCGCCACATTTTACTCTGCCAGCGGCCGCAGCCGCTGCCAGAACAGGCACTGGAGTTCATGGGAGTCCTTACAACTACCCCGATTAAATGGAGTCTAAAGTTGGATCGTTTCTGATTGGTTTCGGCCGGACAACTTGCGTTGCCCGGATCGCTTTAGTCCAATGAACTCCGCCCAAAAAATTCTTTGCTGCCTGCCCGGCGGTCCGTGTCGAGACGCGGTCCTGCGGGAGGGACGCCACCGGCTGCCGGTGGGCGTGAGGTTGCGGTGGGGTTGATTGAACTTGTTCCTCAAGCCGATCCGCGCCGGAAGCGGGACCGCAAACTTGCGGATGAACTGTGCCGGTGAAAAATTAGAAACGCGCGAACAGGGAAAACCACCCCCGGCGCGAAAATGGTCGGTGCCCGCCCCAGCCAGCGCCCGACCACGGCCGGCGCAAAGGCTGCGCTCCAGGCTGAAAGTTCGGTGGGTGAGGCTGGATTTCATGGCGGGTCAGAGGCTGCCGTTGGCAACGCCTTGCGACAAATAAGTCAGCTCCGAATTGGTTTGCGACTCGGCGGTTTCCATCGCCTGAAACTCGGAGTTCCACTGGTCCGTGTCATTGCTGATCTTGGTTTCCAGATTGGTGATCTGCGTGCCGATCGTGCTGCTTTCCTGCGTCAAATCCGCCTGCCGGCCCGTCAGCGTGCCGTTCTCGCCGGTGGTGTTGTTGATGTAATTGTTCAATTGCACCGCCAGCCCGTTGGTGGAATCGGAAAACAGCGCCTTCACATCGTTGATGTTGGTCGTCAACAGGGACGTCAGCGTGCTGGAATCGCTCAAGGCAATCGTGTTGTCGTTGCCGTTGCTTTGAAAGCCCAGATCGGCCAGTGAATTCACATTGCCGGAGGTGCCGGCGATGGTTTCCACCGCGCCGGCCAGCGAACGCAGCGTCGTGGCAATATCATTGGCGTTGGTATCGCCGGTCAGCGTGCCGGGCGTCACCGTGCCGTCCGCCGCCGTGGTCACGGCCTGCTGGCTGGTGATGAACGACTGCGCCGAATTGTAGTCCGTGACAAATTTTTGGATCGCCGTGCTGATGGTGTTTGTGTCGGAACTGACACTCACGTTGGTCGTGCCGGTGGTCAGCGCCGCGACCGACAGGCCAACGATGCCCGAACTGGAACTGTCAATCGTGTTGGACTGGCTGACGAGCTGCTGCGAACTGCCGTTTAAATTGTAAAGCAGGTTTTTCCCGTGATTCAACGTGCCGCCGGAAAGGCCAGTGGCCGCCAGAAAATTGCCTGACACATCCTGCATCGAGATGCCCACGTCGCCGGTGGTCTTGTTCGCCAGCAAAAACCGGTTGTTGACCGGGTCATACGAGGCGCTCACGCCGGCGGCGGACGCATTAATGTTGTTCAAAATATCCTGCAAACTGTCGGTGCCGGCGTTAAAACTAAAAGAGACGCCGTTGATGGTGAACGCGCCGTTGCCGCTGCCGCCGTTGGAAATCGTGGTCTTCAAATCCGCCGCATTCAGCGTCGCCGCCGGGTTGACATGGCCCAGCGCCGAAGCGCTGGAAATGGTGCCGCTGTTGTTGTAAAGCTGGGCCGCCTGAAGAAAATTGCTGGTGTCAGTGCTGCTGCCCAAAACAATGGGATTGCCATTATTGCTGGTCAGCGTGATTTGATTGGTGGAGGAACTGTAACTGGCCGTCACCTGGTTATTGGTGGCCGTGCCGATGTTGGCCAGAACCTGGTTGAGCGAGTCCGACGTCGCGACATTGATTTGCGCGCCGTTGACCGTGAACGTGCCCGTGGTGACCGCCGGAGAAAAGCCCGCCGCATTGATGCTCCCCGCCGGGCTGATCGCACCCAGCGCGGATGCGCTGGTAATGGGACTGCTGTTGTTGTAAAGCTGGGCATCCTGAAGAAAATTGCTGGTGTCCGTGGCACTGCCCAAAACAATCGGACTGCCATCGCTGCTGGTCAGCGTGATTTTATCCGTCGTCGCGCTGTAGCTGGCCGTCACTTTGTTGCCGGTGGCCGAAGCGATATTGTTAAACACCGTCTGGAGCGAATCCGTCGTGGCAATCGTAACTGGCTTGCCGTTCACGGTGAAGGTGCCCGCCGTGACCGGCGAAGAAAATCCCGCCGCACCGACCGTCACCGTGTTCGGATCCCCGCCGGGAACCAACACCTGGCTGACGTTGGCAGCGCCAACGGCTTGCGCCGCCGTCGCGAGTTGCGTGATGTTGAAAGCATAATTGCCGATGGGCGTGCCGGAACTGACGCTGGCCGTGGCGACGGTGGCCGTGGAACTGGCGGCCACCACGCTGTCAAAAAAAGAGGGAACCAGCAGGGCTTGCGCGTCGCCCTGAAGCGTGGTCAAGTCGGACGTAATGGTATCATAGGCGGAATTTTGCGCAGCGATGGTGCTCTGCTGGGATTGCCACTGGGTTTCCGGCGCGCGTTCCGCGTTGCCCAGCTCCTGCACGATGCTGGTCCAGTTCATGCCGGAAGCCAGCCCGGACACCGCCAGACTGGAAGCCAGGCTGCTGGTATTGCTCGTCGAACCGCCGATGGTGGTTAATGTGCTTGTCGCCATATAAATTTGCTGTTCAGTTTTATTTTAGCTTTTGTCTGGCACCAACATGACTCGCATCATCGAAAACCAAACTCGGACGGCGCCGAGCGCCGTCCGAGCCTTTTCACCGGTCAGGACTGCCCGCCTGCTTAGGACAGGAGGCGGAGAACTGACTGCGGCATCGAATTCGCCTGGGCCAACATCGCCGTGCCCGATTGGACGAGGATGTTTTGCTTGGCGTAGTTGGTGCTTTCCGTCGCCACGTCAACATCGGTGATCTGACTTTTGGCGGCCGACAGGTTGTTGCTCAACGAACCCAACTGGTCGTTGTAGTAGCCCAATGCTTCTTCATTGGCGCCAATGCTCGCACGATCCGACGCGAGCTGGTTGATCGCCGTTTTGATGGTGGTCAACGCGGTTACCGCATGGGCGACCGTGTCAAGCGACGTCTTGGTCGAATCAGTAGCGTTCGTATAGGACGCGTTGCCACTCAAGTTAACGCCGGTATTGGCGAACGCCTTGCCGTCGCTGTCGGAGGTCACGTTGAGGGTGGCGCCGTCAAACAGCGTGACACCGTTGAACTGCTTCGTGGCCACGTCTTTGACGTAGGTTTGCAGGGTCTTGAACTCCTGATTATACAAGGCGCGGTCGCTGGTCGTCTTGGTGACGTCCTGGGCGGACACCGTGAGCTCCGACATGCGCGTCAACGCATCATTCACCTTTTGCAGGTAACCGTCCTGCGTCTGATTGAATGAAATGGCGTTGTTCACGTTTTGCTGCGCCGCGCCCGTGCGGGCGATTTGAGCACCCAATTTCATTGAAACAGCAAGACCGGCGCTGTCATCGGACGGGTTGACGATTTTCGACCCGGATGACAGACGCGCGAGCGACTGGCTCAAGTTGGCGCTGGATTGTTGCAGCAAATTGGCTGCGTTGAGTGCGGTAGTGTTTGTATTAATGACCATAACTGACTCCTTCCATGAGTCACCCCTTGCGGGGCACGGATATTTGTTACGGGGCATCCCTGCCTCGGAGCGGACCTTGTAAAAGGGCGTCCACCCAGTTTATCCCTCCGGCTGTTTGCGGTCGCCGGAGACCGTTTTACTACTTCAACAAGTTTTTATCGGTGAACCACACCGGTAATTTTATCTCGTCGAACAACTCCTCTATCGGTGGACCTTGCGGATACTTTAGCGGGGAAATGAAAATTTATTGGCGGCCAGGCTGCCGTCATTCACGCGGAATGAAACGTGCGCTGGAAAACGGAGCGGCTCCGCCAGTGATCGCGACCAGAGAATGGAATCGGACTCCACTGGGCGAAAGCCATTGCGACGGTAAAGCTGGCGGCACGCCAGATTGGCCTCGGTCGGCCGCAATTGGCCCAGCAGCGTTCCCGCCGCCTCACCCGCCAGCCGGTCCGCCAGGTAAGCCAGCAAGGAATCCTCGATGCCCAAGCCCAAGGCCCGACAGCTCATCACCAAATGTTCGATTTGATTTTGTTGCACCCAGGCGGCACCGATCAGGCCGTATTGGGTGAACCGGTCTTCGGCTTGGAGCACATAAAGCGGAACGCCGGCCGCCAGGCGCCGATGGCATTGTTCCAACGTGTAGCGTGCGCCGGTGGTGTTGAACTGGTTGGTTTTATTGAAGAGTTCGAGCGCGCGGCCCAGCAGCACATCCCGGTTGTCGCGGATCACCGTCAGCGTCACGCGCAGTTGCAGCGTCTGTAGAAATTCTTCGTGGGAGAGCTGCTTGCGAACCGATTCCCGCGCCAACTGCGCCTGCACCATTTCCGTCTTGCGCCGGGATTCCGGCGTGCTCATGGGCTGCTGGGTTTCCGCTGACCAGAGCAGCACGCGTTTCAAATAGTAAAGCTGGCTGCCCAGCACCCGCACGCCCGGCACGCCCGCCTGAATCGCGGCGCGCTCCACCGGATTATCGTCAATCATCACAGCGTTTTGCGGCCGCAGATTCACTGCCTGCAGAATTGCGGCGAGATTTTCAGCCTTGCTGCGGAAATTGATTTGATGGACGGCAAAATCTGAAAAAGCGATTTGGCCCTGCACGATGTCATTCCACTTGGACCGGATGAATTGCTCGTCATTCTTGCTGACAATGGCCAGCAGAATGCCGCGCTTTTTCAAAATGATCAGCGTCTCCATGAAACCCATCGGCCAGCCTTCGATGGCACCCAATGTTCCCTCCGCCGCCACGCCACGCCATAACGTGTCATCGAGATCCACCGCCACCAGCTTCACGGCGTCTTGCTGCCGGACGGTGCGGTGCATCGCAAAAATCTCGTGCAGCAGCGCCTCGAAAAATTCGAGCCAGCGCGCGGAATAATGCTGCTGCATCGCGGCCGGCGGCTGAATCCGGTTCAAGTCGTGGTCCTGATCGCCATCGCTCAAGGTGGTGCCATGCGTGAAGGACCAAACCATGTCGTCCTGGCAGTTTTTTTTGCCGATGCTGCTGGACACCTGGTCCGCGTCCACGAAATGCGCGTTTTCGAGCTTGGCCACTTCCGCCGCCAGCAACTGGTTGAGCCGCTCAATAAAATACATGACGTTGCGCAAATCGTAACGCGGCTGAAACCGCCCCAGCGGGTTTTGCTGCGGCACTAAAAATCCCAGGACAAATGACAACAGCTTGTGTTCCGTATTCAGCCTGACGGCATTGGCCAGATAACGTTTGAGATAATCCTGCGTTTGCCGCAAAAATTCCTCATGCTGCGACCCGTCATCCGGCAGTTGAAAATAAGCGCTGCCCAGAATGGAGCGCAAAGGAATGTGAATGATCTGAAAATCATATTGCGCCACCTGCGCCGGGGAAATTTCCGGAAACGAATCGAAATTATTCAACAAAACAAAATCCCCCTTGAACGCCTCATTAATCATCTTGGCGATTTCGGGAAACGGTTGCGCGAGACAGCCGCCCACAACAAGAAAATGCAACCCGGCATCCGGAGTCACTTGGAGATCAATCGGCGTCCGATAACAGGAACCGTTGTGCTGGGCAAACAAAGCCGGCGTGACGCCAGTAAGCTGAGGCGGGTTGGCAGCTTCCATTTTTGGGGCGGAATTCATGGTGTTTTAGAATGGATCGGGAAAATATACACTAGCTGGCGATGCCGCTGCGGCTAATCGCGCCCGGCGCGCGAAAGCCGCCGGCATTTGAACAGTTGAACAAATGACCGTTTAACTTAACTCCTTCCGTGAGTCGCCCCAGGCGGGGCCTTTGATTTTGCGCGACATCCATGTCGCGGGCACCTCATTTCATGGGCGAGACACCACGAGTCCCATTTTGTCCGGAGCCGGGAAAAAACACAAACCGAACGCAGACGGGAATTTCCCTTGGGGCGGAAACCACTGTCTGCGCAGCGCTCCGAACCCGATGCGGGAAAAAATTGAAAGCGTGATCCCGCCTGCGTCTGGTATGTGCGGCTTCCTGTGCCGATATGCCGAGTTTTTCGGGAGCTGGCCGCCGGTTGCGGGCCGGCGGCCAGGTTTGACTGTCCTGCGTTTGGGCGGACTGGCTCCTTCCCCGGACGTTGCTACCATTCGTAACGCCCGGGCGGCGGGTCGCCGCCCGGGCTTGGCCCAGCGGCAGAAATCACCGGCTTAACTCAACAGCTTGAGCACCGATTGCGGCAGCGAATTCGCCTGCGCCA
>CAJAQO010000252.1 GCA_903944085.1 uncultured Verrucomicrobia subdivision 3 bacterium
AACCAAACGGCTTGGTTTTCGCGGCGCTGATGACCTCCCAGATATCAATGCCCATGGCGGCATAGACCACTTTCAATTCGTTCACCAGGGCGATGTTCACGCTGCGAAAAATATTTTCGAGCAGCTTGGTGGCCTCCGCCGCCCGGCAGGAGGAGACCGGCACAATGGTTTTGACCGCCTGACGATAAAGCGCGACCGCGCGCTTGAGGCAGGCCGGCGTGTAACCGCCCACCACCTTCGGAATTTCCGCCACCGTGTTGTTCAGGTTGCCGGGATCTTCGCGCTCCGGCGAGAAAGCCAGGTGGAAATCCGTGCCGGCCTTCAAACCGGAACCGGCTTCCAAGACAATCCGCAGTTCATCCTCGGTGGTGCCGGGATAACTGGTGGATTCCAACACGACCAAGGGAATTTCCGCTTTCCGCTTTCCGCTTTCCGCTTTGTCCCGCCGCAGGTGCGGGGCAATGGCCTTGCCGGTGTTCACAATATACGAGAGATCCGGCTCGCGGTTCTTATTGAGCGGGGTCGGCACGCAAATGATGACGGCCTCGGTTTCACCCACCCGGGCAAAGTCCGACGAGGCCGAGAACCGGTGCGCGTCCACCTGCTCGCGCACACTGGGCGAACCAATGTGCTTGAGGTAGCTGCGGCCGGCGTTCAGCGACTTTACCTTCGCCGGATCAATGTCCAAGCCCAGCACCGTCACGCCGCTGCGCGCAAATTGCAGGCTGAGCGGGAGGCCAACGTAACCCAAGCCAATGACGGCAATAGTCATTGGTTGGTTGCTGGAAACGGGGTTAGAGATTTCGACATTCCGCTTTCTATTTTCCCAACTCGGCGTGCTTTCGCCTGGGGTCTTGGGTTTTCAGATCACGTCGGCAAAGGTCCGTTCCATCTTGCGAAAATACCAGATGCCGCTCAGGCACAGCGCCCCGGTGATAAGGATGGAGGCCATCAGCGTGGAGAGTTCAATGGGTGATTGTCCGCGCAAGAGGCACCAGCGGAAGCCGTCAATGACCCCCACCATGGGGTTGAGCGAATAGAGCAGCCTGGCCGGAAGGTCAAAACCGTGCCAGGTCCAGATCGCCGGCACGCGCGAAGTGCTGTAACCCACGGGCGACAGGAAAAAGCCAAACTGCACGATGAACGGCACGATGTAACGAAAATCGCGGTATTCCACGTTGAGCGCACACAGCCACAGGCCGATGCCAAAGGACGCGCCAAAGGCCAGCAGCATGAACGCCGGCAGCAGCAGCAGCCGCCAATCCGGCAGGAACCGATACCACACCATCAACAGCGCCATCAGCCCCAGGGTGATCAGGAAATCCACGAAGCTGGTGATGACGGAACCGGCGGGCACGATGAGGCGCGGGAAATAGATTTTGGAAATGAGATTGGCATTGCCGATCAAGCTGTTGCTGGCCTCGCTCATGGCGGTGGCGAAAAACTGCCAGGGCAGGTTTGCCGCCATGACCAGCAAGGCGTAAGGCACCGCCGCAGGTGCGGGCAGCTTGGCGATCTTGCTGAAAACGACCGTGAAGACAATCGTCGTCAATAAGGGACGAAGCACCGCCCACGCCACGCCGATGACGGTCTGCTTGTAGCGGACCGTGACGTCGCGCCAGGCGAGGATGATGAAGAGCTCGCGATAGCGCCACAGGTCACGCCAGTAATTTTTCTCGGCGCGTCCGGGTTCAAGAATCAAATCCATATTATAAAAAGCTGAAAATTGGGAAATCTTGCTAGGCTGAAACCGCCTCTAAAGCCTGCTTGCCCTTGTTGCCAAGCTGCCGCCCTTGGCCGTTTGGCAGATTTTTCTGCCAAAGGTTCCAGCTTGATCCGTCAGCCACCACCGGCTTGGCAACGGTTATGTTCACGAACAAAGGCATGTCCGCCTTTGATTACTTCAACAGCTGGGTTTTAGCCAGCCTTTCCAACCAAACTACCCATCACCGATCCCTCGGTCGTTGACTCCGAAACAGCAGCTTCCGTTACAGAAAAAGTCATTTTTCGGACATTACCCTGCAATGGTTATGCCCGTTAAACAAAACAATCCGAAACCAGGATAACCTTCGCTTTAACTTTCCTGACTCGACCGGCGCAATGGCTTCGAGACGATACCAGCAACTTTGGTTCCCCCCGTGGTTTCCGCTAAACGG
>CAJAQO010000253.1 GCA_903944085.1 uncultured Verrucomicrobia subdivision 3 bacterium
ATGGTTTCGAGATCATTGAAATCGCGGGTATGCGTGCGGTCATAGACCATGCGGCCGACCACGCCGAACAGCAGTCCGGCGATGATGCCGTGCGAGAACATTTGCAGCACCGCGCCGTCGAGGCCGATGGTGTTGAGCGTCGCGAGGCCGAGCAGCACGAAGCCCATGTGGCTCACGCTGGAGTAGCCGATGACAAATTTGAAGTCGCGCTGCACGAGCGCCACGCCCGCGCCATACACGATGCCGGCGACGGCGAGACAGGCGATTTCGCCCTGCCACATCCGCACGCCTTCGGGGAACATCACCATCGCCACGCGCAGGCAGCCATAAGCGCCGAGCTTCATCACCACGCCGGCCAGCAACATGGAACCGGCGGTCGGCGCGGCGACGTGACCGGTCGGTGCCCACGTGTGAAACGGCCACATACCCGCGAGAATCGCAAAGCCGATGAATACCAGCGGAAACACCCAATGTTGAAACGCGACAGGGAAAGCGACTTTCGATAATTCGATCAAATCCAGCGACGCGTGGCCGAGTTGTCCGCGCGCCACAACCCATGCGGCGATCAGGCCGATGAGCACGAGATGGCTGCCGACGAATGAATACAGCGCCAGCTTCATCGCGCCATATTCCTTTCGCGTGCTGCCCCAGCGCGCGATGAGGAAATATTTCGGGATGATCGTCAGTTCGTAAAACACGAATAGCAGCAGCACGTCGAAACTCAAGAACACACCATAAACGCCGCCGATGAGCGCGAGGTAGAAGGCGAAAAATTCTTTCGTGCGCTTCTCGATGTTCCAAGAAAACAAAATTCCGCTGACGGCCGCCAGACCGGTCAGGACGACCAGCACCAAGCTGATGCCGTCGGCGGCGAGATAATAATTCGCGCCGATGCTGGGAATCCAAGGGACTTTGACAATCGTGGTGACTTCGCCGGGATTGGCATGCTGGATCGCGCCGACAAATGCCACGACGCAACCGGCGATGGCCGTGAGCAAGGCGACGATGCGGGCGGCGCGGGCGTTGTCGCGTGGCAGGAGCATCAACACCAGCACCCCGAAAAACGTTATGTAAATGGTCCAGGCCAGCATTTTAGAAATTCAGTTGTTGCACCAGTTTCACGACGGTCGCGTCCACCGCGCCCAAAATAAATTGCGGCCAGATGCCCAGCACGAACATCAGCGCGATGCTCGGCAGGACAAGAAAACGTTCGGCGGTCGTGAGGTCGGGCATTTTCGCCCAGCGTTCGTTCAGCGGGCCGCAGAAGACGCGCTGGATGAGCGTCAGCAGGAAAATCGCGGTGACGAGCAGGCCGATGGTCGAAATCGCGGCCGCCCAAGGCGCGAGCGGGAACACGCCTTTGAAAATCAGGAATTCGCCGACGAATCCATTCAAGCCCGGCAAACCGAGCGAGGAGAAAATCGAGATGCCCATCAGGCCGGTGAACACGGGAATGATTTTGCGCAGGCCGCCGAAATCATCAAGTCCGCGCAAACCGCCCGAACGTCTTTCGAGGAGCGCGACGAAGAGGAACAGCGCGGACGCCGTGAGGCCGTGATTGAACATTTGCAGCAGCGCGCCGTCGAGCGCGGCGGCTTTTTGCAGATCGGAATTATTCACGCCGGTCGCCACGGCCGTCGCCGCAAACAGCGCGAGCAGGCAGTAGCCGAGATGGTTGATGGACGAATACGCGATCATGCGCTTGATGTCTTTTTGCGCGAACGCGGCGCAGGCTGAGAGCACGATGGTGGCGACGGCGAGCCAGAGCAGCGGCGTCAGCACTTGCCGGATTTGGTCGGGGAAAATCGGCAGCAGAATCCGCAGGAAACCATACACGCCCATTTTGGACATGACGCCGGTGAGCAGCATTGTCACCGGGCTGGGCGCTTCGGAATACGCGGCGGGAAGCCAGGTGTGGAACGGGATCAACGGCACTTTCACCGCGAAGCCGAGGAACGCGCCGAAGAAAATAATCAGGCCGATGTTTTTCCAGCCGAAGGCCGCTTGCAGCTTCGTGATGAGAACACCACTCTTTGCCATGACAGCGAGATCAATAAAATCAAAGCTGCCGGTCGCCAGACGGATTGCCAGAAAGCTCAACAGCAACGCCACGCTGCCGACCATCGTGTAGATGAAGAATTGCGTTGCCGCGGGACCGCGCTTCGGTCCGCCCCAAAGTTTGATCAGAAAAAAGGCGGGGATCAGGCCGAGTTCCCAGAACAAGAACCAGTGGAAAAAATTCAGGGCGGTGAACGTGCCGAACAAACCGGCTTGCAGCCACAAAATCAGCGCGTGATAAACGTGCGGCCGGTCGTCCATTCGCCACGAGGCGAGAATCGCCAGCGGCGTAACGATGGCCGTGAGCAGCACCATGAGCAGGCCAAGTCCGTCCACGCCGAGGTAATATTGAATGCCGAGCGACGGCACCCAGTCGAATTTTTCGACGAATTGCAGCCCGCCGGATTTGGGGTCGAAATGCAGCCACATGCAAATCGCGCCGCCGAGGCCGGCCAGGCTGGTGGCCAGCGCGAGGCCGCGCACGAGATTTTTCCGTTCCGCGCCGAGGCCGGCGATGATGATGCCGCCGAGGAACGGAACGAGCGTTAAAATGGTCAGCCAGTGATTCATGCTTTGCGCCCCCAAATCAGGAAAATGATCAGCGCCACCAGCGCGACGCCGATGACGCGGAGATAAGTTTGCACGCGGCCGGTGTGCAGTTTGGAAAGTCCGCCGCCGCCTTCGCGCAGCGCTTCGCAGCCGGTGTCGAAACCGAGATTCACAAAATATTCATCCGTGAGCCGGTAGAGCCACGCGAGACCGACCGTGACATATTTGACGAGCAAAACCGCGCCGCCAAAAATCCATTGATCGGCGAAATCGCAGAGCCACGCGGCGAAGGCGTTGAAGCGGATGACCGTCGCTTCGTAAATTTCATCAATGAAATATTTATTTTCGAGCAGTTTGTAAATGGACGGCTGTGCGGATTCCAAAACGTCTTTTTCCGCCACCGTTTTGCGCTGGCGTTTACCGTAGAGAAACCAGCCAAGGCCGAGGCCGGTGAACACAATCGCCGCCGAGGCAAGCATCAGGCCCAGCGTGCCGGGTTCGGTGAGCTTGCTGAAATCGAATTTGAATTCCTCGCCGGTCAGATAGCCGTCAAACCACGGCCAGGCGGGCGTGCCGACGAAGCCCAATAAAATGGCGAACCCCGCGAGTATGATCAAAGGAACGGTCATGACGGCGGGGCTTTCGTGCGGGTCGTGGCTGTGAGATTCGGAGGAATGGGAATGAGCGTGGTCGGAATGGCCGTGAGCAGATTTCTCTTCGTGACCGCGATAGCTGCCGAAGAAAACCAGCGCGACCTGTCGCGTCATGTAAAACGCCGTGAACAGTGCGCCGGTGCAGCCCAGCAAAAATGGAATGTGCGACACCGGCCAGTTGTGCGCGGAATGAAGGATTTCGTCCTTGCTCCAGAAACCGGAAAATAACAGCGGGAAGCCCGCGAGCGCCAACATGCCGACGGCATAAACTGCGAAGGTCACCGGCATGTATTTTTTCAGTCCGCCCATTTTACGCACGTCTTGTTCCTCGTGGCAGCCATGGATGACCGAGCCGGAACCAAGGAACAGCAGCGCCTTGAAAAACGCGTGCGTGATGAGATGAAACATCCCGACCGCCACGCCGCCTACGCCTAAACCGATCATCATGTAGCCGAGTTGCGAAACGGTGGAGTAAGCGAGAATGCGTTTGATGTCGTTTTGCGCGACGGCGATGCTCGCGGCAAAAATGGCGGTGATCGCGCCAACCCAAGTGATGACGGTCAGCGAAGTCGTAACCGGAACGCCGTGCGCGCCGATGATGCCGCCAATGGACATCAGCGGATAAACGCGGGCGACGAGGAACACGCCGGCAGCCACCATCGTCGCCGCGTGAATCAAAGCGGAAACTGGCGTCGGGCCTTCCATCGCGTCCGGCAGCCAGACGTGCAGCGGAACCTGGCCGGATTTGCCGACCGCGCCGAGGAAAATTAAAAGGCCGATCATTGTTGAAACCGCCATGCCGCCAATCGTGGCGTGCGTCAACATGGTGGCGAGCGCGCCGGATTCAAGACAGCCTTTGCCACCGTCATAAAAATTCAACGTGCCAGTTTCCGCGTAAAGCCAGACCATGCCAAGCAGCAGGCCGAGGTCGCCGATGCGCGTGGTGATGAACGCTTTTTTCGCCGCCGCCGCCGCGCTCGGTTTGTGATACCAGAAGCCGATCAGCAGATAGCTCGTCAGGCCGACGATTTCCCACGAGACGAAAAAGAGAAACAAGTTGTTGGCGATGACGACACCGAGCATTCCCGACGCGAACAGCGCGAGGAAACAGAAGAACCGCATAAAATTCTGGTCATGCGCCATGTAGCCGATGCTGAAGATGAAAATCAGCATGCCGACAAAGGTCACCATCACGAGC
>CAJAQO010000254.1 GCA_903944085.1 uncultured Verrucomicrobia subdivision 3 bacterium
GCATGTTCAAAATACTACCGAAACGGCAACCACCGTCTGCACCAAAAGAAGCGCCCACACTTTTATGAAGCAATATACTGATTAATAATTATTTGCGTCGAGTTTCGTAACACCCTCTTTCAGGACGCGGCGCTTACGGCCGCAATACCGGGGGCGGCGACCGCCCAAGCGGCCTTGCCCCCGGCTAATTTCCGCCGTCCCGGCGGGACCGCCCAAGCCGCCCCCAAAACCCGAAGCTGCAATTCCACCGAAAACAGCGGGGAACCTCTTAATCCGCTTCAAACCACGATTACGACCACGATTAAGAACAAGATTAAGATAGCACCGAACTTTCTATTGCGTTCGCAGGGAAAATGCCTATTGTTTTTGGTTTTAAGATGGATGAGCCAGCCAAAGCAAAATATCAGATTTTAGTGGTGGATGATGAACCCACTGTCTGCAAGGCCATTCAGATGATGCTCCATTTTTACGGACACGAGGTCCAAACCGCCGGGGACGGCGTTGCGGCACTGGCCCTGTTTGAGGCTGGCCACTTCGATCTGGTCATCACGGATTATCTCATGCCGGAGATGCGGGGCGACCAACTCGTCGCCCACATCAAAAAGCGCCGACCGGCGCAGCACATCATCCTGGCCACGGCCTTTGCGGAAGATTTTCTGCTCTACGGCAAGCCCACCGGCGGCGTGGATCACGTGCTCACCAAGCCTTTTTCCCTCGAAGACTTGCGCACCGCGATTGAAAAGGTGATGGCCTGAGCGCCGGCCCGGCCGGAAACCGCGGCGTTTCAGCCGGCGGATCCATTGGCAAAATAATTTATACAAATCCCGCGGGGGCGGTGTCTATGAATTGAAAACGTGAACGGAAATCATTCCCAACATTGGTGCGGACGGCTTTTCGACGAGCAGGCGGCGCAATTGATTTTGTATGGCCGGGCGCTCGGCCTGGGCCACGGCGAGGCGGAGGACGTGCTGCAAGAAACGTTTCTGGCCTTGCTCCAAATGGAAACGCCGCCGGCCAAGGCGCAGCATTATTGCGTGCGCAGCTTTCGCAACCGCGCGTTGAATTACCGCCGCACGCTCTGGCGTCGGCTCACGCGGGAATGGGAATCCCTGCGCTGGTTTGAAAAAAACACCGACGAGACGCCGGCCGAGCGGGCGGCCATGCGCTGCCTCGCGGAGTTGCCGGTGGACCAGCGCGAAGCCATCGTGCTGAAAGTCTGGCACGGCTGCACGTTCGAGGAAATCGGCGGGCTGCTGGATATTTCACCGAACACGGCCGCAGGCCGCTACCGGTATGGCCTGCAGAAAATCAAATCGAAACTGGAAGGAGTCGCTTATGAAAGAGATGACCGAGACACAATTGCGTTCCTGGCGACCGCGCCATCCATCAGCGGGACTTAAACGCCGCCTGCTGCGGCTCGCCGATGAGGCGGATGTGCCCACCGCGCGGTGGCTGTGGAGCTGCCTCGCGCCCACGATGGCCTGCGCCTTGCTGACGCTGATGGCCTTCAACCACGACAGCGGCGGGCTGGGCCAAAAGCCCGCGATGGCCTTGATTTTGAGCAACCAAAACAACGCGGCCTACGCCACGGGCGGGGCGCAGACCCCGGAAAATCATCTCGCGGCCGTCACTTTTGATTGGACAAACCGCAGTGTTTTCAAGTCTATTATCCGCTTTACGCCGGCAACAAATTTTAGCAACTGAAGTTAAAAAATGGAAAAACCCAAATCGAACCCGCCGAAAGATCCGAAAGCCGTGGCCAAACCCGCCACGCCGCCCGAACCCGTGAAAGTTGCGCCGATGTTCCGGCCCACGGACTGGCTCACGCTGGCCATCACCTTCGGCGTCGTCTGGATTATCTATCTCTTCACGCTCGCGCCAGAGCAGACGCTGGAAGACTCCGGCGAACTTTGCACCGGCGCCTTTTACGCCGGCATCCCGCATCCGCCCGGCTATCCGTTCTGGTCGGTGTATGCCTGGTTTTGGACGGCCATCCTGCCGTTCGGCAACGTCGCCTGGCGCGTGGAAGTGGGCGAATCCTTTGCCGCCGCGATGGGCTGCGGCCTGCTCGCGCTGATGGTTTCGCGCGGCAGCAGCATGTTGATTGAAGGCATCGAGGTCATCAAAGGCGTGCCGCGCCAGTGGGAAAACGCCATCTGCTCGGTGTCCGGTTTCGTGGCGGGAACGCTGCTGGGCTTGGACGTGTTCATGTGGAGCGAATCCGTGGTGATCAACCGCATTTCGTTGTTCGGCGTGCCATGGCTGATTGCGGTGATCGCGTGCATGATGCGCTGGATGTATGCGCCGCAACAGCGTCGCTACTTGTATTTTGCCATGTTCCTTTACGGCTTGTGCGCCACCATTCACCAAACGCTGCTGTTGAGCGCGGTGGGCATTGAGGTGGCCATAGCGCTGGCGTTGCCACGCCTCGGCCGCGACATGTTTTTGTGCAACAGCGCGATTTATCTGGTCGGCCTGATGCTCATGAACACCGTGCCCGCGTTGCACAACATGAGTTCCATCGAGGTGATTTTGTTCCACATGGTCGGCGTGGGTTCCATCCTGGCCGGCGGCTGGCTGGCGATGGAAACGAAAGGTTTCCTCTCGGAATGGAAATCGGTCGTGCTCATGGGCGTGGCGTGGGTGATAGGCGTGTCCGTCTATTTTTACGAGCCGGTTTCCGGCATGACCGATCCGCCGATGCAATGGGGCTATCCGCGCACGGTCGAAGGTTTCTTCCACGCGTTGAGCCGCGGGCAATACGAATCCACGCACGGCACCAACATTTTGTCAGACCCCAAACGGTTTGCGTTTCAGCTCTGGTATATTGTGCAGGGGCTGTCGGAATCGTTCAGTTGGGTCTATATGTTCATCGGTTTGTTGCCGTTCGCGTTCTTGATGAAGATGCACAAGCGCGAACGCGCGTGGATCATCGGCCTGACGGCGATTTACATCTGGCTCTCGGTGTTCCTAGTGATCCTCATTGACGTGGCGCCCGACCGTTCCTCGACGGACTTGAACAAGGTTTTCTTCACGGCATCACATGGCTTGTTCGCCATCATGATCGGTTACGGTTTGACGCTGCTGGCGGCTTACACGGCGACGCATTACCAGAAAATGCGCCAATGGGGTTTTGCTGTCGGTGCAGTGGCCGTGGTGCTGGCGGTATATTGTCTCAAGGATGAAACCGGCAAATTGTATTTTGGACCGGCGGGTGAAATCACCTTGTCGCAGTTGCCGCATTACATCGCGCTGGCTTTTGACAAGGATCAATACGGCCTGCCCGTGTTCGCCAACCTGATCCTGCTGGCGATTCCCGTGTGCATTATCGTGGCGTTGCTGGTCTATCGTCAGCGCGGCCCGGTGCTGATCATGCTGTGCCTGTTCTGCGTCATGCCGCTGTGGTCCGGGCTGTCGCACTGGTATAAGAGCGAACAGCACAACCACTGGTTCGGCTTCTGGTTCGGGCACGACATGTTCACGCCGCCGTTCACCGACCCAAAGACCGGCAAATTGAGTTACGACAATGAGCTTCGCGCCCAGTTGTTGAAAAATCCGGCCAACGCCACGCTCATTTATCCCGAAATGGATCGCAACACGATTCTCTTCGGCGGCACCGATCCGGGCCGCTTCTGCCCAACCTACTCGATTTTCTGCGACAGTTTCATCCCGCACAGTTGCCAGCCGGCACAGGATCAAAAGTTTGACCGCCGCGACTGCTATCTCATCACGCAAAACGCGCTCGCGGACGGCACCTATCTGGATTATCTCCGCGCGCAATACAACCGCTCCAAGCAGATAGACCCGCCGTTTTTCAGCGAGCTGTCCAAATACACGTTCGGACTTTTTCTGGGCGCGGGCAACGCGGACAGCGGGCTGACAAGTGTTGTCAACAGCGCCCTCTACAACGTGCTGGACCGGCCGTTCACCGCCTGGGGTGCGCATGTGGAAAAATACCGGCGCGCGCGCGGCGTTTATCCGCCGGCGGAAATTTACATCCCGTCGCCCGAAGACTCACAGAAATGTTTTGAAGATTACACGCAGGACGTGGGCCGCCGCTCGCAACTCGGCCAGCTCAAGCCCGGCGAAGACGTCCACATTGACAACGGCCGCGTCCAAGTTTCCGGCCAAGTGGCGGTGATGAACATCAATGGCCTGCTTTGCAAGGTCATCTTCGACAACAACCCGACCAACTCGTTTTACGTCGAGGAGAGTTTTCCGCTCGACTGGATGTATCCTTACGAAACGCCGCACGGCATCATCATGAAGATCAATCGGAATCCGCTGCCGGAACTCTCCGACGACGTGTTCAAGCTGGACCACGAATTCTGGTCGAAGTTTTCCACGCGGTTGTGCGGCAATTGGGTCACTTACGACACCAGCGTGAAACAGATCGCCGACTTTGTGGAACAAACTTACATCCACAACAATTACAAAGGTTACACCGGCGACCGCGCGTTTGTGCGCGATGACGACGCGCAGAAGGCGTTCTCCAAACTACGCAGCTCGCAGGCTGGCATGTATTACTGGCGCATGAGTCCGCAGTGTCCGGCGGAATACCGTCAGAAGACCGCCGCCAGCCAGGCCGCACTCATCCGGGAAACCGAGTTCGCTTTTAAGCAGGCTTTCGTTTATTGCCCCTACAGCCCGGAAGCCGTTTATCGCTATGTTAATTTCCTGCTGCAAATGGCCGGGTCCGAGGAAGCCGCCGGCCATTCCGATCAGGCCGCCCGCCGTTTTGACGACGCGATTCTGGTCGGCGAAACCTGCCAGAAGCTCGATCCATTCAATGGGCAGATCACCGAGCTGATCAACAACGTCAAGGCTTACAAGGCGCAAACGACGCAGCGCGCCCAGGCTTTCAACCAGATTGACGCGATGGAGGCGACCGCCCGCACCAATCCGGCCAATGTGCAAAATCTTGTGCTGCTGGGCAGCGCTTACATGCAGATGCAGCAGACCAACCGCGCGGCGGAGCTGTTCGACACGGCGCTGGCCCGGCCGGAAGCCAAATTCGGAGACACTGCCGCCATCGCGCAGTATTTCGCGCAGATGGGCAATTTTGCCAAACTGGAGACGACGCTCAAAAAAATGGTCAGCCTCGCGCCGGACCAGCCGGAGCCGCGCTACGATCTCGCCGCGCTGCAAGCCATCCTCGGCAATCAAGCCGATTCGCTGCAAAACCTCAAGGCCGCCGTGGACATGAGCGCGCAGCGGCGGGCGAAAGATCCCAAAGCCCGCGATCTGGTGGAAGCGGCGCGCACTGACAGCCGGCTGGACCGGCTGCGCCCGTTGCCCGAATTTCAAAAGCTCGTCCCGCCGAAATGAAATCTCAAATTTGAGATTTCAAACTGCAATTTGCCCGGCGCGTCTTGCTCGTTGCCGGGCTTCCGCGCATCTGCTATTTTCCGCGCCTGAATGTTTGGCCGCAAAAAACCTATGAGCAAAACCGAGAACGAAACAACGCCTGCCGAAACGACCGCCAGTCCGGTCGAGGTAGTTGCGCTTTCGCCCGAGCAAATCGAGGATTTGAAGACGCGCGCGGCGAAGGCGGACGAAAATTGGGACCGCCTGCTCCGCACGACGGCTGATTTTGACAATTTCAAGAAGCGCGCCGCCCGCGAAAAAATCGAGGCCGCGCAATACGCCAGCTTTTCATTGCTGCAAAAGTTGCTGCCGGTGGTGGATAATTTCGAGATGGCTTTGACGGCGGCGCAGACGGCACAGGGCGACAAACTCGCGTCGCTCCAGTCCGGCGTGGCGATGATCCAGCAGCAGCTCAAAAGCGCGCTGGCCGAGAGCGGGCTGGAAGAAATTGACGCTACCGGCAAACCGTTTGACCCCGCGTGGCACGAGGCCATTTCCCAGCAGGAATCCGCCGAAGTGCCCGAAGACCACGTCACGCAGCAGTTGCGCAAAGGCTACAAATTCAAAGACCGCTTGTTGCGCGCCGCCACGGTCATTGTCGCCAAAAAACCGGCGGCTGGTTCTTAATCCGCAATCCGCAATCTCCAATCCGCAATTCGAATGGCCAAACGCGACTACTACGAAGTCCTCGGCGTCAGCAAGGGCGCGAGCGACGAGGAAATCAAAAAAGCCTACCGCAAGCTTGCCGTGAAATATCACCCGGACAAAAACCCGGGCGACAAGGCCGCCGAGGAAAGTTTCAAGGAACTCGGCGAAGCTTACGAGGCGTTGAGCGACCAGCAGAAGCGCGCGGCTTACGATCAATACGGCCACGCGGCGTTCGATCCGCGCCAGCGCGCCCGGAGCAGCAGCGGGGCTGGCTTTCATGATCCGTTTGACATTTTCCGGGAGGTGTTTGGCGGCGGCGGCGGGGGCAGCATTTTTGAAAATATTTTCGGCGGCCAGCAAGATCCGAGCGGCCCGCAGCGCGGCGACGATTTGCGTTACGACTTGGAGATCACGCTGGAGGAAGCCGCGCTCGGCTGCGAAAAGGAAATTTCCGTCACCAAGCTCGACAAGTGCGAGACCTGCGACGGCTCGGGTGCGGAAGCCGGTTCCAAGCTGAAAACGTGCGCCACCTGCGGCGGGCGCGGACAGGTGCTGACCTCGCGCGGCATTTTCAGCATCGCGCAGACGTGTCCGCATTGCAAAGGCCAGGGCCGGCTGCTCGAAAGACCGTGCAAAACCTGCCACGGCGACGGCAAAAAACAACGCGCTTCCAAAATCAAACTGCGCATTCCGCCGGGCGTCGAAGGCGGCTCGCGCTTGCGCTCGCAAGGCAATGGCGAGGCGGGCTTTCGCGGCGGGCCGACCGGCGACCTGTATGTTTTTCTGAGCGTCAAGCGCCATGAAATTTTCGCGCGCGACGGTGACGATCTGCTCTGCGAGATTCCCGTGAGTTTTGTGCAGGCCACGCTCGGCGCGGAAATTGAAGTGCCGACGCTCGAAGGCCGCGCAACCATCCGCATTCCTGCCGGCACGCAGCCCGGCACGCTGCTGCGGCTGAAAGGTCGCGGCGTGAAAAATTTGCAAGGCTACGGCCAGGGCGATTTGCACGTCCGCGTGCAGGTCGAGGTGCCGGCGCACCTGAACAGCGCGCAAAAGGCGAAGCTGAACGAGTTTGCCGCGCTCTGTGACGGCAAGGAAGCCCCGCTGGCGCAGGGCTTTTTTGAAAAGGCCAAAAAGTTTTTCAATTGATGTGGCGGGACAAGTGATGCGTGATGTGTGAAAAAACATCACGCATCACGCACCACTTTTTTTATGCACCGTTTTTATCTGCCGCCGGAAAGCTGCGGCGGCCCTTCGCTGCGGCTCGACGGACGTGAAGCGCACCACGCACTGCACGTTCTAAGGTTGAAATGCGGCGAACGCGTTTCCGTGCTCGACGGCGTGGGCAGTGAATTTCTCTGCACCGTGGAAAAGCTCGCGAAGGATTCTCTCGCGCTCGCCGTGTCGGAAAAAAAATCCACGCCCGCCCTGCCCTGCTCCATCACCTTGCTCGTCGCCGTGCCGAAAGGCAAAATCATCGAAGGCATCATCCAAAAGGCCGTTGAGCTGGGTGCCAGCCGCATCGTGCCGCTGCTGACCGAACGCGTGGTGACGCAACTCGACGGCGACGGCGCGGAGAGCAAACGCGAAAAATGGCAGCAGGTCGCCATCGAAGCCATCAAGCAATGCGGCGCGACGTGGCTGCCCACGGTGGCCGCGCCCCAGACCATTGCCGAGTTTCTTGCGCGCGGCGAAAAAATTGAACTGCCGCTCGTCGGCTCATTGCAGACGCAGCGCCGGCACCCGCGCGAATGGCTTCATGCATTTCAGTCGCAGCACGGCAGATTGCCGCGCAGCGCCGGGGTGTGGATCGGGCCGGAAGGCGATTTCACGCTCGCCGAGTTGCAAACCATCGAAGCCGCCGGGGCCAAACCGATCACGCTCGGCACCCTGACCTTACGCGTGGAGACCGCGGCGATCTACGGCCTGGCGTTTTTGAATTACGAACTGCAATCGCGAGCGGAAACCGGCTTATGAAACCGAATTATATTTTTGCGGTCAGCCTTGCGTTGGCCGTGGTGGGCAGCGGGTTCAACGCCCGCGCCGCGTGGCCGGAAAAAGTTTTCGCGCCTTACATGTATGTGGGCGTGGGCGATCACTTCAAGCTCACGGACTGTGACGACGCGTGCGGCCAGAAGTTTTACACGCTCGCGTTCATCATCGCGGACCCGTCGAACAACCCGGCTTGGGATGGCCGCACCGCGCTGGCGAAAAATCTTTACACCAACCAGATTGCATCCATCCGGGCGCGTGGCGGCGACGTCATCGTTTCCTTCGGCGGCGAGGGCGGCCAGGAAATTGCCCTCGTCGAAACCAACGTGGCCGGGTTGCAGGCAAAATATCAAGCGGTCATTGACCGTTATCAATTCACGTGGCTCGATTTTGACGTCGAAGGCGAGGCGCTCAAGCAAGACGACGTCAACGCCCGACGCAACTCCGCGCTGGCCGGCCTGCAAGCGCGCAATCCCGGTCTGCTCATTTCCTACACCTTGCCGGTGGATCCGCGCGGCATTTCCAATCATGCCCAACAGTTGTTGCGTGACGCCAAGAAAAAGGGCGTGAAAGTCCATTCGGCCAACGTGATGACGATGGATTTTGGGCCGCACTTTTCCGCCGGCAAAAAGATGAGCGACGTGGCCATCGCCAGCGCGCTCAAGGCGCATGAACAATGCGAGAAAATTGATCCCGATATCCAGATCGGCCTCACGCCGGACATCGGCCAGAACGATGTGAAGTCCGAAGTCTTCTCGCTCGCGGACGCGCAGGCGCTGATCGCCTGGAGCAAGTCGCAGTCGTGGGTGGGCAGCGTTTCGTTCTGGTGCAGCAACCGCGACACCGGCCAGCCGGGCAACGGGCATGGCGATTGGAGTAGCGGTGTCCCGCAGGAAGCGTGGGCGTTCACGAAAATTTTTCAAACCTTCGCGCCCCGTCCCTAGCCTGCCCTTTCGGGACCAAGACCAACCCCAAGGTGGCATTGGGGTTGGCAAAAGCATGAACGACGAAGGCAAAAGCCTCAAACGGCTTCAACCAGGCGGCTGCGGGACAGAGCGGGAAACTTAAATCTCCACGAGCTCAATCTGTTCGTAGGCGCTGCGCAGCCAGAGCTTGACGCGCTGGCGTTCCAGCAACCCCAGACCTTTGACCTCCGTGACGCTCCGGTTCTTGGCGGCCCAGAAGCTGGTGCTCCCGGCATCAATTTTGTTGATCACCGGCTCGTGCAGGCGTTTGAGCGTAATGATTCTGGTGCCGGACCCCAGCAGCCGTTCCCGTTCGCCGGACTGGTTGAAGAGATCAAAGTTGTCGCCGCGCAGTTGGTTGAGGACAATGACGTAGTTCAACCGCGCGCCGAAGCGGTCGAGCAGCTTTTTCAGCAGATCCACGGAGTCCTTGCCGGAATCCATCACATGCCAGTAGGTGAACGTGACGCCGAGCTCCGCCGTCGCCTCCAGCACGCCGGAATCGTCCATCCATTTCACCAGCGGCTCGTGCGTCTGCGCCGCGAGGTCCACGAGCACGCGTTTGTCGGGCTGTTCCGAGGCGGCCTCCACGATGGCATCCAGGCTTTCGTAGCTGTCCACCACCACCGGCGAGGCGTAGTCGGCATAGAACCGCAGGAGCGAGCCGTGGGAACGATCCGTGTCGAAGCCCAGGAAGGGAATGTTCTTGTCAATCATGTATTGCGCCACCACGCGGGCCACCACGGATTTGCCCACGCCGCCTTTTTCGCCGCCAATCAAATGTATTTTGTTCATAGTCAGATTAAAATTTAAGTCTCGAAGCACCATCAGCAACCGGGCCACGGTATTCCTCCTCAAAACCAAGGCGCGCAGCATACAGAAGCAACGCCTGAAGGCACGCAAAAAAACGCCGCCGCCGCCGGCTTTCAGGCGCAGGTCGCGGATTCAAATGGTTGTCGAATGCTTGACGGTTTAGCCGCCAGCGGCCATTCAAGTCGCCTCGGCTTCGCAGCGCCGGGTGCCGTTTCCATCGGCCGCCGGACGGTTCATGAAATGGAACATTTGTTCGATGGCTATTTGCACACGCCCCGGATAATCTCTGGTCATCCAAATGAAAACACTCCTTGCGATCAAGCGCCGGCGTATTTCATGGCCGCTCGCGGTCTTGTTTGGCTCGCTGGCCACTGCCGCGCTGGCCGCGCCCGCGCTCGATGTCGCCGCGATTGACCGCGAACGGATCATGCACGCCGCCGCCGCCGCGCTCCAACAGGAACCGGTGACGATCACACGCTTCCACGCGAAAAACAGCGACGGCGGGCCGAATGATTTTTATTCCAACGCCGATTACTGGTGGCCCAATCCGAACCACACAAACGGCCTGCCGTCTATCGAGCGCGACGGGCAGACGAATCCAAACAATTTCAACGCGCATCGCCAGGCGATCCGGCAGTTGGGCGACGCGGTGGCCGCGCTCGGTGCCGCCTACAAAATCACCGGCGACGACCGGTTCGCCAAAAAGGCCGACGAACTGCTGCGCGTGTTTTTTCTGGATGAGAAAACGCGGATGAATCCGAGTCTGCAGTTTGCGCAGGCGGTGCCCGGCATTGCGCGCGGCCGCAGCTACGGCATCATTGATTCGCTGCATCTCATCGAAATTCCGAAGGCGGTCGAGGCCATGCAAAAGTCGCCCGCGTTTCCCGCCGCCGACGTCGCCGGGTTGAAAAAATGGTTTGCGGATTACATCGAATGGCTGACGACGAGCAAGAATGGCGTCACCGAAGGGAATGCCGCCAACAATCACGCCGTCGCGTTCTGGCTGCAGGTGGCGGTGTTCGCCCAGTTCACCGGCGACGAAAAAAATCTGGCCGAATGCCGTCGCCGGTTCACCGAGGTTTTTCTCCCGAAGCAGATGACGAACGACGGCAGCTTCCCGCGCGAACTGGCGCGCACGAAACCTTACGGCTATTCCATTTTCCAGCTCGACAATCTGGCGACGCTCGCCCAGGTGCTTTCAATGCCGCAAAATGATTTGTGGCATTTCACGCTGCCGGATGGACGCAGCATCCGCAAGGCGGTGGAATTCCTGTATCCGTTTTTGGCCGACAAATCCGCCTGGCCGCGCCAGCCGGATGTGCAAGCCTGGGCCGGCTGGCCGGCGCGGCAGCCGAGCCTGCTGTTTGCCGGCCTCGCGTTCAATGAGCCGAAATATCTCGAACTTTGGAAAAAGCTCAATCCCGATCCCACGGACGAGGAAGTGCGCCGCAACATCGCCATCACGCAGCCGTTGTTGTGGCTCGAAAATCCGGCCGCCGAAAAACAGCCGTAACTTTTTGCCGGTGACAGCTCACTAATTTGGCAAATTCATTTTCCAATCATGAAAACCAGGACCACCTTCGCCAAACTTTTTCCGACGACGCTTGCGCTCGCCGCGCTGCTAGTTTCAATCGCCGCCGCTCGCGCCGATGATGCGCCGGAAATTCGCACGCCGGCCGCGCCGTCCACGCCGCACATCAACGGCCCGGAAATTTTTGGCGCCCGGCCGGATCATCCGTTTCTGTATCACATTCCCGCGACCGGCGACCGGCCGATGCAATTTTCCGCCGACAAATTGCCCGCCGGTTTGACGCTGGATGCCGCGTCGGGAAACCTCACCGGCACGCTGCCCAAAAAGGGCGAATACAAAGTTGTTTTTCACGCGAAGAATTCCCTCGGCACCAGTGACAGGAAATTCAAGATCGTCGTCGGCGAAACGATTTCGCTCACGCCGGCGATGGGCTGGAACAGTTGGAATCATTACGCGGGCCGCATCACGCAGGAAATTGTTTTGCAAAACGCCAAGGCGATGGCCGACTCGGGTTTGATTGATCATGGCTGGAGCTACGTCAACATTGACGACACGTGGCAGGGCGCGCGCGGCGGCGAGTTTCACGGGCTGCAAGGCAATGAAAAATTTCCCGACCTCAAAAAATTGTGCGACCAGATTCACGCGCTCGGTTTGAAATTCGGCATTTATTCGACGCCGTGGGAAACCTCGTATGCCACTTTTCCCGGCGGCAGTTCGGAGAATCCCGAAGGCAAATGGACCCGGCCGGCGGGCGAGAAACGCGGCAAAGTGAACGCAAAAATCCTGCCGTGGGCGATTGCGCCGTATCATTTTTACACGAACGACGCGAACCAATGGGGCGCGTGGGGCGTGGATTATTTGAAATACGATTGGAATCCGATCGAAGCGCCGGAGACCAAAGAAATGGCCGACGCCCTGCGCCACAGCGGCCGCGACATCATTTTTAGTTTGTCGAACAATTTGAACCTCACCAACGCGCCTTCAGTCACGCCGCTGGCGAATAGTTGGCGCACCACCGGCGACATCAAGGCGAACTGGAAATCCATGAGCGAGCGCGGCTTTGGCCAGAACAAGTGGCGCAAATATTCTGCGCCGGGCCATTGGAACGATCCCGATATGCTGGAGATCGCCACGAAGGAGCGGAATCAGCCCGGCCTGACGCCGAACGAGGAATACACGCACATGACGCTGTGGTGCCTCGTATGTTCGCCCCTGCTGCTGGCCAATGACATGAGCGAGATGGACGCATTCACGAAAAATTTGCTGGAGAACGACGAGGTCATCGCCGTCAGCCAGGATGCGCTAGGCGATCAGGCTGTGGAAGTTGCCCGCGTCGGCGACGCGCGGGTCTATGCCAAAAAAATGGCGGATGGCTCAAAAGCCGTCGGCCTGTTCAACACCGGCACGAACGGCATCCTCACCGTGACGGTGAAATGGAATGATTTGAAAATTCACGGTCGGCACAACGTCCGGGATTTATGGCGGCAAAAGGATTTGGGCCAGTTCAAAGATGAATTCTCCCCGCCGGTTGCGCCGCACAGTGCGGAACTGGTGAGGATTGCGCCGTGAGCTACTTTTATTTCGCTGCCGGCGGTGGCATCCGGCGGTGGCATCTTTTCAAAACCAAAAAGCCGCGCTCAAACGAGCGCGGCTTAGGTCGCCGCCGCGCGGCCAAGCCGTTCAGGTGGACATGATGGAGACGGGATTGCTCCACGGACCCTGCTGGGTGCTGCCGCCCAGCGCGCAGAACTCCACCAAGTAAACCGTGCCGGGCACCGTCGGCGCGAGCACCATCAGGCGTGCGCCGGTGAACACCGGCCAGAGCATCCACGTCTTGCCACCGTCCGTGCTCGTGCGCACCTGATACATCCGGCCGTTCACCACGCCCTGGCCGCGCACCGTCAGTTGCCCGCTCACGTCATTGGCGATGCTGATGATCGCGGTCTGGTTCAGCGGCGCGGGGGTGCGGTTGGTGCTCACCACGTCATAGCCCGACGAGAGCAGCGCATTTAAATCATGCCGGGCTTCGCCCATGCAGTAATGGGCGTTGGTCATTAATCCGTCCACGGCCACCTGCAAGGCGTCGTTCTTCAGCCGCGTCCGGTCGGAACCGCCCTTGCGCGACTCCACCATGGCGGCGGTCAGCGCCAGCCGGTTGGTGGCCAGGTCCGCCAGCGGCACCGGCGGCTTCGGGAAGGCCGGGTTGTTGAGCAGCGCATCCTCCACGTCCAGCGAGAGGTTGCAGACCACCGTGCCATTGCTCCGGCTGAAACCGGTGTTCAGCCGGTAGCTTTTGATTATTGTTGTTGTTGCCATATAGTTATTAGTTGTTTCTCTTTTTTTGTTTAGGTTGATCTCAAGAAACCTTCTGTAGGGGGCCACCCGGTCTCGCGGAAGATTTGACGGGTATATGCCTATGCGTAAACCGTGCCAGCCAAATCAGGCGGCGGAACCGGCCCGGCGCAAAGCTAATAAACAGGCGGCCTAACCCGTTGATGACATTTTGTGTCAAACAGTAATTCTAAAGAAAACATTTAAGCCGGCTTTTCAACCGAACCACCGCACAAGGATTTAGGAAAAATTTCCAGCCGGCACTTGCTGGAAAAGAAAAACGGGCCGGCGGCCACCAGCCACCCACCGGGCAACCACCGGACAACCAAGAGTGAACTCACGGCAAAAACCACGCTGTCCTGTTTTGAGCGCGGACTGTCGCCCGATGGGACAGGTTACAAACTTGCAAAGCCTGCCCGCAAACCTGCGGGAAGACGTTGCAAGTTTGCGGGCAGATTTTGCAGGCAAGACGATATACCCAGCCGGTTTGTTCGTTAAACAAACAACCAAGCTGGAAGACGTTGCCGGTATGTTTGGTCAACGAACCGGCAGGTGGGATGAGCCAGCAGGTTTGGTGAACGATACTATAGGTAACTTGGCTGAACCGGCAAGCCAGCGGGAAGACCCCGCAGGTTGGTCCGTTCAATCAGCCAGCCTGCGGGCGGCCAAGGCAGGTTTGCGCTTGCATCGGACAGACAAGCGGGGGTGCTGTCTCAATCCTAATCGTAATCTTCTTTGTCAGAAGCCGATTAAGATTACAAGGACGGTTCCCCGCTGTTTCCGGTGGAATTGAAGCTTCGGGTTTTGGGGGCGGCTTGGGCGGTCCCGCCGGGACGCAAGCGAATAGCCCACCGGTTCATCGGTGGATTGCGGATTGGCCAGGGCATGAGTCCCGGCAGGGACGGCCGAACCCGGTTTGGTTACTCGTTCACCACGCTGCTGGTGAAGCTTGCCACGCGCAGCGGCCAGTTCTCCAGTTTTCTGGTGCTGACCATCGCCTGCGTCATCACCTTCACCACCGCAGTGATGGTCACGCTGGCGCGGGGTGACCTGCAAACGGTCACCGCGAAAGATTTCATGAGTCCAAGCGCCTGGTTCACTTACGCCACGGGCATCGCGCTCACGGTGGCGGTAATGTCGCTGTTCCACGCGCTCTCGCTGGGGCCGGCCAGCGTCGTTGTGCCGATCTATGGGATGTTCATCGTGGGCGGAGCGGTGCTGGGAATACTTTTCTTGCACGAGCCTTTGACCCTGCGCAAAGCCGCCGGTATTGGACTGGCCATCATCAGCATTTTCTTGATCGCCAAGAAATGATGCTCACGATGGTGAACAAAAAGATTCCTGCCAGGTCAGGAAATTTTGACGCACCTTTCAAACCGCGAGCCACGCCAAATAAGCGAACGAATTAGTTACAAAGACAAGGACACTTTTCTGCTCACCGGCCCACCAGTTTCTGCAAATGTTCCGGGTAACGCGCGCCTTGCACCGGGATTTTGGCCGCCATGATTTCCAGCGTGCGCAATTCTTCCGGCCTGATCTCGACCGCCGCCGCCCCGCAATTTTCGCGCAGGCGAGGCAGCTTCGTCGTGCCGGGAATCGGCACGAGCCACGGCTTCTGCGCCAGCAGCCACGCCAGCGCCACCTGCGCGGGCGTCACCTGTTTCTCCGCCGCAAACCGGCCGATTAAATCCACCAGTGCTTGGTTCGCCTTCCGATTCTCCGCGCTGAAGCGCGGGACACTGTTGCGGAAATCCGTGCTGTCAAACTTCGTATCCGCCTTGATTTGGCCCGTGAGAAAACCTTTGCCCAACGGACTGAACGGCACGAAGCC
>CAJAQO010000255.1 GCA_903944085.1 uncultured Verrucomicrobia subdivision 3 bacterium
CGCCTGACCTCGTATGCGTGGGCCGGGGCCGCCCGGTTTGTGGCGTTTGGAATTCATCAGGAGGCAGCCGAGCCGCTGCAAGCGAAACCCAATCTGCCGCTGTTGCGGGATTTGATTGCCACGCTGAAGGCGTATTATTTTTACACCGGCCTGGGCGTGCTGGGGTTTCTAGCCGTGGGTGGCGGGGGCTGGATTTGGTTCAAGACGCAGCATTGGGATTCCGCCGAATCGCTGCGGCTGGCGTGGCTGGTTTATGCCGGCGGCTGCTGCCTGAATTTTGTCATCGGCCGCTGGCCGGCTTTGTTGAACGGCGTCGGCGCGGTGCGGGAAGCGCAACTGGCCTCGATACTTTCGCTGCTGTTTTATTACGCCTGCGCCATGGTCGGCCTGCTGGCGGGACTGGGCATCTGGGCGTTGGTGCTGGGTTACGTGGGCATGGGTTTCGTGGCGCGCAGCCAGGGCCAGTGGTTTTTCAAAAAACTGGTTGCGCTGCCGGGCGGACTGCCGCGCGCCTGTTTTCATCGGGAAATTTTCCACGCCATCTGGCCCAATGCGTGGCGCACCGGGTTGGTGGGGATCAGTTCGTTCTTATCCTTGCAGGCGGCCACGCTGATCTGCTTCGGCCTGCTCACACCAGCGGTCACGGCGGCCTACTTCTTGAGTTTTCAACTGGTCAACATGCTCTTCGGCCTGTGCAGCGTCTGGCTGAACGTCAAGCTGCCGGTCATCAACACGCTTCGCCAGCAACGGCGCGAGGGGGAGATCGCGGAAATCTTTGCCCGCCGGCTGCGGCTGACGCTTTTGTGTTATCTCGCCGGCGCGCTGGTCATCCTCTTTCTGGCTCCCGTGGTGCTCCATTGGATGAAGTCAAAGACGCCGCTGATTTCTCCGGAACAACTGGCCGTGCTGGCGCTGATCCGACTGCTGGAACTGCATCACACAGCCTACACTATGCTTGTGCTCTCGGAAAACCATAACCCGTTTCTAAAATCCTCGCTGATCGGCGGAATCGCGGTCGTAGTCATCAGCCTTGGCCTGACGCCTGTTTTGGGCGTCTGGGGTGTGGTTCTTTCGACGGGACTGGTTTCGGCGTGCTTCAACAACTGGTGGCCGGTGCTGCGGGCCTTGCGGGGTTTGAACCTGAAGCCCGCTGAGTTTTTTCTGCACCAATATTTGCGCCCCAAGGCGTGGCTGGAATTATTCTAGCCGGTGGCGGTCGGGTTTCATTGTTGATTTGCCGACGGCGGGCCTTTCAGCCAAACTGCGCCCGCGTTCACCGCAGTGATTATGGCCAGTGACTGACACGGATTCAACCCTAGTAAAAAGCATCGAAAAATGATTGCACAGTTAAAAAAAATTTACGCCCGGCTGCCGGTGATCCGTGAATTAAACCGGATGGAATTCCATGCTGCCTGCGCCCTGAAGCTGCAAGAAGTTGCGAGTGTCATCCAGGCGTTTGAAGCGCTTAAGGCCGGGGACGAACGGTATCGCGATCCGCGCCGGCTGCTGAAGCACGGCGCGCAATATTGGTCGCAGAATTACGAGGACGGGATGATCACGGAAATTTTCCGCCGCATCGGGGTCAAGGCAAAAACATTTTTGGAAATCGGCGTGGGCGACGGCCG
>CAJAQO010000256.1 GCA_903944085.1 uncultured Verrucomicrobia subdivision 3 bacterium
ATCGGTCCTTCACTCGACGCGCACCCGTGAGATGAGCCACCTCGGGGGCTTGTGGAGTGCGATGCCCTGGACCACCGCACTCTTTGCGCTGGGGGCTGCAGCCATTTCCGGGCTTCCACCGCTCAACGGTTTCGTCAGCGAGTGGCTGGTATTTCTCGGTTTGTTCGATGCCGTCTCGGCGCATGGCGCGGCGTCGTGGGCGGCCGCGCCCGCCGCCATTTTGCTTGGCATCACCGGCGCGCTGGCGCTGGCGTGTTTTGTAAAAGTCTGTGGCGTGGTCTTTCTCGGCCTGCCGCGCAGCGAAGCGGCGTTGCACGCGCATGAATGCGGCTGGCGCATGCGCCTGCCCATGCTCCTGCTCGCGGCTTTGTGCGCGGGCATCGGTCTCGCGCCGGTCTTGTTTTGGCCGGCCATTGCCCACGCCTCCGCCGCCTGGCAGCCTGTGTGGTTGGACACCGCGCCACCAGCGCCGCTGGTCACGCTCGGCTCATTCCATTTGGCCCTCGCGGCGCTGGCCACGCTCGCGGTCATCGGCTTGTGGCATCGCGTGCGCCGCAACGGCCTCGAACGCGCCGGCACCTGGGACTGCGGTTACGCCCGGCCCACCGCGCGAATGCAATACACCGCCGGCTCGTTCGCCGGCATCATCACCGGCTGGTTCGCCTGGATCTTGCGACCGCAACGGCACACGCACATTCCCAAGGAAAACTTCCCCGCGCATGGCAGCTTCGTGGAACACACGCCGGAAACCGTGCTGGAACTGGTCATCGGCCCCGCGGCGGCGGTGGTCATGCGGATTTCCGCCGGCGTGCGGCATCTGCAACACGGCCGGCTGCAGGCCTATATTTTTTATCTGCTGCTTGGCCTCGCCGCGCTGGCCCTCCTCGCCTTGTTCGGCGGTGGAAAATAGGAAGCTCGTTGGCCAATTGTCGTTTTGGCTGACCAGAACCCTGCAATAAAACTTGCCGCGCGCGCGGGCTTGTGAAAAAATTCACGAAGAAATTATGGCACACGTCAAACTCCACATCCCCGGACCCGTCGAGGTCAGCGAAAAAACCTTCAAGGCGTTTTGCTCGCCGATGATCGGCCATCGCGGCCAAGGCTTCAAAGACCTTTACGCGAAAATCCAGCCGCAGCTCCAGCAACTGTTTTACACCAAACAGTTGGTTTATTTGTCCACCTCCTCCGCGTGGGGCGTGATGGAAGGCGCGGTGCGCAACCTCGTCCAAAAGAAAGTGCTCAACTGCATGTGCGGCGCATTTTCGGACAAATGGTTCGACGTTTCCAAAAAATGCGGCAAGCAGGCCGAGGCGTTGCAAGTCGAATGGGGTTCGCCCATCCGCGCCGAGGCGGTTGACAAAAAGCTCGCCACCGGCGAATTCGATGCGCTGACGCTGATTCACAACGAAACCTCCACCGGCGTGATGAGCCCGGTCGCGGAAATTGCCGCGCTCAAGAAAAAATATCCCGACGTGATGTTCATCGTGGACGCCGTCAGCTCGCTGACCGCGCTGCCGATCAAATTCGACGAGCTGGGCATTGACGTGCTGCTCGCCGGCACGCAGAAGGCGTTTGCGCTGCCGCCCGGACTCGCGGTCTTCGCCGCCTCGCCCGCCGCGCTCGCGAAAGCGGCCACGGCCAAGGATCGCGGCTATTATTTCGACTTCGTGGAATTCCAGAAGAATGCCGAGCAAAGCATGACGCCCAGCACGCCGAGCATCGGCCATGTTTTCGCGTTAAGCTCCAAGCTCGACGATTTCTTTGCCGAAGGTTTGGAAAATCGTTATGCGCGCCACCAGAAAACCAATCAGCTCACGCGCGACTGGGCGGCGAAACACGGTTTCGTTTTGTTCCCCGAAAAAGGTTTTGAGTCCGTCACGCTCACCTGTGTCAGCAACGGCGCGCGGCCCGGCGGCCGCACGGTGGACGTGGCGAAATTGCAGAAGCTCGTCAAAGACCAGGGCTTCCTGATTGACGGCGGCTACGGAAAAATCAAAGGCACCACGTTCCGCCTCTCCAACATGGGCGACGAAACCGAGGCCACGATGAACCAGCTTTACGCCGCGCTGGACAAGGCGATGGCGCAGCTCTGATTTTGGTTGGGGTTGTGGTGAACCGGCAATCCGTGTTGTGGCGGATTGCCGGTTTTTATTTGCGGGTCATGCGCGGGTTTCGCGGTTAATCCATTTCACGTGTCAAACGATTATCAGCTTGTGCAGCTTGCCAACGGCGCGAGCACGCTTTTTTCCGCCAGCTATGGCGAGAAGTTGCACCCCGGCCTTGGCCCGCAGGCGGAGGCGGAACAGCTTTACGTCCGCCAGTTGAAAATTTGCGAACGCCTGCAAACTCATGCCGGGGAATTCGTCATCTGGGACATCGGTCTCGGCGCGGCCGCCAACGCCATCACCGCCCTGCGCGCGACGCGGGAAATTCCCGGCCAACTCCGCCTCGTCAGTTTTGACAATACCAGCGAACCGCTGGCCTTCGCCCTGAAAAATGCGGAGGTGCTCGGATATTTGCACGGCTATGAAAATCAAATCGCCAAACTGCTGCGCGATCGGCGCGCGGAATTTGAAAATGGAAAAGTGCCGGTGACCTGGGAATTTCACCTCGGCGATTTTCCAGCGCTCGTGGCGGCAGGCATCTTGCCTGCCGTAGAGCCGGGCATCCTGCCCAGCGGAATGACGCGTGACAGATTCATCGGCTTGGAAAATCCGATAGCCAATCCGGGCGGCAAGCTGCCGCCTTCCACGTCAGGCAGGCTGCCTGCCGCCACGCTGCCGCCGCCCCACGCGATTTTTTACGACGCCTTTTCGCCGGCAAAAAATCCGGCGATGTGGACACTGCCGGTGTTTGAAAATCTGTTCCGCGCGCTCGATCCCGCGCGGCCGTGCGCGCTGACGACGTATTCGCGCAGCACGCTGCTGCGGACGACGCTGCTGCTCGCCGGATTTTTTGTCGGCGTGGGCCACGCCACCGGCATGAAAGAGGAAACGACGATTGCCGCGAACACGCTGGATTTGATCGCCGAACCGCTGAACGCCCGCTGGCTGGAGCGCGCCGCGCGTTCCGACAGCGCCGAGCCGCTGCGCGAACCGGTTTATTCTCGCGCGCCGCTCGCACCAGAAACGTTCGATGTTCTGCGCCGGCATCCGCAATTTTCGACCGGGCAGGGGAATCTGGGTTAAATTTAACCAAATTTTGTCATTTAATAAACATACATTGTCATTTTAGCAAAATTGGTTGACGCATCGGCGACAAGTCACTTAAATCGAGCCATTGAGTCATGAGGATGATGGCATACATCCGATGTTTCAGCGGGGCACCGCACGGTGGGCGGAAGTCGTTTTGCCGTCCCCAAATCCCGCCTCTCGACGGCGCGGCGGCCTCACAGTTTTTCGTTTTGACCCGCAGCGGAACCGTTGCGCCTCACAATTCTCAATTTTACTCCGCATCCGTTCTGACGAGCCGCAAAATTCAGGATTTTACTCCTCGGCGGTGCCAACGCGGGTCAGAATTCTCAATTTTGACCCTCAGCGGTTCCAGCGAGGCTCAAAATTCTCAATTCCACCCTTCAGCGGTTCCGCTGCGCCCCATGTTTGTCAGTTTTACCCCGCATCCGTTCCAACGTGGGTCAAAACCGGGAATTTTACCCCGCATCCGTTCCATTTCTGCCTGAAAATCAATAAATTATGTAAAAATCATCAAAACCCAAACTCCCAGCTCCCAACTCCCAACTCCTAAAAATCTATGGACAATCCCATTCCCAACGGCCTCCCGCAACTGTTCGCCATGGCCGAAGACGCCGCCGACGGGGCCAAAGCCAAAGGCGCGCTCATTGACCTGAAACAAAACACCGAAGCCGCCATCCGCGCCGACCTCGCCGCCGCCAAGGCCGCCGAGCAGGCTTACGCCGACGCCAAGACCGCCAAGGACACGTTCAGCACGAACCTGCGCATCGCCGATTCCAACGGCCGCAGTTTCATCAAGTCCGTGAGCGCCTGGTTTTCCGAAACCATTTCGGAGGATTGGAGCGCGGCGTGGGCCACCACCGGTTTTCCCAATCAATCCACCGCCATTCCCAGCACGCAGGACGCGCGCCTGACGCTGCTGGATTCGCTGGCTACGTATTTCACCAAAAATCCCACGATGGAGGTCAACACGCCCAAACTCGTGCTCACCGCCGCCGTGGCGGGCACGCTGTTCACCGCGTTGACCGACGCGCGCACCGCCGTCAACAACGGCAACACCGACGCCGGCACCAAACGCGACGCCCGCGACGCCGCCGTGGATGATTTGAAAACGCGCCTGCGCGGCTTGATCGCCGAACTCGGCCAGTTGCTCGATGACAACTCGCCCATCTGGGACGCCTTTGGCCTGAACGAACCCGGCGCCGACGCCACGCCTGACGTGCCCGAAGCGCCCGTGCTCACGCCCGGCGGTGCGCCCGGCACGCTGCACGCCGACTGGCCGCACGCCCGCAACGCCGCGCGCTATCACGTGTGGCTTTTCATCGTGGGCGTGGACACCGCTTACCGCAACGTAGATACCGTGACCGACACCGCTGACACGCTGACCGGCCTGCCGAGCGGCGCGACCGCGAAAATCCAAATCACGTCCGTCAACGACGCCGGCGAAAGCGGGCCGAGCACGGAGGTGACGGCGGTGGTGGGATGACGTCTTAATTGAAGAAATGAAACAACTTTTTACATGTTTGCTGACGGTTTTGACGCTGTTGAATAATTGGCATTTCGCTCAGGCAGGCGGATTGCCCTTTACCGCTGGCAGCTATTCCGTTGGGACCGCACCGGCTTGTGTGATTGCGACGGACATCAATGGGGATGGCAGTCTCGATTTAATCGGTGCCAATTCCAGTGACAATACCTTGACGTTATTACTGAACGATGGCTATGGCCATTTTAGTAATTACAATACTCTCAACGTGGGCAAAGGGCCGACCTCGGTCGTGGCCGCCGACATCAATGGGGACGACTATGTGGATTTGGTCTGCGCGAATTTTGGTGCCGGAGGCGGCAAAACTCTGACGGTGTTGACGAACGATGGCACAGGTGTCTTTGGATTAAATGCCACGCTTACCGTGGGCGGAGGGCCGATGTCCGTTGTGGCGGCGGACGTGAATGGCGATGGCAAACTGGATTTGATCACCGCGAACGCAGGCACCAATGGGAATGGCAGCACGCTTACCATCTTGACGAATAGTGGCAGCGGCGGTTTCCATTTGAGTAGCACGCTCACCGTGGGCACCGATCCAGTTTGCGTCATAGCGGCGGATGTCAACGGCGATGGTAAATTAGATTTAATCTGTGCAAACGATCTGGGCAATTCGTTGACGGTGCTCACCAACAATGGCAGCGGGCGCTTTGTCACCAGCGCGACTCTCACTGTAGATGTCCAGCCAACCTGTGTTATCGCGGCTGACGTCAACGGCGACGGGAAGCTGGATTTGATCAGCGCGAATCTCAACAACGCAGCCAGCACCCTGATGGTGCTGACCAACAATGGCAGCGGAGCGTTTGTTTTCAGCGCCCGATTGTCGCTTCCCAAATATGGCAATCAGTATCCGGCTTTGCCAGAAAGCGTCGTGGCGGCAGACCTTGATGGCGACGGTAGGATGGATTTAATCAGTGCCAATTCTGATTATGGCAAGGGCGGATCACTTTCAATATTCACCAATAACAACAGCTATCATTTGGGCTCTAATTCGGTGATTTACGTGGATACTTTTCCCAATTGTGTCGTGGCAGCGGATCTCAATGGTGACGGCAAGCCGGATTTAATCAGTGCGAATCAAGTAGCCAATACATTGAACGTGCTGTTGAACAGCAGCACTTTTCCGCCATCCGCTTCCACGCCAACCCTAAAGTTGAATCTTCAAAGCAATGCAACGCGTGTGTCATGGCCGTCGGCTTCGCCGGGTTGGTCTTTGCAGGAGAAAACGGATCTGACGCGTGCCAACTGGCTGCCAAGCGGTTGCGGCGGTTATTTGCTTGGCGATGACGGAACGAACAAAAACCTTGTTCTTCCATATCCCAAGGGCAACCGTTTTTTCCGTTTGCTGCACCCTTGAATTTAAACAGGGCTTCGGACAGCGCTGAAACGGTTTCGTTATCGAGCCACCAGAGCAGCATAAAAATTCCACGCTCAGCCGCAAAGCAGGTAATCCTGAAAGGATTGCCATCATTCAGCCCAGCGTTGCGAGGAACGAGCCCCGCTGGGTGAACGGCCTCAACCCAGTCATCAACTCTGAAAGAGTTGAATCCAATCCGCGCCCAGCGTCCAGCGAGGTGTGCTGCAACTCTTTCAGAGTTGTTGGCAGAATTGGACTTTGACCCGGCGTAGCCGCTGCCGCGACAACGCCGGGCTGAATTCTGAAATCCCGTTGGGATTTTTTCCCGCGCCTTTGCGCCTTTGCGTTTTACGCCAGCGCCTCCGCCAGCACTTCCGCCATGTGCAGCGTGCGGACGGTGGCGAGATGCTGCACTTGATGGCGGCAACTGGTGCCGGAGAGCACGACGGTCGTGCCGTAAGGCTGCTGTTTGATCTGCGCCATCAGCGGCTCGGCAATTTTCAGCGAGAGTTCATATTTCGACGCCAGCATGCCAAACGAGCCGGCCATGCCGCAGCAGCCGGTGTCCAGCATCGTCACGGTGCGGTTGGGCAGCCGCGCCGCGAGATGCAGCGCGTTTTTGGGATTCCCCAGCGCCTTGGCGTGGCAATGCGCGTGAATGGCCACGCGCCCGTGCTCGTGGTCGAACCGCAGCGCGCCCGGTTCCTGCTTCAATAAATTCTCGATGAAATCCTCGAACAAAATGCAGCGCGCGGAAATGTCCGCCGCGCCGGCCAAATTTAATTCCCGGTAATCCTCGGCAAACATCGAGTAGCAGGACGGTTCGAGAAAAATAATCGGCGCATCATCATTCGCCAGCAGCGCGAGATTGTGCGCGCCCAGCTTTTCCGCCTCAGTCAGATTGCCCACGCTGAACGCCGGCCGGCCGCAGCATTTCCGCTGTTGCGGCAGCGTGACGTAGAAACCCGCCGCTTCGAGCACTTTGACGGCGGCGATGCCGATGTTCGGCTCGTGGTAGCGCGTGAAGGTGTCGTCCCACAGCACCACGCGCCCGCGCTGGCCGTTGGTGTCGTGCGCGCGTTTCTGAAACCAGCGGTCAAAGCGCTCACGGGCAAACTCCGGCGTGGCGCGCTCGCCGCTGATGCCGACCATTTTTCCAAAGACATGCCGAACCGAGCGAGAATTGAAAAGCGAATTGGTCAGCCACGGCACCGCGCAGCCGAAGCGCCCCAGCGCATCCACCGAACTGACCAGCCGTTGCAGCAGCGTCAATCCATCGCGTTTGGTGCGCGCGTGCAGCAGCTCGGCCTTCAGCAGCGGCAGGTTGACGTTGGACGGACATTCGCTGATACAGGCTTTGCAGGAGAGGCAGTTTGACAGCGCAAAATCCAGTTCCGCCGCGCGCAGCGGATCATTGCCGGAGCCGCGCAGTTCGAGCGCGGCGCGAAGCAGATTGGCGCGGCCGCGCGTGGACATGCCTTCCTCGCCGGTCGCCAGATAAGTCGGGCACATCGTCGGCGTCTGTTTGAGACAGCCGCCGCAGCCGTTGCATTGCTCCAGGTTGGCGACGAAGGATTCATCGCGCGCGGCGAAGGCCAGTTGCGGCGTAAACGGCAGAATTAAGTTCCGGTCGGCGTTCTGGCGCAGGTGCCGGTCAATTTTGTAGCGGCCGTCGCCGATGATTTTGCCCGGATTAAACAGGCTGTTCGGATCGAACGACTGCTTGATCTCACGCATCACGCGGTAAAGTTCCGGCCCGATCTGCTCCTTGAGATATTCCGTGCGCGCGATGCCCACGCCATGTTCGCCGGCGAGCGAGCCTTTGAATTGAGCGACCAGCGCCGCCACTTCATCCGCGATTTGCCGGAACTTCTTCAGATCATCCGCGCTGTGCAGGTCCAGCACCGGTCGCACATGTAGCAGGCCCGCCGCCGCGTGGCCGTAAAACGAGGCCTCCACGCCGACGCGCGCCATCAAATCTTCCAAGCCCGCGACATAAGCTGGCAGGTCGCGCGGACGCACGGCGGAATCTTCGACGAAACAGGCCGGCTTGGCGGCACCCTTGCAACTGGTGAGCAGCGAAAGCCCGGCCTTGCGCATGTTCCAAACCAGGTTTTGCTCGCGCTCGGTTTTCAGGAACAACTGCCGCCGGCCGAGTTTGCGCTTTTGCATTTGCGCGAGCTTGTCCTTGGCATCCTCGAAAAATTCCACGATCAAAATCGCCGCGCACGGTTGCGCATCGAGATCCAGCAGCGCCCGCACGGCTTGAAACTCGCGCTGGCCGCGCGTCTGGTCGAACAGCGGACGGTCAATGTGTTCGATCGCCGCCGGTGACAAATCCAGCAGCGCCTCCGTGGCCTGCATGGCCTCCGCCACCGAGTCGAAGAAAATCAGGCCCACGCCGCGTTCGGCGGGCAGGGGAACCACCTTGAGTTCCGCCGAGAAAATCCCGGCCAGCGTGCCTTCGCTGCCGCACAAAATCGGAATCAGATTTCCCGGTTGCTCCGCCGCGCGGGCGAGGCCATAGCCCGGCCAGCGTTTCGGCAGGCCGGCGGGAAAGCGTTCGGAAATTTGCAGCGAATTCAACATCACCAGATCATCCACCAAGTTGCGCTGATGTTGCAGCGTTGGCTGGTCGGGGCCGACCTTGACGTATTTGCCGTCCGCCATGATGAGATCCAACTCTTTCACATGCTGGCCGGTGGTGCCATACACCGGCGTGTGCGCGCCGGAAGAGTCATTGGCAATCATTCCACCCAGCGTCGCGCGCGAACTCGTCGCCACGTCCGGCCCGAAACGGAAGCCGTGGGGATGCAGAAATTGATTGAGCTGATCGAGCACCACGCCGGCACCGACGCGGACAACGCGGCGCTCGACATCGAACTCAAGGATCTGCCGGTTGTGCCGCGCGAAATCCATGATCAAGCCCTCGCCAATCGCGCCGCCGCTCAAGCCCGTGCCCGCGCCGCGCGGAATCACCGGAATGCCCGCCACCAGCGCCGCCTGAATGACGTGCGCCGCCTGTTTCACCGTTTTGGGAAAGGCCACCGCCAGTGGCACGATTTGGTAAGGCGAGGCGTCCGTCGCATAAAGTTGGAGCGTCAGATTATCAAACGCCACATCGCAGTTCGAGGCGTTCAACGCTGCCATCTGTTGGGTGGAAAGCATCAGGCACAAGCTAACGGCGGAAAGGCCAATTGACAAGCACTGCCGTTTAAACTTGCGCTGGTCGAAGTCTTTAGATTATTTTGACGGACCATGTTGATGGCGGGCGAGAAATGGACTGTGGTTTGCGGTGGCAACCCTGGCATAGTTTCAAGTTCGCACGCTCATTCACGTTGACAGCCCTTGGTAATCAATGGTTGGCAGGATAGCTCAGTTGGTAGAGCAGAGGACTGAAAATCCTTGTGTCGCCGGTTCAATTCCGGCTCCTGCCACCACTTTTTTAACAAGTGGTGTTAATGGTTTCGTGAGTTTCTAAAATTCCCGCAGCTTCTTCCCGTTCGCTCGGAGTAATTTCCATTTTGCCGCGCTGTGACGGGTTGTATCTGCGTCAGTTTTGTGGACGCGAAAAAACTGGAGCCGCTTACGGATCCAATCTCACCCGATAAAACCCTGCTCCTACCGTCGGAGCAAGCGGCCACTGGATCATCGAATTTGTCGCGGCAAGCGTGGCCACGGTTTGAAATGTCGCTGTCAAGTTCGTGGTGGATTGCAAGTCGTATTCGCGACCAGGAAGCGCCGACCAGGCAAGTGTCGGCGGCGTGCCGGCCAGCGTGATCGAGATGGTCGGGATAATGCGAATCCAATCCGGTTGGGTTTGATAGCGATGGTCGGACTGGTCGGTAATCAGCGCGTAAAAAGGATGCAAGCCCAGGCCGAGTTGGGCGGCGGCCAAAGCAAATGTGGCCGCCGCTTGATTGGTGGCAGCGCCCACGGAGCCGCCCGTGCTGAATAATTCAATGCGTGAAATATTGGTGGTGTTGGCCGTCACTGAAAATTGCAACTGCTGATCCAGCGTGGCATTGGAGCCGATTGGAAGTGCGGCAAGCGTGGCGGCCAAGCTCGTGTTTTGAATCCACACATTCCGCATAATCCGGGTCTGGGTCGCAACGCTGGTGCCTTCATAGGCAACGGCGGTTAGTTGATGAAAGCCATCGGGCATTTGGGTCGTGTCACATGCGACATTCGCCACCAAATAATTTTTTCCGGCAGACAGATAAAGATGATTGCGTGGCCGGAGATCGGTGCGGTTGTCAGTCAATGGATTCAAGCCGGCTGGTGATGTTTGCAAGTTGGTGGAACTATTTAGCACGGCGAGAATTTGCGCGGCTGGCCAGCCCGGCGTGCGGGCATACAAAGTAAATTGCACCGCCGGTTGGCCGCCGATGTCCCCGGTCATAAAATCCGCCGCGCTGATTCCATCCGCCGCTTCCAAGGCCGCATTGGCGTTAATAAGATTCACCAGACTCTGGGTCAGGTCTGTGAGCGTCACTCCCGGCGGATTGTTGGTGATGCCCAGCGTTACCTGCGTGCCGTTCGTCTTCGTGAAAGTGAACTGCAACCAATCTCCAAGCTGCGGCGAGTTATAAATAGTCACGACTTGATAGCCCTTGGCAATCGAGTCCAAAAAAACCGGGCGGGCAGCCGTCACTTGCGCGGTCAAATCGGCTGCGGAGCCGATGGTGGCGCTGGCGCTTACGCTAATATTACTGCCGGGAACAGTCACGGCCAGGGATTGCAGTTCGATCCGGTCGCCCACCGGAAACGCCAATACTTGCGTGAGGTTGGTTTGCAGATTCAAGCTGCTTGCGAGTCCGGCCGCAGCGGTTGCCAAGGTGGCATTGGTCGGCACGGTGTAATTGATTGTATCGCCGTTCAAAATCACGGACAGCACGTTGCCGCCCGCGAGCGGCAAATTGGTCAGGCATTGAAAATACGCTCCATCCACAAATAAATCCGCCCGTGCCAGCGGCAGGTTCGTGGCGGCGGCGGTGAAAACAACATTCAACGTGGTTTGCCCGGACAGAATGGTTCCATTCGTCAGCGAACTCCAATCGGCATGGCCGGGACGCGCAAACGGCGCGCAAAGCGGTTCGCCCAAAAGCAAGCCCTGAAACGGATTCAGGATGCTTTGGTAATAAGACTCGGCCAGCGAAAATCCACGCGTCTGATAAAAATAGTCAACCGGATCTGGAAATTTCTGGGTATAGTTGCACGGTTCCACGATCGTGCCATAAGTGCCGGCGGCTCCCGCTTCCAAAAAAGCCAGCGCCGGCGTCTGCGGATTGCTTTCCAGAATGTAGCCGCCATAAGATGTCAGACTGTCACCCAAGGCGCCCGGCACAAACGCATTTGTCTCCAACGAGAAATTCGCCAACCCGGTCAGCAGGCCGAGCAAATTGGTGAACGCGGTGGCATCGCTGTCCAGACGGTTCACGGCAAAATTGCCCGCCACCTGATTTTCAAAAACCGCGTTGTCGAATTCCACAAACCGCACGTTGCGCGCGGCGTCGCTGGTTTTGGCGAGATAAACGGTTTGCGTGGGACCGGTGCTGTCCGCCGCCACGCTGCGGCTTAAAACATTTTCCGCGCCGAGAATATTTGTATCGGTAAGCATCATCGCCAAAAACGAGTTGGTAGTCGCTGTGCTTGGCAGTGTCTGACGAAAGGGCAATTCAGAGTAAGCGTAACTGTTGGACGACCCATCCGGCAGCGAACACGAGGCATAACCAGCCACCGGCGCACCGTTGGTCTTGAACCCGTAAAACAAGGCCGAAGTGGTGCTGTTCTGATCGTCGCCATCCACGACCCGGTAGGGAATATCCATCGAGAGCAGCACAAACATGGCCTGGTTGGTCAGCCCGCGACTGGCGACCATGGTCAGCAGCGGATTCAGCAAATACGTTTCAAAATCAGCGCGGCTCCAACTGACGACCCCGCCAGTCCAGCCCGTCAGGCGCAACAAATTTTGGGGCGGCACGCCGCGCAGCTCGCAATAGTCGTTGCCCAGTTGCAGCGAATCCGCGCTGTTCTGATTGACCACCACAATCAAGTTCAAACCGCTGCCACCTGCTTGGATCGTGTTCGTCGCCAGCAGGGCGGCGAGCATGAAACCTTGTGTTGCGCGAAGCATCACTTGCAAACTATACAATTATTCTGAATTGGGCAAAAAAGATTGTCTCCGCCACGCGGTTTAATGCCCCAAGTTGAGGCCCGCCGTTTTTTTTCAAAAAGGAATGCCGGTGAACCATTGGATTCGGAACAAATTTGCGGCAGATTGCTCCATTAGAAATAACAACGTGAAAAATTTCACAAACTTTTCTTGCGGACGCCGCGCGCGGTTGCTAAATAATGCGCTCGGTTTTTTGCGGTGAAGCAGGCGTTTTTTTGGTTCGCCGGTTTTTAATCTTTTGCAGCAGTGATTTTTCCGAAATGGACAAATAGTTTGCCGCTGGTGCTGGGCGCAGTCGCCGCACTGGCCGGTGCCGGCGTGGCGGCGGGCGTGACGATTTATCTCACGCCCAAATACACCCGTGCCGGCTACCAGCCCGTGCAGCCGGTGCCGTTTTCGCATAATATTCATGCGGGACAGCTTGGTTTGGACTGCCGCTATTGTCACAACGGCGTGGAAAAATCGTGGTTTGCCAATCTGCCCGGCGCATCCACCTGCATGAACTGCCATAACCAAGTGCTCAAAGACGATGCGCGCCTGCAAATCGTCCGCGACAGCGCCACGAACAACACGCCGATTGCCTGGGTGCAGGTTCACAAGGTGCCGGATTACGTTTATTTTAACCATTCCGTGCATGTCACGCGCGGGATCAGTTGCGTAGAATGCCACGGGCGCATTGACCAGATGGACGAAGTGCGCCATGACAAATCATTTAGCATGAGTTTCTGTCTCGATTGCCATCGCGATCCGGCGGCGCACATCCGACCGGCCGACAAAGTCACGAGCCTCGGCTGGCAATGGAGCACGAATGCCGTGGAAGCCGACCGTTTGCAGGACGTGAACGGAAAGAAATTTGTCCACGACTGGAAAGTCGAATCGCTGCAAAGCTGCTCGGCGTGTCACCGATAATGAATTTACGATTTACGATTTACGATTTACGGGTGCCGTCCCTTGCCGGACGCCGCGTGAATTCTTTTGTGGCTCGTAAATCGTATATCGTAAATCGTAAATTTTCCGCAGTCATTGCGTCTGCCGCCGAAGAATGAACCATTCGCCAACATCAAATTTAGCAACTGGCAAGCGCTATTGGCGCAGCCTGGACGAACTGGCGGACACGCCGGAGTTCAAGGACTGGCTGCATCGCGAATTTCCCGTCGGCGCGAGCGAGATGGTGGAAGACGGTCAGAGCCGCCGCAATTTCCTGAAAATCATGTCGGCGTCATTTGCCTTCGCCGGCATCGCGACGCTCGGCGCGGGCTGCCGCCGGCCGGAAGAAAAGCTCACACCATTCGGCAAACAGCCGGAGAATTACACGTTTGGCGAGGCGCAATATTTTGCGACCGCCATGCCCACGCGCACCGGCGCGATTCCGCTCGTCGTCAAATCCTACGAAGGCCGACCGGTCAAGATCGAGGGCAACGCGCTTTTCCCCGGCAGCAATGGCGGCACCGACCGCTACGCGCAGGCTTCAATTTTGGATCTTTACGATCCCGACCGCGCGCGTCATTTCAAGCACGACGGCAAGGAAGTTTCGCGCGAGGCAGCGTTGAAATTCCTCGATGAACTGTCGCAAAAATTTTCCGCGGGCGCGAGCGTGGCATTTCTTGCCGAAAGCTGCACGTCGCCCTCACGCGACCGGCTATTAAGAATCATTCAAAGCAAATTTCCTAACTCGAGCTGGTTTATTTACGACGCGATTGATTCGAGGATTCATCGGCGCGCGGCAGGGTTTGCGTTCTGGCCGAACGATCAAGGCGCTATTAAAGTGGCGCGTCCGGTTTTTCATTTTGACAAAGCGAAAGTCATCCTCTCGCTCGACTGTGATTTTCTCGGCGGCGAGGACGGCGCGCACGAGCACATCCGCAAATTTGCCGCCGGTCGCAAGGTGGGCGAGGGAATGAGCCGGCTTTATGCGGTTGAATCTCTTTTCACGCTCACCGGCGCGAGCGCGGATCATCGGCTGCGGGTGGCGGCGAGTTTGGTTGGAAAAGTTGCGGAGTTAATTTCGACTTGGGCTGCTTCTCGCAGCGCTGAAGTTCCGCCACCAGCTTCAGGTTTTCAATCACAATGGGCATTTAATTGTGCCAATGATTTGCTCCGAGCCGGGAAAAATGCTTTGGTAATCGCGGGTCAACGTCAACCGCTGGAAGTTCATTTGCTGGCTCACGCCATTAATTCCGCGCTCGGGGCAATCGGCAATACAATTGAATTTTTTGGGACGCCAAACGATTACTCTGCGGCCGATGCTTACAACGCAGATTGGTCATATCCGAATTCCAACCCGCTTGATACGCTGGTCATTTTGGGCGGCAATCCGAAATATAATTATAATTTGAATGGCTGGCCGAAGGCGAAAACAACCATTCGTCTCGGTTATTACGAAGACGAAACTTCTGAAGTCAGCGACTGGAATTTTCCGCTGGCGCATTATCTCGAATCGTGGGGTGATGCAAAAACAAGTGACGGAACTCTCGTTCCAGTTCAGCCTTTGATTCTGCCGTTGTTTGGCGGAATTACGGAATTGGAATTTCTCGCGCGCATCGCTGGCGAGGCGCAAACAAGCGCGCATGAAATTGTTCGCGCAACTTTTGGCGGTTCGGACGAAGATTGGAAAAAGTTTTTGTTCAGTGGTTTCACATCGAATTCTGTTTCAAAACTGTCAGATGCAAAATTCACTGGAGAAATTCCAGCCGTAAAATCAATAACGCCGTCAGCCCAAAATCTCGAAGTCATTTTCTTCCGAGACGCGAAGGTGGACGACGGGCGTTACGCGAACAACGGCTGGATGCAGGAGCTGCCCGACCCCATCACCAAAATGACGTGGGACAACGCCGTGCTCATCAGCCGCAAGACGGCGAAGGAACTTGGCGTGGCCAACGGCGACATCGTCGAAATCACGTTGAATGGCCGCAGCGTCAAAGGTCCGATCTGGACGCAGCCGGGCATGGCGGATTATTCGCTCGGCCTCGCGCTCGGTTACGGTCGCGAAAAAGCTGGTCGCGTCGGCACCGGCGTCGGTTTCAACGCCTACAAGATTTTTTCCGGCAAATATATCGAGACCGGGGCGACGATCAAAAAGACCGGCGAAACTTACACGCTGGCCTGCACGCAGCATCATTGGTCAATGGAAGGCCGTCCGGCGGTGCGCGAGGCAAATCTTGAAGAGTTCATCAAGGAACCGACGTTCGCGCAGGAAAATTTTCACGGCGTTGAGCCGCCAGTTGTCCAGTCGCTTTATCCGAATCCGCTCGACGAGGCAAAGAAAACGGCGTTGCACCAGTGGGGCATG
>CAJAQO010000257.1 GCA_903944085.1 uncultured Verrucomicrobia subdivision 3 bacterium
CATTGAAGATTGAAACAAAATTATCCGCGAATGTTTCGCTCACGAGCGCCGCGACGGCTTCCGCCGTGCGCGGCGCGAGTTCGGAAGGTTTGAGCACCGCGCAATTTCCCGCCGCGATGGCGCTGACCAGCGGCACCAGCAACAGTTGGACGGGATAATTCCACGGGCCGAGAATGAGCGCCACGCCAAACGGTTCGGACTGCACCCAGCCGCGTGCGGGCGCGACAAACCACGGCGTCCGGCGGCGCGCCGGCGCGATCCAGCGGGGGAGGTTTTTCAGCGCGTGACGGATTTCCGCCTGCAACAAGCCTAGTTCTGACGTGTAACCTTGGAACGAAGATTTGCGCAGATCAGCGTGCAGCGCGGCGAGCAGCCTGGCTTCATGCCGTTCCAGCGCGGCGGAGAATTTTTGGAGCTGCTCGCGCCGAAAGTCCGGCGCACGCGTCGCGCCCGTTTGAAAAAAGGCGTGCTGGCGATGAACGCTGTCCGCAAAATCCATAAATGACTTGGCTACGTTGTGCTGCTTCTCAATACTTCGTCAAGCGATGATTCGTTTTTTCACCATGGTCTTGCTGCTGGCCGCGCCGGTCGCGCGGGCGGATTCGGCAGCGGACAAACTCACGATGGCTGGCATTGCGGAATTCACCAACGCGTATCAGGCTTGGGACGGCGCACGTTTTGTCAAGGCGGACCACCTTTTCCAGCACGCCTGCACCAACGCCACGGCCACGGTGACGAATTATTATTGGCTGGGCGCGGGCGAGTTTCATCGCATGCTACAATTGCTGGGACTGCCGGATCGCAAAACCAACAAGCTTGCCGCCGAGGCTGCGCTGGATGCAGCGGTGGACGCGCTGACGCAGGCAGTGAAACTTGACGCCAGCCATGCCGAAAGCCACGCCTTGCTGGGCACGCTTTATGGCATGAAGATCAGCGAAAACTGGTTGCGCGCCGCTTGGCTTGGCCCCCGCGTGGAACATGAATTTAACCTCGCGCTGGCCGGCGGCGCACAAAATCCACGCGTGCAATATTTGCTGGGCATGAGCCAGTTCTACACGGCGATGCGAAATGCGTCCCGGCGGGAAGCGCTGACCAACCTGCTTGCGGCGGAAAAGCTTTTCGAGGCTGAAGCCAAAACGCCAGCTGCCCCGCTTGATCCACGCTGGGGCCATGATAGTTGCCTGACCTTCGTTGGTTCCTCTTACGAAAAACTGGGACAGCGCGCGGAAGCGGAAGTATATTTCCGCAAGGCGCTGGTGTTGCACCCACAGGACGGTCTCGCGCAGGCAGGTCTCAAACGGGTCACGAAAAACGAAAAATGAGCCGCAAAAAAATCATTATCATCGGCGCGGGCCTGGGCGGCTTGTCCGCCGCCATCTCTCTGAAACAAGCGGGCTATGATGTCGAGGTGTTTGAAAAGAACGCGCAGATCGGCGGCAAGCTGAATGTGCTCACCGAACGCGGCTACACTTTTGATTTGGGTCCGTCCATTCTTACGCTGCCGCACATTTTCGAGCGGCTGTTTGAACGGTCGGGCAAAAAAATGTCCGATTACTTTTCCATCCGCGCCCTGCGACCGCACTGGCGAAATTTTTTTGAGGACGGCGTTACGTTGGATTTATATCCCGAACCGGAAAAAATGGCCGCCGAGGCGCGCAAGGTTGGCGAACCGCCAGAAAACATTGAACGATTCCTAAAATACTCCGCCGGCCTCTATGACCTGACCAACGACGGCTATTTCGAGCAGGGGCTCGACTGCTGGCAGGATTTCGCGAAGCACTATGGCGCTTTCAAATTTTTTAAGTTCGACCTTTTCCGATCAATGCATCAAGGCGTGGCGGCGCATCTCCAGACGCGTTGCTTCCGCGACATCTTTGATTTTTTTATCAAATACGTCGGCTCATCGGCGTATCGCGCGCCAGCGTTCATGAATTCGCTGCCGACCATTCAGTTCCGTTACGACCTTTGGTATGTGGACGGCGGCCTTTATAACATCGCCCTCGGCTTGCGCCGCTTAATGGCTGAACTCGGCATCAAAATCAATCTCAACGCCGAGGTCAGCGAAGTCCGCCGCGAGGGCGCACGCGTCACCGGGTTGGTAGCGAACGGAACTTTTCACGCCGCCGACATCATCGTGTCGAACATGGAAGTTATCCCCGCCTACGAAAAATTGTTGCGCGAGGACAAAACCTTCATCGCGTCGCTGGAAAAGAAATATGAACCCGCCTGCTCCGGCCTCGTCCTTGACCTCGGCTTGGATTGCGAATATCCACAACTCGCGCACCACAATTTCTTTTTCTCCGGCCACCAGCGCGAACACTTCAAGACGGTTTTTCAAAAGCACGAATTACCCGACGACCCGACGATTTATCTCGTTGCCGCATCCAAGACCGACCCGACCGTCGCGCCCGCGGGTTGTGATTGTCTGAAGATTCTCCCGCACATTCCTTACATTGATGACGAGCACCCGTTGATGCGCGAAGATTATTTGAAGTTCAAGGAGCGCATCATTGACAAGCTGGAGCGCATGGGCTTGAAGGATCTTCGCAAGCACATCGTCTTCGAGCACGTTTGGACGCCGCTCGACATCCGCGCGCAATACAATTCCAACAAAGGCTCGATTTACGGCGTCGTGAGCGACCGCTGGAAAAATCTGGCGTTCAAAGCGCCGAAGCAAAGCACGCTCTACCCAAATCTGTTTTTCGTCGGCGGCACGGTGAATCCCGGCGGCGGCATGCCGATGGTCGTGCTGTGCGGCCAGAACGTCGCCAAAAAAATTGTGGCGTGGGACCAATGATTTTGCTTCTGGTCACACTGGCGCAATGGGCGGCAGGCTTTCTGGTCTTGGGCCGTCTCCGTCAGTGTGTCAGCGCGGCGGTGTGGAAATCCGCCTCCGCCGAAGGTCTCTCCATCATCATTCCCGCGCGAAACGAGGAAGAAAATCTTCCCACGCTGCTTCGCTCGCTTGCCGCCCAATCCGTCCGTCCCAAGGAAATCATCGTCGTGGACGACGCCTCCACCGATCACACCGCCGAAGTCGCCCGTCAAAACGGAGCGCGGGTCGTCAATTCGCTTCCACTGCCGGAGGGATGGCGCGGCAAGACGTGGGCGTGTCATCAAGGCGCACAGGCCGCAGCGGGGCAAAAATTATTATTCCTCGATGCCGACACTTGGTTCGAGCCGGATGGGCTGGCGCGCGTGCTCGCGGAATTTCAAGTGGCCGGTGGCGGGGCGCTGTCGGTTGCGCCGTATCATTCTGTTCGCGATTTTCACGAGCAGTTCTCCGCCTTCTTCAACTTGGTGATGCTGGCCGGCACGGGCGCTTTTACTGTGCTTGGCGACCGGTATCCGCAGCGTGGTTTGCTCGGCCAGTTTCTGCTGATTGACCGCGCGGCCTACCAGCGGGCCGGCGGCCACGAAGCCGTGAAAGGCCGCATCCTCGAAAATTTCTGGTTCTCGAAACAGTTGCGAAACGCGAACGTGCCGATGCGCTGCCGCAGCGGGCGCGGCGTGTTTTCCTTTCGCATGTATTCCGAAGGCTGGCGCCAACTCGTGGAAGGCTGGACGAAAGGTTTCGCTTCCGGCGCAGGCCAGACGCCGTTGCCGATACTGCTGCTCATCATTGTCTGGCTGGGCGGACTTTTCTTTGCGCCAATTGGTGTCGTCACGACGGGCGCGCCGCTGCTGTGGTTGGCGGTCTATGGACTTTGCGCGGTGCAAGTGGCGTGGCTGTTGCGGCGCGCGGGGACGTTCCATTGGAGCGCCGCATTTTTTTATCCGGTGCTGGTTTTATTTTTCTTCGCCGTTTTTACCCGTTCAGTTTTTCGCTCAGGCAAAACGGTGAGTTGGAAAGGACGCGCAATCCGTGCTGATTGAACTACCCATCGGCTGGATTGTGGTGCTGAACGTGGCCGGCTGGCCGATCATTCAATTTGGTCTCGCGTGGGTGTTCACATTGATGCCGGTAACTTGGTTTGAACCAGGCGAAGCGCATTCATGGGAGCAGGGCGGGCGTTTCTACGAACGCATGTTCGGTATCAAACGCTGGAAAGACCGGCTGCCCGATGCGGCACGCTGGTTCGACGGCGGTTTTGCCAAAGGCTCACTGGCCGGACTTGATTCTGCTTACCTGCGCCGTTTCATCCGCGAGACTTGGCGCGGTGAACTCTGCCACTGGTTCGCTCTCGGCTGTGTTCCGGTGTTCTTCTTCTGGAACCCGTGGTGGGCAGACCTGGTCATGGTTGGCTACGCCATGGTGGCAA
>CAJAQO010000258.1 GCA_903944085.1 uncultured Verrucomicrobia subdivision 3 bacterium
CGCCACGCAAGCTTGGGAACTCAGTTTTGAAGCCACAGCCGCACTGCGCCGTAGGCGCCGCCGCCGGCTGATTATTGCTGCCTGCTATACCCAAGCTGAATTGTGGCCTTGATGTCACTCTATTATGCGAGCATCAATAGTTAAATCAGCTATATAAACTTGCTTGACTAGGCAGCGGTCACTTTTCGCTTCTTTCCGCCGCCGCGCTCTGGGATATCATCACGACCGTATGTTCCCCATCACGCACTAACCCGCCTTTGCTTTAGTCGCAATCTGCCAGACCCAAGCGGTCAGCACCCCCTCCGACAACGATGTCCCCAAGTATCAGTTTGATTACCAGCTTTCAACCAACAGGGCCGCCGCCGTTCGGGAAGTGTTGTCGGCCAGATATCCGGAAAATGTCCATTTGACCTTCCAGGAGGCAACCAATGGCTTGTCCCAGGCAAGCAGCAAAGGAAAGCTGCCCGCCGAGGCGGTGTGGGGATTTACCTTGATCATCCTGAACAGTTCCCCGGAAGTCACGGATGTGGGATTTACGTTACCATGGCCCTTTATCTAAATCAGAGGGCCGATAATAGTCAGTGTAAGTGCCAGCCGGCCCGATGCCGGTTGAACCCACGTCAATCGTCCCAGCGGGATTGGCTTCACTAAATCTTCTCCATTCCACGCGGGTGTCTTCAAACAGAAAATTTCCACCCATCGGAACATTTCGGGCACCGGGGTGATTTGAATCGGGATAGACCTTCCCGTTGTATATGCTAACGTCCGACCAACCTTTTAGCTGTGTGCGCTGCAACCGATCAATCATCACGGGTGCCTTGCGATAGAGGCTATTCAGTTTGGGTCGTTGAAGACACCAAGCGCCTAGTCCGCTGGCATCGTATTTCCATAAACTTCCGGCGCTGGTTCGTCCCGGAAGGTAGTTGTAGCCAATCAGGTTTGGATTGTTTCCAAGCGATTCGGCTTCACGATGCGCAATATCAGTCGGACAATAGAACACATCGGATTTACTGCGCAAACCGGTGACGCTGGTGCCGGGTTTGTTGCGGTATAAATACACTGGATAAAAAGTGTTTGTGAAATTATATGCCATCCAAGCGATGTCAGCCGCGCCTGGTTGCGTGTTGTCAGGGAAGGAACCGTTATTGTCCCCGGCATACATGGTAATGGCAACACCCCATTGTTTAAGGTTGCCGGTGCATTGAATCTTGTAAGCTCTTTCCTTGGATGCCGAAAGCACGGGCAACAGCAAAGCCACCAGAATGGCAATAATCGCTATGACAACCAATAATTCAATCAATGTAAATCCTCGTCGTATCTTCGCAAGATTCATTGTTATCATAATGTTTCGTGGTGTTTGGGTAGAGCCGCCTAAAACTGAGCCGCCTCGTATTCGTGACGCTGACCGCGCCAGCGGAACTGCGATGGCCACTAGGCGTTCGCGACTGGTCAGGCCCCATGATCATTGTTTAATCTTGCGCTGAAACTTAGTCACCACAAACGCTGCCGGAACAACACACACCAAGCCGGTTAACGCCCACTCATGCAAATATCCCCGAACTCCTGCTGTCGTAGGATTCGTCCAAAAATCCAGCGAATCCACACTCGCACCAGCAAAATAGAATAGCGAAAAAATGACGACGATGGCCGAGGCGCTAAATGCACCGACGAGCAGCGCGCCGTAGGATGGCGGCTTCTTCCGCGCAAGTTGTCGGCGACAAGTGATTGCGGTCAAGATGGCAGTAATTGCCACCGCCAAAGCAAAATAGATGATGGATGTCATACGCGTAATGTGGGGCCTAGGACCGCATTTTGCATTTAAGCACGGGAGGCATAAACGGGCTTTAAGTCAGGCTTTCGGCTTTGTCGAGAATTATTTGAATCTGCTGCCGGCCAGCCCCTCGGCCATGACCGTGGGCAGGCCGGCGGCCGTGGCTTTTATGGTTTTTGATTAGGGCACTTAGCACGTGGCGGCTTGGGCAGCCGCCATTAAGCCGGAGGGCGCGCCGGTTGGACGTTAAACGGAAAATGAAAACTTTTCCGTCCCAGATGTTGTTTTCTATTGACCGCGCAGGTTTGATAGGGGTTAGGCCACACGGTCATAATTATTTTGCCTTCTCTCTCGCCGGAGCATACCAATACTCCAATCCTCGACGGTTGCGAAGACCGCTCGAACCGCGAAATATCAAACAGATTAACTGTCGCGCAAGGCTCAAGAAAGAATGCGCCCGGAGCTTGCGGCCAGAAGTGACCACTTGCTCGGCGATTACAACACAACGACCGTGTCGCTTGAGCGCGGCAGCAAACAACGCATCCTCTGTTGCATAATATTTCTCATTGAAACCGCCCGCCGCCTTGAAGACGTCGTCAGTGCAAAACAAACAGGCCCCGCTCGGCGAAAAGCGCAACAAACGCACTATGCCTACCATGGACGGATAGATCACTCTGAACCAAAGTGGCAGCCATCCCTCGAAACGAGGAAACGAGCCACCGCCAACCGCGCCTTCACGGATACTGCGCAACGCTGATTGAACAACGGGAGCGTTTACCAACGTATCAGCATCCACAAAAAATAAAATCTCACCGCGTGCCTGCCGTGCGCCAGCATTGCGGGTGGCAGCTATTTGCCGGTGCTCCACGCGGATAACTTGCGCGCCTTGTTGCCGGGCGACCAACCCGGTGGCGTCCGTGGAAGCATCATCTACTACAATCACCTCATGCGGCTCACCGACCAACTCCATCGCGCTGTGAACGGCGGCAACACATCGGCCAACCCAAGCCTCCTCATTATATGCTGGAACGATGAACGAAATCATTTGCTGGCGCTTAACGGGATCTAATTAGTTATTCGGTCGCATTATGCGTTGAAGCACAGGTGGCATAAGCGGGGTTTAAGTCAGGTTTTCTGCTTTGTCGAGAATTATTTAACGCTGCCGCCGCAGCCAATAGGCGGATTGCCCAACGGCTTGAGCAGACGTGCTGGGACCAGAATCGGCACGTCACGCGGTTGGCAGTTCAGCGCGCATGAACGATACCTTGCAAATCTTCGATTGTCATCACATGGCAAAAAGACGCCTGCCGAAGGAATTGTCACCTGCAAATATGGCCGTGGCGTGTGCGCCAGCCGTTTTGCGATTTGAGCAGGCCGATTTCAAGCAGGGTTGTCTCAAAGCGTCCAGCCCGCGCGATATTCGCGGCGAAGGAATTTATTCGCCGCCTCGGAGTTTGAAAACTTCAGACTGGGGCCATCCCACAGCAGTTTCATCAAGGTGAGATCTTCCCGAAGTTGCGACCGCAACGCCACGTTGCCCAGCAGCACGGCTTCCGTCAACGGCCCGGCCCAATCAAAGTTCGAGCCGGCTGGCGCATCGCCTTTGCAGGCGGCCAGCCATTCTTCATAATGGCCTTTTGAGCGCGGAATTTCTTTCGCCAAGTGCTCGACTTCTTTGGCGCGGGCTTCCGGGAAAACGGAATTGCCGAGGATGAATCCGTCATCGCCCACCAACAGGCGTCCGTTGTCGCCCATCTCGGCGTGTTGCGGCAGCCCGGCGGGACGCGGCGGACGCAAATCGCCGTCATACCAAAATAATTTACCGGCGGGCATCGCGAAGCCGCCGGCCATTTTGCCCGTGAGTCCTTGGACGTGACGGTTGTTGGCCTGCGGGGTTTCGGTCCGCGCGGGAAATTCATAAGTCACCATCGAGCCGAGCGGGTAAGTCTCCGTGTTCACTCGCGTGGACGACGCCTGAACGCTGATGGGCGCGCCCAATTTCAGCGCGCGGAAAACCGGGTCCATTGCGTGACAACCAATGTCGCCCAAGGCACCGGTTCCAAAATCCAACCAACCGCGCCACTTGAAGGGCAAATACGCCGGGTGATAAGGACGCTGCGGAGCCGGCCCCAGCCACAAGTCCCAATCCAAAGTCTCGGGGACCGGCGGCTCGCCTTTCGGTCGCCCGATGCCTTGCGGCCAATACTCGTTGAACAAACCTTGGGAGGGGCGATCCGTCCAGATGTGCGCCTCACGCACGGGGCCGATGATGCCCGACCAAACCAATTCGCACAAATGCCGGGTTGGTTCCGAAGCCTGGCCTTGGTTGCCCATCTGCGTGGCCACCTTCGCCACGCGCGCGGCCGCCGACACTTGCCGCGCTTCCCAGACCGAATGGGTCAGCGGCTTCTCGCAATAAACGTGTTTGCCGCGCCGAACGGCTTCCATCGTCGCAAAGGCATGAAGGTGATCTGGCGTGCCGATGACCACGCCGTCAATTTCCTTCATCTCGTCCAACATGCGCCGAAAGTCCGTGAACTTTTTGGCGTCGGGATATTTTTTGAAAATCTGCGCCGCGTAATTTTGATCCACGTCGCACAACGCCACGATATTTTCGCCGGCCATCGCGCCAATGTCGTTACCACCCTGTCCGCCGATGCCGATGCCGGCGAGGTTGAGTTTTCCATTTGCAGATGTGCTGCCGCGCAATCCCAAGACCGAGCCGGGCAAAATCATAAACGTGGCGGCGGAAAACGCAGTGCCGCCCAGGAATCGGCGGCGGTTGATTTTATTTTGGGACGTTGTGGTTTTCATAAGGCGCGCGATAATAAAAATTTTGCTGCTGGTTTTCGCCCGGCCAGCATTTTCATTTTTTTAACGGAAACTCATTCGCTGATGACGGGTCGTAAAACCAAGTTGCGATACTCGATGCCCGTGTGATCGCCTTGCAAATAAATCGGACCGGGGCGGTCCATTTCCGGCCAAAGCGCGCCACCGGTCGGGCCGATCACGGGCTGATTGTCAATAATCTTGGTGCCATTCAATGTTACCGTCGCGTGGCGCGCGACGTAGAGAATATCCACCGTCTGCCATTCGCCTGCGGGTTTCTCGGCGGCGGCGGTCGGAGTGATGCGACTGTAAATTGCGCCCATGTTGTGCGCGTCCAGCGGCTTGCCGTAGCTGTCAAAAATCTGCACCTCGTCGGTGCCGCGAATATAAATTCCACTGTTGCCGTTTTTGGGCACGCGAACCTCAGCGTGCAGGGAAAAATCCTCGAACTCCGCCACCGTGCGCAAGTTGGCGAATGACCGATGCTCCTGTCCGGGCTCCTGTTTTTGCGTATTGACCAAGAGACCTTCCTCGGCGTGCCAGCCGTTGAATGCGTTTGGTTCGACGGGTTTCAAACCGTCCAAGTTGGTGCCATTAAACAGCACGATGGACGAGCCAAGTTTGATTTTACCCAAGTCCGGAGCCGGCGGCGGCGGCGCTTGGCGATGGCCGGTAAATTCAGCGCGATTCTCACCGCCATCTTCCTTCGGAGTCGCCGTGACCAGCTTGAGATTGTCGCGGCCGTCCAGCGTGGCCGTGATGGTTTCAGTGACAACGACCGGTTGGCCATCGGCGGCTTTGCGGTCGGCTTGGTGCCGGCGGGTGAGAATCAATTTACCGTCCGCCAGTTGCGCGCTATTCACCGGAAAAACGCTGCCGCCGCCCCAAAGCATTTGAACTTTGAGATCATCGTTTGGGCCGGACACTCCCAGCCAGCCGGGACCGCCTCCCGGAATGTGCAGCGACCAATAGCCAAGATACGGGTTGTCTTCCGCGACCGCCGAGGCGATGCTCGCAAGAAACAGACCGTAAAATAGAAGACAATTAAAGATCAGTCGGGTGGATTTCATTCCGGTCTTATCCGGCAAAACCAATTTGATTTCAAGGCAAATCACCGTTTGGGGATTGCCTCGTCCGTTAAACTGGACAAAGAGCGCCGCAAACCGGGAGGCCTCCAAGGCGAACACCGCTCCAACCTCACCATTGCACACGGCAGCCAAAAGTTTTGCGAATCCTCGCCGCTCGTGACTTCCGGTGCCTGAGATTCCCAAATCCTCGTCGATGACAACCACCGTTTTGAAACCCAAATCTCTGGCGCGGCCCTCCAGGGCATACTGGCGGCGTCCGCTCTCCGTATTGTTTCGCACCTGCTGCAAAGTCGATTGCCGGATGTAAACGAAGGCCGACCGGCTCAAATGATGGTCGTTGATCTTGTCAATCATTGGGACCTCCTGCCTGAGGATTTGAATGACTGACGACCGCTTCGATCAGCTCGCGAAGCAATGCGACGCATCCGGACTTTTTCTCCTCCGGGATCCGCCGCTCGGTCTCGCGGCTTTCGAACTGGAGTGTGGCTTGTTTTGCCTGTTGCCACGTCAACGTGGCAACTTTCTTTGGATTGGGATTTGTGTTCATCACGAACACTACGAATCTCCAAGCCATTCAAATCAAGCAAATCAATGATCGCTAGCAACGCCGCGACCTGCACGATCGGGTGGGCGGAGGGCTTCGGGCGACGCGGCTGCACCCAGCGGGACAAAGTTGAATATTTAAGTCCGGTGCGCCGGGCAAACTGCGGCACCGACTCGTTGCTCCGGTCTAACGCGGCCAGGATGTCCCGCCGTTGGGCTTTCGATACCCGCAACCGCCCTTTGGGGTCCGCGACCACGGGCACCTTCGGCATCACTGTCGCCGCCGATGAACTTTCAGATCCATTCGTAGCTATCATAGCTCTCAGAACTACAATAACCGCGAGAATTTAGATAGAGGTGCTATGGCTGACGCTTACGACGCTTACGTAAGACGGATACTTTCCACCGGCAGAAAATAAAAAACGCGCCGAGGAAAAATCCTCGGCGCGGCGCTTGAAATTAATTTTTAAAAGTTCGTCTGCCCGTGGGCCAGTCTGCTTGAAATTGCTCTTTAATGCTGACGGCAAACCACGGCTGAACGCTAGTTCAGGTCAGGCTTGTTTGCTCGATGCCGGCGATTATCCGGGGCAGCAGCACGTCTTTCGCAAAGACCGCCGCGAGGCTCGCCGGACATTGCCGGGGCGCGACATGCAGTCGCAGTTGCTGGATGCGTTCCGCCAAAATCTTCCCTTCGCCGTGCCGCACCGAACACCACGGATATTCCACGCCCGGCCGCTCCAAAATCTCCGTGACGTGGCTCGGTTGCGGACCGATGTAAATCACCGGCGCCCCCACCGCCAGCATGTTGTAGATCTTGCACGGATGCACCAGCCCCAGCATCGCGTTGCCCATGACGACCACATGCGCATCGGCCGCCGAGAGCGATGCCGAAAGTTGGGCCAGCGGCTGATACGGCAGGCACAAAACATTGGTCCGTTTGCCGGTTTCCGCCCAGCGTTGCACGCGCTTGAATTCACTGCCGCCGCCCACAAAGCAGAACACGATGGCCGCATCGCTTCGCAATTGTTCCGCCGCCTGCATCAACGTGTCTAGGGGATGCACCGGGCTGTGGTTGCCGGAATACATGACGACATATTTATCCTGAAGCCCGTGCTTGGCCCGAAATTCGTTCCGGCCGGCGGCGTCAAACCGCACGTCCTGATCCTGCGACCAGGGCGACAGCACGGCGATTTTTTCCGGGGCGATGCCTTTGGCCACGATGCGGTCCCGCATGAACCGGTCCAGCGCGATGATCCAGCTCGCCCGCCGAAAGCTGAAGCGCGACATCCGCTCCAGCATTTTGGCCATCACTGAATCTCCGCGCAGCCAGCCGGCCGCGATGGCTTCGTCCGGGTTCATGTCCATCACCCAGTAACAAAATTTTGCGCGCCACAGTTTCGCGCGCCACGCGCCGATGAAGGAAATCAGCGGCGGCGTGGTGAGCGCCACCACCACATCGTGGCGCGGCAACAGCAGCAGCCGCGCGCAACTGGTAACAATGAAACTGGCAAAGTCCGCCGCGCGCCGCCACTTGGCGCGCTTGCCAAAACTGGTCGAATAAACGCGGTGAATCTGGACGCCCTGCCAGGTCTCGCGGGCGGGATAGAGCTGCTCCGGGTGTTCGTAAGCGCGGCGGGCACAGACCACGGTCACTTCATGGCCCTGTTCCACCAAGGCCGGCGCCAGCTCGCGCAGGTGTTGGGCGGTGGCCGCCACATCCGGATAGAAGACCTGGTTCAGCAGAAGGATTTTCATGCCGGGACAATCAACGGATGAGAACGCGGTTAATCATTGGGCCGGCGTATGGTCAGGCGGATGGCCCCCGGAATCGGCTTCTCGCTCACCAGCACCAGATAACCGCCGCCGCCGGCACCGGACAATTTCCAGCCCAATGTGCTTTTGGCATACTGCCGGATCATCGCTTGGACGGCGGCGTTCATCATGCGTGGAAACAGGCTGACTTGCGCTTCAAAGGAGGCGCGCAGCTGCCGGCCAAAGGCCGGCAGATTCATGTCCTGGATGGCCTGCCAGCAGCCTTCGGCGGCCACGGCCAGGGCGCGGACGTTCGGCGCGTTGATGCATTTGCCTTTCAGCACGTCAAAATCCGCCGTGCGCTGGCCGAGCGGAATCAAAAACAAATGGCGCTCAAGCCAGCTCAAAATCTTGGGCTCGGTCACCGAGGTGATTTTTTCCGGCCAGTATTGGCCGCGATAATCCAGCCGGTTCAGGCCGGGATACACGATGCCGATGGAATCCTGCGAGCCGGCAAAGACCTTGGTGCCGGGCGGATTTTCAAAAGCAAACAGCATTTTGGCCTGCTTTTCGCGGTCGCCTGCCGGCAGATCCGTCTGCCACAGCTCGATGGCCCGGCGGCGCGAACTGGAGGCCATGCCACTCCGTTCGTTGAATTCAATCAGCGGCTCCAGCGAAATCGTCAGCACGGAACCGGCTCCATACTTACAAACGTAGGGCTGGTCGAGCCACCCCCCGGCCAAATCGAGTCTGTAAGGTATGCGACATTCTTTGCGCAGGCTGGTGGTGGAGCGCGCTGGCAGGTTGGCCTGCGGGAGCCGCTTGGACACAATAAATTTTATTCCGAGCCGCGCGCACAGCTCGGCCTTGGCCGGGGTGTTGCCATCTTCGTTGACCAGAAAAAAATCCGGCTTGAAGCGCTTCAGCTCGGCCACGAAATCCATGAGGCCGGAGCCTCGGCTGATGACGCACCGTTTCACATGCTTCAAGGCTTCGAGCATGTATTGGCGTTCGGACTGGGTGTTGACCGGGGCGCGGCCTTTCAAGTCGCGCACCGTCTGGTCGGATCCGAGCGCCACATAGACGTCGCCATAGCTGGCCGCCTCCTCCAAAAATCGCACATGACCGCTGTGCAGCATGTCAAAGCAACCGCTGACGAATACTTTTTTCCGAGCCATAAAATTCTATGAAAACCGGGTTATTTTTGCCAGCACCCGGGCCGTCCGCAAATTAAAACCACAAATTTATTTTGGGGTCCGAATCCAGCCGGCCTGGTTCGCCCGCAGCCGGGCGGGGCCGGATCAACCCGGATACATCCGTTGGAGCAGCAACGCGTGGCCGGCATGAACTGGAGTCGGCGACGAGGCGTCGCCGGCACCCTTTGCGACGGGGGCATCACAGCTACGCGCACCGCCGCTTCACTTTTCAACCGCATTATTCCGGCTAAGAGGTCAGCGGGTTGGTTGCTCAACGCTGATGACTCGTTCCTTGACCAGCACCGCTGGATTGCCGCGATAGATGCCAAAAGCTTGGAGGTCATTCGTCGCCACCGACCCGGCGGCCAAAACGGCGTGCGAACCCACTTTCACTCCGGGAGCAACCATTGCGCCCATGCCAATCCAGGCACCGGCCTCGACCTCAATGGGCTTTACGATCAAGTCGAAGGTCGGTGACTTGTAATTGTGATTGCCGGTGCAGAGCAAGGCCCGTTGCGAGATGCAGACATTATCCGCAATGGTGATGCGTTCCAGATTTAGCAGCCAGCATTCCTCGCCCAGCCAGACATGGTTGCCGAGCACAAGCTTCCAGGGAAACGTGATCTTCACCTGCGGTTTGATGACCACGCCGCAGCCGATTTTTCCGCCAAAGCATCGCAGGCAGAAGACGCGGAAGGCGCTGGGCCACGGCAGCGCCGGCACAAAAAAAAGCCAGCTCACAAGCCACCATAGCGTCTCTTTGAAACGCGAGGCACCCCGGTCAAACTCCGGGTTTGAATAGCGCGATAAGTCAACCGTTGGCGGGTTGGCTGGGAAATCGGTTAGCGGCATAATTGGGCGGCAATAAAGAAGGCTTCCCGGTTGCCATGCGCGCGTAATCCACGGATTACGGCTTCAATATCCGCCTCACCAACCACCAAATCCTCTCGCATGAACCAGAAGCAACGGGTATGGAACCGGACGAAGGCTTGTTGTGCCAACGCCATTCGCGCGGGCGAGGCTGGTGGCGCGATGGATGTCGGCTCCGGCATAATCTGAGGTCAAAAATAATCTGAAAAGTGGAAAGCACAACCCAGAAGATGGCGGCCGATTTCATTTATTTTCCGCACTGCCGTTGGCGGGCTGGATTTCGATCAGGTCGGGCAGCCGCGCGCTGAAGACGCGCAGGGCGGCGGCGGGGGATTCCAACCCGGCCAGCGCAACTTCAAAATTATTTTGACCGTAGTTGCGGCTGCCGGCCAGGGCCGCGCGCCACCGGGCCAGATGCGTCAGGCGTGAACTGGCCTGCCCGCCGCCCCCCATGTCTTCCGTCTGCGAGAAAAAGACATATAACTCGCGGCCGCCGGCGGCAAACACATAACGATCAAATGCGAGATTGAAG
>CAJAQO010000259.1 GCA_903944085.1 uncultured Verrucomicrobia subdivision 3 bacterium
CGACAAGATAAGTCTCGCGATAAATGCCACCCAGCGCCCAGTAATCGCCGGTGTCGAGGTCAACCGAATCTGAATTCTTGCAAACGCGGACGGCGAAAATATTTTTTTCGCCCGGCTTGATGAAATCAGTGACATCCAAATCGAACGCCGTGAAACCGCTTTCATGATAACCAACGCGCTGGCCGTTAATGAAAACTTCTGCCGTGTCGAAAACGCCGTCAAAGTGCCACAACACACGCTGGCCGGCAAAGCTCGCCGGCACGTCCATCACGCGCCGGTAAAGACCCACCGCATCATCCGGCTGGTCGTAAGTCGGCTTGGAAAAACCTTCGACTTCCCAGTTGGCGGGCACAGGAATCGTCGTAAAATCTTTGTCATCAAAATCAACCTGGCCAAAACTCTCCAGCATGGCTTCTTTTGAATCGAGTCGGGGATTCCATTCAACTACTTTGCCATCCCGCAATACCATGACTTGAATATGGCGGATGAAAGCCCACTTGGTGTCGCCTTGGGCATTCTTTCCATCAGTGAATGTCACCCGGACATAACGACATTCCATGGGCGTCATCGTGATGTCACCATTCGCCGCCGGCGGATTTGTTTTGAGGTCGGCCAGGGTCGTCCAAGTCATGCCGTCTTCGCTGGCCTCGATCTGCCCTTCGTAATTAAAACTCTTGTCCTCAAGCAAAAGTTGCAATGCCTGCACCGATTGCAATTCGCCAAGATCAACCTGCCACCATTGTGGAAACGAACCGTCTGCGGCGCACCAGTAGGCATTGGCTTGACCGAACGCGCTGTCGGCTTTGTGCTCACCCTGCTCGCTGGATGCCGTTGCGCTGTAGAATCCGGGCACAAATTTCCCAGCGTGTTCCCGGCCATTTGCAATCTGAAATTTCCAAGTGCCGGTCATCGGAAAGATCGCGGGATTGTCCACGCGCAATTTTTCAACGGCAACCGGCGCTTTACCGGCCAGCGGCACGGGCGCGGCGGAAACGACAGTGATGAGTGAAAGGCCGGCCAGGGCAGACATTATTATTTTCATTTTTAATTAGTGCGATGTCGCGCGATGATATAAGGCAAATTTCCGTTCAAAGACGAGATTGGTAAATAATTTATTGGGCGGCTTTTAATCACATGGGTCACGGGCGTAAACGACGAATGAACTGCGGCTGCAAGAGCATCGTGTTCCTTTTCAGCGTCGTCCATCACTTTGTCAGTCAGAGCCGTAATTTGTTCCATGTTCATCCCGTTGTTTCCGCGAATTTGCGCATCGTTTGTCCCGTCGCCCGCCGCGAAATAACTTCTGGACTTCCTTGGTTTCATAATCCTGCTTGGCCGCGACCGCCGCGTCCACTTTGGCAAAGGCCGCGCTGAATGGATTGCTCGGAAATTCTGCGGCCAGTGAAGTATTGCGGATGAATTCTCGGCGGTTCATATTTAATTTTTGCAATTCACAGCCATCCCACAGGATTTTTGAAAAAAGTGCTGGAACAATTTGTTTAGCCCTGCCACACGGCAGGGATGAATAAAAAACCAACTGTCCCAGCGCCGTCAAAGCTGAATCTTTTGCGGCAGATTTGCAACTTCA
>CAJAQO010000260.1 GCA_903944085.1 uncultured Verrucomicrobia subdivision 3 bacterium
CCCGACCCGGACCGTGTCGCGGGCAAAATTGTCGAAGCTCTCGCCGACCTGCGTCAACGCACGGATGACTTTCGGCAACCGGCTTGCACGCTGCCGAAATAATTTCCATGCGCATCGTCGTTTTAACCACGGACAATCGCGAGCCACACAAAGATTACGCCAACCCGCAGCCGCATTTCGGCACCGCGCCCGCCGCGCTGCTGGAAGGGCTGGCGCTGCTGCCGGAGATTGAAGTCCACGTCGTTTCGTGCATCCGCCAGCCGGTGGTTTCGCCGGGAAAAATCGCGCCCAACATTTTTTTCCACAGCCTGGTCGTCCCGCAAATCGGCTGGATGAAAACTTTGTTCCAAGGCTGCGTCCGCGCCGCGCGGAAAAAAATCCACGAAATCCAACCAGACCTCGTCCATGGCCAGGGAACGGAAACCGATTGCAGCCTCAGCGCGATTTATTCCGGCTTTCCGAACGTGCTGACGCTGCATGGCAATATGCGCGCGGTCGCCGAGATCAGCCGGGCCCGGCCGTTTTCCTACAACTGGCTGGCCGCGCGGCTGGAAGGTTTCGTGCTGCCGCGCACGAACGGCGTGGTGTGCATCACCAATTACACCCGCAACGCGGTGAAAGCCCTGGCGTGCCAGACCTGGCTGGTGCCGAACGCGGTGGACGCCAGTTTTTTTGACGTGTCGGCCGCGCCGGATTTGACCGCGCCGCCAGTTGGTTTATGCGTGGGCACGATCTGCGGTTACAAAAACCAAAATGCTTTCATCCGCGCGCTTGATCCGCTCGCCCAAGCCAAACCATTTAAACTCATCTTTCTTGGCCAGACGGAAGCGGGTGATTACGGCCGGGAATTTTTACAGCTCGTTCGCGAACGCCCGTGGTGCGAACACGTCGGCTTTGTGAACCGCGATCAACTCAAGGCCCGGCTGAAAGCGGCGAGCTTTCTCGCGCTGCCCACGCGCGAGGACAATTGTCCGATGGTGGTGCTCGAAGCGATGGCCGCCGGCGTGCCGGTGCTGGCCTCAAAAATCGGCGGCGTGCCGGATCTGATCGTCCCCGAACAAACCGGCCTCTTTGGCGACCCGGACCGGCCGGAAAGTTTTTGCGAAGGCGTGACGAAATTGCTCGCGGATCAGAAATTTGCACAACAGCTTGCGATCACGGCCAAGGCCGAAGCCCGGCGCCGCTTTCATCCGCAGGTGGTCGCCCGGCAGCATCTGGAAATTTATCGGCAGGTGCTGGGACCAGCCAAAAATGTATTCTGAATCCAAACGCGTCGAATATCTCGACAGCATTCGCGGGCTCGCGGCGCTGTTTGTTTTGCTTTTTCACACCACCGCCGCTTTTGACTGGCCAGCAAACTTCTTCGCCGTTTTAAGGTGGCCATTGGTTTCAATCATGTTCAACGGTCATGAAGCCGTGGCCATGTTTTTTGTCTTGAGCGGCTATGTATTGTCCAAACCTTATGTCATTTCGAAAGGCATTGCCCCGCGCAAAATTTTTCTGCCGACTTTTTATCTCCGCCGCTTCATCCGCATCTGGGTGCCTTGGTTCTTTGTTTTTCTGGCGAGCATCGTCGCGCGCAAATTCCTGTTTTCCCCGACGCTCACCGAACCGCCGACTTCCCAATGGCTGAACATTTTCTGGCACGTGCCGTTGACGGTCGGCGATTTTTTCCGCCAGTGCGCGTTTCTGCTGCATGATCCGGCCCGGCAACTGCTGACCCAGGACTGGAGTTTGGGCATTGAACTCAAAGGCTCCGTTTTGATTCCACTCTTCCTGTTTCTCGCTCGCGGCAAACGCGTGGCGTTGCTGCTGATGCTGGCCGGGCTGTTCCTCGCCTTCATTGGCACCGGCCAGTGCTACGTTTCATTCATCATCGGGGTTTTGGTGGCGCAATATGGCGGTTTTTGGGTTGCAAGTTTTATCCAGTGCGGCCGGTTTGCCAGAATCATGCTGCTGTTCCTCGGCCTGCTGTTGTATCAGGGCATCAGCCTGACGTTGCAGTTTCACGGCGAGCCGGCCTACAAATTGGGCTGGGTGGTCAGCAGCCTTGGCTGCGCGGTGGTGCTGCTTTCGGCTTTCAGCAGCGAATCCATTCAAAAAAATCTGAATCGCAGGCCCGTCGTTTTCCTCGGCCGCATTTCCTATTCGGTGTATCTGTTGCAATTCATCATCATCCTGTGCCTGCTGCCGCCGCTGGTCCGGTGGGCCAACGCGCAGGGCATCGTGCAGCGGCCGGTGCTTTTTGGGCTGACGATTCTGGCCAGTGTGATTGCCACCATCGCGTGCGCCGCGCTCACTTACCGTTTTGTTGAACTGCCCGCCATCAGTCTCGGCCACCGGCTGACCAAGGAAATCCAGCGCCGTTTTCAAAAATAATTTAAAACCGGCTTTTGCTGGTTTGTCCGCTGGCGCGGGGCGCGCTGGCGGCGGCACCGTCCGGTGTCTTTGCATTTGCGTGCCGGCCGGGGCGCTGCTTTACTCGCGCGGATGAAATCTTGTTGCAAGCCCGGGCCCGGCCTGGCGGTCGCGTTTTTTTCCGGTTCCCGCGTCGTCCACGCGTTCCTGCTGCTCGCGGCTCTGGCGGTCCACGCCGATACGCCGCTGCCCCAGGCCACCAATCTCTGGATTTTCAAATTTGAATTCAGCCTGCATGACAACGCCACGTTTTCCACGCCGGCCGTGGCGCCGGACGGCACGGTCTATGTCGGCACATTCGCCGGCAAACTCCATGCGCTCACGCCCGCCGGCCGGGAGCAATGGCAGTTTCAGGCTGGTCGCGAAATCAAATCGTCCCCCGCCATCGCGGACGACGGCACGATTTATTTCGGCACCCGCGACCGCGCGCTTTACGCGCTCACGCCGGCGGGCAAATTGAAATGGAAATTTGCCACTGGTGGCTGGGTGGATTCCTCGCCCGCCATCGCCGCCGACGGCACGATTTATTTTGGCTCGTGGGACAAAAATTTTTACGCGCTGAATCCGGATGGTTCGCTGAAATGGAAAACCGCCGTCGGCGGCATCGTGGATTCCTCGCCGGCGATTGCGGCGGACGGCGCGATTTATTTTGGCTCGCACGACAAGAAATTCTATGCGCTGGACGCCACCGGCAAAGTGCGCTGGACGTTTTTGACCGAGGCGGAAATCACCTCGTCGCCCGCCATCGGCGCGGATGGCAGCCTTTATTTCAGCTCCACCGATGGCAACCTGTATCACCTCAAGGCGGACGGCGGGGAAATCTGGCACAGTCACATCGGCGGCGGCTCAGACGGCTCGCCCGTGCTGGCGGAAAACGGCAACATTTTCATTCCGGCCGGACACTCGCTGATGATCTTTTCGCCCGCCGGTGCCCGGCTCTGGAATTTTGAAACCCCCGGCTGGCTGGATCAAACCCCGGCGGTCGCCCAGGGAATGATTTGTTATTCGGCCCCGTGGCGGCGATTTTGGGCCAGCCGGCCGGACGGCAACGTGGTGTGGGAAGGCGAGTTGACCGACAACCTTAGTTCCTCACCGGTCATCAGTGATCAGGGCCAGATTTATTTTTGCTGCGAAAGATTTTTGCAGGCGCTGCAGCCGCCGGTGCCGATGCGGCCCGCAAAAAGTTCCTGGTCCATGTTCCGCGCCAACGCCCGCCACACCGGCCGGGTGGGGAATTAAATTCACAGCCGCGCGTTGTCAATCAGCCGGGTCCGGCCGAAGAACACCGCCAGCGCCATCTGCGTGCCGCGTTTCACCCGCGCCGCCGGCACCAGCGTTTCGGGATCGAAAAATTCGACATAATCCAGCCGCGCCGCCGGGGCCGCCGTGATGAATTCCTGCAAGTCCGTTTTCAGGCGCGCGGCGGAAATGGATTTGGTTTGCACGGCGGCGCTCGCCGCCTGCAACGCGTGATAAAGAATCACCGCCTGCGCCCGCTGCTCCGCGTCGAGATACTTGTTCCGCGAACTCATCGCCAGACCGTCCGCCTCGCGCAACGTCGGCGCGACGATAATTTTCACCGGAAAATTTAAATCCGCCACCATGCGTTTGATGACGGCGGCCTGCTGAAAATCTTTCTGTCCGAACACCGCCATGTCCGGCTGCACCAGATTGAAAAGTTTGGCGACGACGGTTGTCACGCCGCGAAAATGCGTCGGCCGCGTCGCGCCTTCCATGCGTTGCGACAATTTTTCCTCGGCGACAAAAGTGCTGTAAATTCCCTCCGCTTTGCCGGCATACATTGCGGCATCGCCCGGCGTGAACACCACATCCACGCCGGCGGCGCGGCAGAGCTTCAAATCGCGTTTCAAATCGCGCGGATAATTGGCCAGGTCTTCCGTCGGCGCAAATTGCGTTGGGTTGACATAGATGCTCACCACGATCTTGCCGCGGCTGCCGGCTGCCTGTCGCGCCCGCTGGACCAGGCTCAAATGGCCGGCGTGCAAATAACCCATCGTCGGCACAAAGCCGATGCGCGTGCCGGCGCGCTGCCATTTTTGGGCGAGCCGCTGCATCGCGGCCGGGGAAGAAACGATTTGCATGAAACAAAAATGCGGCAGCGCCGACCGTCAATCAATCCATTTCAAAAACAAGCATCCGCAGATTTCACAGCTGACGCCGATTTTTTTTATTTTAATCTGCGCCAGCCGCGTAATCTGCGGATGATGAAAAATGAACTTTTACCGGCGCACGGCGAAATTCAGCGGCGCACTCTGCGGCATTTCGTGCGCGCACGGCTGGTTGATCGGCGCTTCGGGCGCGCGTTCGTTGGGCGACACAATCTGGTTCGCGAGCATCCACGCTTCGACCTCCTCGCCGCTGATGTCGGGCAGCATGTGGCCGTTGATTTCCACGCAGGGACTCAGCATCTGGCCGGTCTTCTCGATCATTTCCTGCCGCTGCAACGGATCGTTGATGATGTCGCGGTCCTCGAACGGCAGGTCATATTTGCGCAGCACGGCGCGGACGCCCTGGCTCCAGCCGCAGGTCGGTTTCAAGTAGGCAATGATTTTTGGTTGGCTCATAGGTTTGTAAAAATTGTTATTACGATGACAATATAGTGCCATAGGCGTAAACGGCGGGCAAATGATTTCATGTCCTTCCGCCGAAGCGCGGCAGCGTGCCGCCATTTTGAAAGTCTGCAAAAAAGGCGGGGGCGGAGAGCCGCGCGGATAAATTCATTCTGGACAGCCACACATCACCGAAATACGGTGAACCCAAAAACACACCTACGCTATGAACAAATTCATCGCCGTTTTATTTGCGGCCGGCGCTTGGGGCCTGGCCAGCGGGTGCGTCGCACCCCAGGCCGCCGGCTACAAGCCGACTTTTTCCAGTTTTGATCTGCCGGCGGATCATCCGCCGCAAACTTTGATGGCCAGCGGCACGATGAATTTTCAAGGCGTGCCGGTGGATGAAGTTTTGCAGATATATGAGAAACTATCCGGCCGCACGATTATTCGCGGGCGGTTGCCCGACGCGAGAATCACTCTGAGCATGCGGACGCCTCTTAGCCGCGTGCAGGCGTTGCAACTGCTTGACACCGCGCTGGCCCAAAATGGGATCGCGATGGTTTTGTCCGGTGCCAACGCCGTCAAAGCCGTGCCCGCGAATCAAGTGGCCAGCGAAAGCCCGCCGAACATCACGGTCGCGTGGGAGTTGCTGCCGGAATCGAGCTCCTGCATGACTCGGACCGTTCAGTTGAAACATTTGCGCGCGGTGGAAGCCGTGCCAATTTTGATGCCCTTCACAAAATTACCCAACAGCATCATCGTCATCCAGAACCGCAACCTGCTGATTCTGCGGGACTATTCGTCAAACATCCGCGCGCAGTTGCAGTTGCTGGAAAAGCTGGATCGGAAATAAAAGGATTGCCTGGGCCGCGCCGGCTTCAAAATCCGAGAAATTTTTTCCACATCTCCGGCCCGTTCTGCCAAAAAATAATCGCCACGCCCATCAGCGCGCCGCCGGCCATCACGCCGGAGGCCACCGGGAACGTGAATTCCTCTGCTTTCGCCGGCGATTTTTTGGCGAACCACCAGGAAATCAGCGCGCCCAGGAAAAACAACACGCCGTAATACCATTGAAAAATCCACGCCAGCCCGAAGCCGGACGCGGACGGCAGATATTTTTCCTGCTTCGGAAAAATTCTCGGCAGAACGGTGAACACCAGTCCCACCGCGCCGCCGATGACGATGCTCCAGGTTTTCATCGGGGCCAGCGCTTCAAAACCTTTGCTTAAAGCCTGCGCGACGGCGGCCCAAGTTTGCGCGGCGGGCGCGGGAAACTGGTCCGACCCGATGACTTCCGGCTTGGTCACGATCAGCGTGAACGCCACCACGCTGACGACGGTGCCGATGAAAATGCCGGCAAACTGCGCGATGAATTGTTTGCGCGGATGCGCGCCGAGCAGATAGCCGCTTTTCAAATCCGTCAGCAGGTCGGCGGCGGAACCGGCGGCGCCGGCGGTGATGTTCGCGCTCATCAGATTCACGTTCATGTTGCCGGGATTGAGTGCGCCGAACGCCAGTTGCGTCACCTTGCCCATCGGCCCGATCGGCGTGGTGTCCGTCTCGCCGGTGACGCGGCAGGCGACGAGCGCCAGCGCAAAGGACATCACGACGGCCAAAGCGCTTTGCCAATAAGGCATTCCAAATGACGCGTGCGCCAGCAGCGCGATGGCAACGAGCGAAATGCCCTGGCCGGCGGCGAACCAGGACATCGGCGTTTCGATGGCTTCCATTTCGCCGAGGGATTTTGACCTGGGCGAAAACATTTTGCCGAGATCAACGAAGGCGCGCAGCGAGATCCGCCATTGCAAAATAAAATCCAGCAGGCTGGCGAACACCATGCACGACACGCCCGGCCAAAGCGTCCATTGCACACAGTCGCGAAAACCCGCGTGCGTGATCAGGCCGGCGTGCTGCAAAAACGGAACATACGCCATCCAGCAAACGATGCTGCCGATGAGAATGCTGAGGCACACGCGCAGGCCCATGATCGCACCCGACGCGATGAAAATCGGCTCCCAGCTCATCATCACCGTGCGGCCCATCCACGCCGGGCCGAAAAAAAATTCGTTGAATTTAGTGCAAAGCGTGTCGCTGGAAAACGCCGCGAGCTTGGGGATTACCGCGAAGCCGTCGTGCCAGAAATTATCAATCGCCGCGAGCAGTCCTGCGATGCCGAGGGCTTTGGCGGCGCGCATGCCTTTTTCGCCGTGCGAATGCAGCGCGCGCAAGGTTTCCGCCGCCGCCACGCCGCTGGGAAAACGGAGTTGCTCGATGTTGATCATTTGTTTTTTCATCGGCACGGCCATCGTCACGCCGAGAATGGCCAGAAAGAAAACCCATGCGAGCGTGAGCGGCAGCGAAAGCGCATGGCCGTTCAACATGATGAACGCCGCGAACGCAGAGATGAGCGTGCCGCCGGTCGAGTAGCCCGCCGAACTGGCGCAGGATTGCATGCAGTTGTTTTCGAGAATGGTCATCGGCACTTTGGCGAGACCGATTTTCACGAAGGTCGTCCAGATGGCGTAGGATAAAATGCACGCGGTGATCGCCACGCCCATGCCCCAGCCGGATTTCAAGCCGATATAAAGATTGGTGAGCGACAGCACCGCGCCGAGCACCGAACCCATCAGCACCGCGCGCCAGGTGAGCTGCTTCATCGAATCGCCGCGCCCGCGATAAACCTGGTCGAACCATTGCCGCTCGATTTGTTCGGGCGTGCCGGTGAAATTTTTCAGCGGCAGTTCAATCTCCTCGGCGGACTTCTCCGCGATGTTTTTTGGCGGGCTTGAATCCGAAATCATGCGGCGCCATCGTCGGAAATCAATGCCGGCCGGGCGAGCCTTTTTTCGTAAAACCGGCCGGAACGGAAATTCACCGGCGCTTATCTTCAGAACTCGCCGGCCGGACGCCGCCGTTCCCGAAACTGGTTTTCATCCCGAAGTGGCGGCGGCGTTGCGCGTGAGCAAGCGAGTGAAACTTGCAATACGGCGGCCGGCGATTCAGAATTCCTCGCGAATCATCATGGAAAGCCTCAATGAGCGGCAGAATCTGGAGCGCTTCGGCCAACTGGTTTTGGCCGAACCCAAACTGCATGACCAACTGCGCGCCGCTGCCAATCATAAAATTTTCGCCGCCCTCGCGGTCCGGCTGGGCGCGGAACGCGGGTGCCTGTTCACGGCACCGGCGGTGGAAGCCGCCGTGCGCGAGCAACGTCGCGCGTGGCTGGAAAGGTGGCTGTGAAGGATTTTTCGGGCTGGATACCGATGCGGATTTATTGGCGGGAATCCCGGCCCATGGTGGATTGGGGCTATTTGGGCGCGCGCCGGTTCACCGAACCGTTTTTCATGCAAACTCTCAATCTGTGCGTGGAGCAGCCGGCGAATTTGCTGTTCCGCCACCAAACGCCGCTGGAAAATCTGGGGGACATCGCCGTGACACAGCCCAGCGTGCGGCCCACCGGATTTATTTTCCACCTGTCGCGCTGCGGCTCGACCTTGATTTCCCAAATGCTCGCGGCTGCACCTGGAAACATCGTCCTCTCCGAACCCGATCCGGTGGACACCGTTTTGCGCGCGCATTTTCGCGATCCGGCCATCACCGAACCGCAGCGCGTGCAATGGCTGCAATGGCTGGTGGGCGCGCTGGCGTGGCGGCGGCAGCCGGCGGAGAAAAATCTGTTCATTAAATTCGACTGCTGGCACGTGCTGTTCCTGCCGCTGATTCAACGCGCCTTTCCCGAGGTGCCGTGGATTTTTGTGGAGCGTGAGCCGCTCGAAGTGATGGCGTCGCACCGGGGACATCGCGGGGCGCAGATGATTCCCAGTGTTTTGGAACCGGGCTTGTTTGGCTGGGACTTGGAAGCGGTCAGGCGGATGACGCTCGACGAATATGGCGCGCGGGTGCTGGCCAAAATTGGCGCAGCAGCGCTCGCGCAAGTTCAAGGCGGAAAAGGGAAATTGGTCAATTACCGTCAACTGCCGGACGCGATTTGGCCGGAGTTGATGAATTTTTTTGCAGTGGAATTTTCGGCGGCCGACACCGCGCGGATGCGGGAGGCCGGGCGCTTAAATGCAAAAAATCCGGCGATGCCGTTTGCGGCCGACAGCCAAAGCAAGCGGAGTTCCGCCTCGCCTGAACTCCGCGCCGTCACGGAGCAATGGCTGAACGGCGTGTATCAACAACTTGAAGCACAGCGGCTGGCGAGCGGCTTTGCCTGACCGTCGGAAATTTTCTTGGACTCCGCGGCCGCTGCCAGCAGCACCTCGCGCAGCCACTCGTTGACCACGCAGTCAATGACCAGATGAATCCGGTCCGTCGCGCCGCGATTGGCGACGCGGTGCGGCTGGTTGACGTTGAGATACCAGCATTCGCCCTCGTTCATGATCACGCGATGCTGGTTCAACACAAACTCCAGGTCGGGATTGGTGATGATCGGAACGTGCAGCCGCACCTCGCCGTCCTCAAAACCGAGTTCGTGGTCGCGGTGTTCCTTGATGACCGAGCCCGCTTTCAGGCGCAGCAGCCGGACGGCCTGCTGCGGACAACGCAACGTCGCGAGCACTTCGCGGATATAATCACAGCGGGCCAGCAGCGGCGTATCGGCAAACGCGTTTTTGGCCGTGGGGTCGGGATAAATATGGTCGGTGCGGCCGCCGACGGAGCGCAGCGGGACCGCGCTCCAATCGCCCTGGTAATATGCGGTGTTGAAATGCGGCACAAACTCCTCCGCCAGGATGCGCGCCAAATCCGCCTGCAGCCGCGCGACGTCAAATCGCAACGGCAGTTTTATCGCGGCGGGCAAGACCGGCTCAACGACCGGCACCGCCGGCGCTCGCCATTCCATTTCCAAGTGCAACTCCGTTTCGCCGGTTTTGACGAAACCGAGTCTTTGATAAAACCGTCCGGCGCGGCTGGCCTTGAGCACTTTCAAGCGCAGCGGCTTTTTGGTGGCGGCAGCTTCGCCGAAAATTCGTTGCAGCAGCGCCGTGCCGATGCCGGCGTTGCGATGCTGCGGCAGCAGCGCAATATCCACAACGCGCAATTCCTCCCGTGTGCGATGCACCACGAGCCGGCCAGCCTTGGCACCATCGAGCAGCACAATTTGAAACTCCGCGTCGGGAAATGTGGCGCGATAGCTTTGGCTGGCCCGGAATTGCAGGCTCAGAAAGGTGGTCCGCATTTCCGGCGCCCAGCCCCAGGCGTCCAGTTCCTCCTGGCGCGTGCTGGCATATAATTCAAAGAGGAAGGCCTCATCTTGCGGTTGTTCTTCACGGACAGCGATGGCGTTCAAGGTAATTCGCCGCGCGCGCGGCGGCCTTGGTTTCTAGGTGAAAAGCCGTTTTGAGACAAGCGCAATTGCTCGCCAGACGTCAAACCCGCGACCGCCGTCGCGCCGGCGCACTGATAGCTTAAATGGTTTGACTCTGAAAGATTTATATCCATCATAATCAGAACTAAACCCCGTCGGGTTGGGGTTTGAATCGTTGATCCCATGAGTTCGCGCCGCCAATTTTTATTTGATTGTTCCGCAGTTCTGGCCGCGCTCGCGGTGGCTCCGCTCAGTTCGTTCAGTCGGCCGGCCGTTTCCGCCGGCGGTGTTCAATCGCTCGAACAGATGAGCTATCCCGTGCTGGCTGGCCAGGTTGACACGTTGTTCCGCGTTCAGCTCGCGCCCCGGCAGGTGGTGGAACTCAGGCTGCTCAAAGCCCCGCTGGCCCGGCCAAGCTCGACGAGGCCGGGCCGTCGTCCGCCGGGCGATGCCGGCAATGAAAAATTTTCGCTCGTTTTCAGCGGTCCCCAGGACCGGTTGATTGCACCGGGCATTCACCAGTTTGAACATGCTGCCTTGGGCCGGTTTGAAATGTATCTTGGCCAGATCGGCACTCAAGACCCGCATCGCGTTCGTTATGAAACCGTTTTCAACCGGCCCGCGCACGCGGTGGGTCGTCCGGCAGCATTAGTTTAAAAAACAAAGCAAATCAAAAAAAAGGCATCGTTATGTCAGAACCTTATCTCGGTGAAATCAGGATGTTCGCGGGCAACTTCGCGCCCGCCGGTTGGGCGTTATGCAACGGCCAAACGATGGCCATTTCAACCAACCAGGCATTGTTTTCCATTCTTGGCACGCAGTATGGCGGCAACGGGGTCACGACTTTCAGCCTGCCCAACCTGCAAGGGCGCGTGGCGATTCATGCGGGCACCGGTGCCGGACTCTCGACTTATATTCAAGGCCAGCAAGCCGGGGTCGAGAATGTCACGCTGCTCGCCACGCAAATGCCGATTCACTCGCATCTGGTCAACGCTGTGGGCGGCGGCGGCAATCAAGCCGGCCCGGTCGGCAATTTGCCCGCCATTGAATCCACCGGCACTTCGCTGGATTACTCCAATGCCGCCGCGACCGGGCAGATGAACTCCAGCACGATTGCCAATGCCGGGGGCAATCAGCCGTTTTCCATCATCCAGCCGTATTTGTCGGTGACATTTATCATCGCCTTGGTGGGAATTTTCCCGTCGCGCAATTAGCGTGACGACCCGGACCACTGCGGTCAAAACACCAACCATCAGATGTTCATGCTGCGTTTAACGCTGGGAAGTCTGCTCCTGTGTCTGCTGGCCGGCGGGCGGACGCAAGCCCAGCCGGTTTATTTCATCACCAGCAGCAGTGTTTTGTCGTCGAACACGCTGGACAGCGTGGCCACCAATGGCAGCGGCAAATCCACGCTGCTCACCGCCACGGGCATTGATCTCAACAAAATCACCCGCTGCACGGCGGTGGCGGTGGATGGCTTGAACAATAAATTATTTTTTGTGGATGGCGTGGCCAATTCCCTGTGGCGCGTCAATCTGGATGGCACCGGACTTTTCCAGGTGAAAAGCGGACTGGTCAATTATCCCACCGACCTCGCACTGGATGGGTTGAACGAGAAAATTTATTACACCACCAGTTCCACCATTCAGAGCAACAATACCGTCCAGGTCATGGACTACACCGGCAGCAATAATGCCACCCTGTTCACCGCCCTCGGCGGCACCGGGGTTTGCCGCTGCACGGCCCTCGCCGTGGACATTCCGCACTCTAAAATATTCATCGCCGATGCCGGCACCAACAAAATCTGGAGCCTGAGCCTGGCGGGAGCTGGCCTGACGGCGCTGGCGACCACGGCAAGCAACTCTTTCCCCACCGGCGTCGCCTTGGATGTGACCAACCAGCAGGTCTATTTCTCGGTGAGTTCGACGGTGCAAAACCTCAATTCCATCCAGCGGGTGAACTACAACGGCTCCGGCTTGCTCACGCGCTACACCGCATCGGGCAGCGTTCAGCGTTGCACGGCGCTGGATTTGGATGTCGCGCATGACCTGGTTTATTTTTCCGATGCCGCGGCCAATTCGCTCTGGCGGCTGGTGCTGAACAGCGACACGCCCACGGCGCTTGTGAGCGGCTTGCCCGCCACCGCGAAAAAAGTGCGCTGGTTCAGCGGGCTGACGACGCGGCCGCCGCCGTTTCTTGCCGGCCTCCAACGCTCCGGCACCAACATTATCCTCAACGCGACGAACGGATTTGTTGGCGGGTCTTATTATCTTTTGACGAGCACCAACCTGGCCGCGCCGTTGAGCCAATGGCTGCCGGTGTCCACCAATGTTTTGGGGGCGAGCGGAAACTTCACGCTCACCGCCACCAATACATTTGCCGACAAAACACCGCAGCGATTCTACATCCTCCGCGTGCAGTAGGCGGCAATGCCACCGGGCCGCCGCCGCCGCCGCGCCAGGCCGTTTTCGCGCACGGCGATGGCGAAGTCGCAAAGGACACCCTCAGCACAAACCTGCGCATCGCCGATTCCAACGGCCGCAGTTTCATCAAATCCGTCAGCGCCTGGTTTTCCGAGACCATTTCGGAGGACTGGAACGCGGCGTGGGCCACCACCGGTTTTCCCGATCAATCCACTGCCATTCCCACCACGCAGGACGCGCGCCTGACGCTGCTGGATTCGCTGAATGTCTATTTCACCAAAAATCCCGCGATGGAGGTTGACACGTCAAAGGGCGCGAGGAAGAAATCGGTTTGGCTTTAGACGGTTTGCTTCCTATGGCTGTTCCACGCTGTCGCCTTGGGTTTATCCATGAGCCAGTCTGCGCTTTTGGGCGATCCCGCAAAGGAATTTAATTCTTAGACGCCGACGGCAAAAAGCCTGAATTCACGGCGAAGTTCATCATGTTGGTGCTCAGGCCCGGCGATGAAAAACATTTTTCCTTGGCATCAATATCCGCAGACAACTCGCGTTTCCATCGGGATTCCAAGCCTGCTCTGGACAGGAGTTGCAAACTTGCCCTGGCGCGCTTGGAAAATGTGCTGACGCGGAGGGCTGGTTTTATTTGGTGCCGTCGGCGCGGAGACTTCGTGGAGTTGAGTTTCTAAAAAATCAAGCGGCGGCGAATTTCGCCGATAGTGTAATCTAACAAAATGAAAATTGGCATCGTCACCGGTGGCGGCGACTGTCCCGGCTTGAACGCCGTGATTCGCGCCGTCGCCAAAACCGCCGCCAAGCGCGGCTGGGAAACCATCGGCATCATCGGCGGCTACGACGGCTTGCTGACGCCGCAGAATTATCGTTTGCTGGATTACAAGGCGCTCGACGGTCTGCTGGTGCGCGGCGGCACGATTCTCGGCACGGCGAATCGCGGAAAATTTTCCGCCAAAACCGGCCACGGCGAAACGCGGCAGTTGCCCAAGGAATTGATGGACGCCACGAAAGCCGGCATGGAGACGCTGGGTATTTCCGCGCTGGTGTCCGTTGGCGGCGACGGCTCGCTCACCATCGCGCAGCAGATGCACGAGGCCGGCATCCCCATCGTCGGCGTGCCGAAGACGATTGACAACGATCTCGCCGCGACGACGATCACGTTCGGCTTCGATTCCGCTGTGGCCTGCGCGACGGACGCGCTGGACCGGCTGCACACGACCGCCGAGAGCCATAACCGCGTGATGGTGCTGGAAGTGATGGGCCGTTACGCCGGATGGATCGCGATTTACGCGGGCGTGGCCGGCGGCGCGGATGTGGTGCTGATTCCGGAAATTCCTTTCCACTACGAATCCGTTTGCAACGCCGTCATGGAGCGCGAGAAAAAGGGAAAACATTTTACACTCGTCGTCGCGGCGGAGGGCGCGAAACCGGCGGGCGGCGATTACACCATGACCAACGCCCAGGAACTCAATCGCGAGGCGCGGCTGGGCGGCATCGGCGCGGTCGTCGCGGCGGAAATCGAGAAACGCACCGGCAAGGAAACGCGCGCGATGGTGCTCGGCCATTTGCAGCGCGGTGGCAGCCCGACGTTCATGGACCGCGTGCTCTGCACTTTGTTCGGCGCGAAAGCCGTGGAGCTGATCACCGAAGGCCGCTTTGGCCGGATGGTCGCACACAACGGCCGCTTTGTGGACAGCGTCTCGCTTGCCGAAGCCACCGGCCGGCTGCGCACCGTGCCGCTGGACGAAGGCTTCGTTCACGCCACGCGTTCGCTGGGCATTTGCTTGGGCGACTAAAAAAAGATTGCGTTGAAACTTTCCGGCGGGCGCGCTAACACTTCTGCGTGGCCCGCATTTACGAACAACTCGCCGCCGCCGCGAACCAGCCGTTTGCGCTGGCGCTGATCGCCGGCACGAAAGGCTCCAGCCCGCAGCGCGCCGGGGCCAAAGCCATTTTTTTCGCGGACGGCAAAATCATCGGCACGCTCGGCGGCGGCTGTCTCGAAGCCGAAGTGCAAGCGCGTGCGCTCACGGCGCTGAAAACCGGCCAGCCCGCCGAATTTGAAATGGTGCTCGACCACGATTTCGGCTGGGACGATGGTTTGATTTGCGGCGGCAGCGTGAACGGCGTCATTTTGCCGCACGCGGCGAATGCCGTGGAACTCTGGCGCAAACTGGCCGCGCCGACGGAAAAAATCCGCTGGGGCGTAAAAAATAATTTTTCCATCGCACTCGCCGATTCAACGATTCAACCACTCAACGATTCAGCAAACTGGCTTTATCAAGAAACCGTTTCGCCGCCGGTGGAATTATGGATTGCCGGCTCGGGCCACGTCGCGCAAGCCGTCGCGCCGCTCGCCCAGCAGCTGGATTTTGCGGTCACCGTTTTCGACGATCGGCCAGAACTGGCAAACCACAATTTTTTCCCCGATGCCACAAAGCTGCGCGTCGGCGGCTGGCACGAACTTTTAAAAATTCCGCCGCCGGTTGCGCCGGCGTTCGGCCTCGTCGTCACGCGCGGCCATCAGCACGACGCGCTGGTGTTATCGGAATGGATTCGTTTTCCGTTCGCGTTTCTCGGCATGATCGGCAGCCGGCGCAAGGCGCGCATCATGCGGGAACAGTTCATCAAACAGAAAATCGCCACGGCGGAAGCATTCGACCGCATCGCGTGCCCGGTCGGGCTGGACATCGCCGCCGTTGGCCCGCATGAAATCGCGGTGAGCATTCTGGCACAGTTTATCCAACAGCGCGCCGAGATTCTCGGAGTGAAACGAAAATGAGCGCGGCCAATGAATTTCAGCTTGGCGTGATCATTCTTGGCGCGGGCGCATCGTCACGGATGGGAACTCCAAAATTGCTTTTGCCCTGGCGCAACACAACCGTCATCGGCCATTTAATTTCGCAATGGCGCGAGCTGGGCGCGGCGCAAATCGCCGTGGTGTTGCGCGCCAATGACCTGGCGCTCGCGGCGGAACTGGATCGGCTGGGTTTTTCAAAATTAGACCGCATTGAAAATCCGCAGCCGGAACGCGGGATGTTCAGTTCCATTGTTTGCGCGGCGAATTGGAAAGGTTGGCACCAAAATATTTTTCGCTGGACGATTGTGCTGGGCGACCAGCCGCATTTGCGTTCGGACAGCTTGCGACAACTGTTGGATTTTTCACGGGCAAATCCGGAAGCCATCTGCCAGCCCGAATTGGGCGGGCGCGCGCGGCATCCGGTCCTCCTGCCGCGCGTGGCGTTTGCGCAACTAAAGCAGGCGGACGCGGCGAATTTGAAAGATTTTTTGAAACTTACGGCGTTGCCGCGCGTCCAATGCCCGGTGTCCGATCCCGGACTGTCGCTTGACATGGACACGCCGGCGGATTACAAACGGTTGATAAATTCCAATTGAGTCGCATGAAAAAAATGGAACCGGAAAATCGAGGCGCGTTCTCGCGGCGCACCTTCTTCAAAAGTCTGGGCACGGTCGCAGCCACGGCGGCGACGGCGCAAGTCACTTCGGTGGCCGCCGAGCTGGAAAAAGTCAACGCGGAAAAAATCATTGGCCCGGCGGCGGTTCCGGTCACGCTGAAAGTGAACGGCGAAAAATTAAAGCTGATGTTGGAACCGCGCGTGACGCTGCTCGACGCGCTGCGGAATTATTCGAGCCTCACCGGCGCGAAGGAAGGCTGTGATCGCGCGACGTGCGGCGCCTGCACGGTGCTGCTCGGCGATACGCCAATTTATTCCTGCCAGAAACTCGCCATCGAGGCGCAAGGCGTCGAGATTACGACGGTGGAAGGGCTGGCTAAAAATGAAAAACTCTCGAAGGTGCAGCAGGCTTTTCTCACCAAGGACGCGCTGCAATGCGGTTATTGCACGCCGGGCTTTGTTATGAGCGTCACGGCGTTGTTGAAAAAAAATCCGCGCCCGAACGCCGCCGACGTGAAGCACGCTTGCGCCGGCAACACCTGCCGCTGCGGCACGCATCCGAGAATTTTGGCGGCGGCGCTCCAAGCTGCGGGTATTGAAACGGCGAGCAAAACGGAGGTCATTGATTATGTCTAACTGGCCCGCCGAGACAAAATACATCGGCCAGAACACGCCGCGCATTGACGGGGCGGTAAAAGTGACCGGCAAGGCGCGTTATTCTTCCGACATTCAAGCGGCCGGCTGGCTTTACGGAATGATTTTGCGGTCGAAGTGGCCGGCGGCAAAAATTACATCGGTCAATCTGGACAAGGCGCGGCAGATTCCCGGCATCAAAGCCGCCGTGCGCGCGCGCGACGGCGCGTTCACCGTGCGTTTTTACGGCGAGGAAATCGCCGCCGTGGCAGGCACGAGCAAACAGGCGTGCCTCGACGCGTTGCGCGCCATTGAAGTGCAGGCGGAGGTGCGGCATGAATTTGTCGTGAATGAAACCGAGGCACGGAAGGAAAATTCCGCGCAAGTCTGGGAAGGTTCGGCCAACGCGCCGGCCAATCCGCGTCCGCGCGAGAACGGCAATGTGGACACGGCGTTTCCCGAATGCGCGGCGGTCATCGAGGGTTTTTATTCGACGCCCGTGCAGATTCACAATCCGATGGAGACGATGGGCAACACGGTTTCGTGGACGGATGACGGCTTGACCGCGTGGTCTTCGACACAGGGAATTTCCAGCGTGCGCGACGGTCTTGCCGGCGCGCTGAAATTGGATCACAGCAAAGTCCGCGTCGTCACGGAATACATGGGCGGCGGCTTTGGCGCGAAATTCGGCGCGGGCGTCGAAGGCATGCTCGCGGCCAAACTTTCCAAGGAAGCCAACGCGCCGGTTCGGTTGATGCTCACGCGTTTTGACCAGGCGCTGGCCGTCGGCAACCGGCCTTCCAGTTTTCAAAAAATCAAAATCGGCGCGACGGCAGACGGCCGGTTGCACGCGTTCGAGGCCGAAAATTACGGCACCGCCGGCATTGGCGCCGGCGGCGATTCGGGCGGCGGCGGCGGCGGCGCGGACATTCCGATGCCTTACATTTACCAAGTGCCGAACACGCGCGTGAAGCAGTCGGCGGTGGCGGTCAACGCCGGTGCCGCCCGCGCCTTTCGCGCGCCGGGACATCCGCCCGCATCCTACGGCATGGAAAGCGCCATGGATGATCTCGCGGCAAAACTGGGAATTGATCCGCTGGAATTCCGGTTGAAGAACGATCCGCATCCGATCCGCCAGCGCGAATACAAACTGGGCGCGGAAAAATTTGGCTGGAACCAAAAATATCAGAAGCCCGGCAGTTCGCCTGGCGTCGTGAAAACCGGCATCGGCTGCGCGGGCGCGGCGTGGCCGGCCGGCGGCGGCAGCCGCGACACGCACGGCGACGCACAAATCAATCCCGACGGCAGCATCGAATTTCGTTTCGGCGTGCAGGACATCGGCACCGGCACGCGCACCGTCATCGCGGTGGTCGCCGCGGAATTGCTCGGCCTCAAACCCGAGCAGATCACGGTGCGCGTCGGCGACACCAATTTTCCGCCCGGCCCCGGCAGCGGCGGCAGCACGACGTGCGCCTCGGTTTCACCGGCGGTTTATGACATTTGCCAAAAAGCGTTGCAGCAGTTGCAAACGCAGTCCGGCCTCGCCGACGCGCGCGGCGAAAACTGGTTTGCCGCATGCAAAAAGCTGGGCGTGAATCCGCTGGTGGTTCACGGCCAATGGCAGCAGGGACTTTCCGCAGATCATGCCTGCGGCGTGCAGTTCGCCGCAGTGGAAGTGGACACGGAAACCGGTTTGGTCACGGTGAAGAAAGTCCTGGCCGTCCACGACTGCGGCCTCATCATTGACAAGCTGACGCTCGAAAGCCAGATCAACGGTGGCGTGATCATGGGCATGGGCTACGCGCTTTACGAAGAACGCGTGATGGACGATTTATCCGGCGTGGTGCTGAATCCAAATTTTGAAACTTACAAGCTGCCCGGCCTCGCGGACGTGCCGGACATTGAAGTCGTTTTGATCAACATGCCCGAGCGCGGCGTCATCGGCATCGGCGAGCCGGCGACGGTGCCGACGGCGGGAGCCATTGCCAACGCGGTGTTCAACGCCATTGGCGTGCGCGTCGGCAGCCTGCCGATCACGCCGGCAAAAATTCTTGCCGCGCTCGGCAAAGTTCCACCGGCAGTTGCCGCCTAGACTATGAAAGCTTTTCAATATGCCACCGCCCATTCCGCCGACAGCGCCCGCGAACTGGTTGCCGGCAAAGGTGCCTATCTCGCCGGCGGCAACGATCTGCTTGGCTTGCTCAAGGAATATCTCATCAGCGCCGACCTGCTGGTCAACATCAAGTCGCTGCCCGGCCTCAATAAAATCGAGCACGGGAGAAAGTTCTGGACGATTGGTTCGCTGGTAACGGTTGCGCAAATCGAGGATGACGCGGACATCAAAAAAACTTTCCCCGGACTGCACGAGGCGGCGGCGGAAGTGGCTTCGCAGCAAATCCGCAACGTTGCCACGGTCGGCGGCAATCTGGCGCAGCATTCGCGCTGCTGGTATTTCCGCCACCGCGACACCGTTTGTCTTAAGAAAGACGGCGATCTTTGCTACGCGCGCAACGGCGAAAACCGCTACCACAGTTTGTTTACCGGCAACACCTGCATCAGTCCGGTCGTTTCCAGCCTCGCCACGATTTTCGCCTCGCTCGAGGCCACGGCGATTGTGTTGCGCGACGGCAAAGAGACGCGCATGAGCATGGCCGAACTTTACCAGCGCGCCTGGGAAAATCCGCTGGCGCACAACTCATTGAGCAACGGCGACCTCATTTTGCGCGTGGAAATCCCGACGGCGCGGACGCGCAGCGCGTATTTGCAGGCGAGCGACAAGCACGCGTTTGACTGGGCGCTGGTCAGTTGCGCGGCGGCGGCGGAAATCGTGGACGGAAAATTGAAATCCCCGCGCGTGGCGCTCGGCAGCATTTCGCCGGTGCCGCACCAAGTCGAAGCCGCAAATCAATTTCTCGACGGCAAAGTTTTGGACGAGGCAACCGCAACCCAAGCGGCGGATTTGATTTTGAAGGACGCAAAACCGCTGGAACACAACGCTTACAAAGTGCCGCTGGCACACGCGCTCATTCGCCGAACCCTGCTCAAGCTGAAAGGTGAAGCATGAACCCTTTTTGCAAACATCTCCGCACCAAAAAAATGTTCACCGGCGCGACGGCGGCAGAAGCCTTTGCCGACAAGCACGGCGAACACGTCACGCCCTGCCATTTCTGGTGCAACCGCACCCAGACGGTCGTCGGGGTGGATGACCAGCCGGTCCACAAGCATTCCTGCACGGCCGAGCGTTCGTGTTTTGAGGAATAATTTTCTGCCGGATTTCACCAGCGGCCTTCGTCAAATTTGAAGCTGGGCGCAAATCGCCAAGTTGGGCGCTGTTCCCCGCCGCTTCGGCCCATAAACTACTTGCATTTTACGCTTTCTCCCGGCAAAAAATTTGTGAACATTTCCGGCTTTCGTTTGTCAGAAACGTCGAATTGAAGTCATGCGGTTCATTTTGAAAATCTGGCTGGTGCTGGTCGCCGCCACGCTGCTCAACGGCGCGGCGCTCGCGGCGTCGTTCACCGCGTCGCTGGATCGCGACACGATCACGCTGGGCGAGCAGGCCACGCTGTCGCTCGCCTTCGAGGGCGGCTCGGCCAAAAGCGTGCCGACGCCCAACGTGCGCGGCCTGCAAATCGCGCAGATCGGCAATTCGCAAAATTTCAGCATCATCAATGGCGCGATGAGCCAGACCGTCACCGTCACCTTTTCCGTGACGGCGCAGCAGGCGGGCGTGTTCACCATTCCGGCGCTGATGGCGGACGTGAACGGCCAGCGGCTGGTCACCGAGCCGCTCAAATTGACCGTGACCGCCGCCAGCGCACCCTCGCCGGCCGCCGTCAATTCCGGCAGCGAAGTGGCGTTCATGAAATTCGTTTTTCCGAAAAACAAAATCTACGTCGGGGAACCGGCGGTGGCGCGGCTCGAACTTTATCTCCGCGAGGACGTGCAGAATTTGAGCAACTTTCAGCTCACCAGCTCGCCCACGGATGGTTTCAGCGCCGGCAAGACCGCCGAGCTGCAAAACCAGCGCCACCGCGCGCAGGTCGGCAACCACGTTTTCACCGTCGTTCCGCTTGCCATCCCGCTGACTGCCGTGCGGCCGGGGCCGCTCACGCTCGGGCCGTTCACGGCGAGCGCGGTCATTGCCCTGCCTTCGCAAAATCAGGGCGGCGATCCTTTCTTCCGGCAATTTTTCAACCAGAGCGAACAGAAACAAGTCACGCTGGCGACGGAACCCGTGAATGTGGAATCATTGCCGCTGCCGGCCCAGAACAAGCCGGCGAATTTCAGCGGTGCCGTCGGCAATTTTGAAATGAACGCCACCGCCGGGCCGACGACCGTCACCGTGGGCGATCCCATCACCGTGCGCGTGCAAATCTCCGGTCGCGGCGCGCTCGACGCGGTGACGCTGCCGGTGCCGGCCGCGTGGCAAAATTTCAAGACCTATCCGCCCACGACCAAAGTGGAAACCGGCGACCAGTTTGGTTTTCAAGGCACCAAGACCTTTGAGCAGATTATTTCCCCGCAAAATGCCGACGTGCATGAACTGCCGGCGCTGACGTTTTCTTTCTTCAATCCCGACGACGGCCAATACCACACGCTCACGCAGGGCGCCGTGCCGCTCGTCGTCAAAGCCGCCGGCACCTCGCCGATGCCCGTGATCGCCGCGAATAAAAATTCTCCGCCAGAAAACCAGGCGCCGCAGGATATTTTGCCGATCAAGGAAAACCTCGGAACGCTCACGCAATCCGCCGTGCCGCTGGTGGCGCGGCCCGCGTTTCTCGTCGCGCAAGCGGTGCCGGTGCTGGCGTTTCTGGCCGCGTTCATCTGGCGCAAGCGCGCCGACAATCTGGCGAACAATCCGCGCCTCCGCCGCCAGCGCGCCGTGGCGCAGCTCGTCCGCGACGGCTTGAATGACTTGAAAAAATTTGCCGCCGAAAACAAATCCGACGAATTTTTCGCGCTGTTGTTCCGTTTGTTGCAGGAGCAACTCGGTGAACGGCTCGATTGTCCGGCGATCGCGATCACTGAAAACGTGATTGAGGAACATGCCGTGTTGCGCGGCGCGTCCAGCGCCACGCGTGAAACGCTGCGCGAGCTTTTCCAGCTTTGCAACCAGGCGCGTTACGCGCCGGTGCGCGGAACGGGTGAATTGAATTCCGTGGCGGCAAAATTTGAAACGGCCGTCGGCGCACTTCAGGAGGTGAAAGCGTGAAAAAACTTTTTGCCAGCCTGTGCGTGCTGCTGTTCGCCGCAAAAATTTTCGCGGCGGAGGCCGCCGCCGATTTTTCGGCGGCCAACGAAATTTACGCGAAAGGCAAATTCGCGGAGGCCGCCGCAGCTTACGAAAAAATCCTGCAAACCGGCGCGACCTCGCCGGCGCTGCTGTTTAACGCCGCCAATGCGGAATTCAAGGCCGGCCATCTCGGCAAGGCCATTGCGAGCTATCGCCGGGCGGAGCTGCTCGCGCCGCGCGATGCGGAACTGCGCGCGAACCTCGCATTCGTTCGCAATCAGGTCCAAGGCGCGACGCTGCGCGAAAGCCGCTGGCAAAACTGGATGGGTTCGCTCACGCTGGACGAAGGCGCGCGGCTGACCGCCATTTTTTTCTGGCTGCTGTTCGCGCTGCTGGCCGCGCGGCAAATCCGTCCGGCGCTGGCGCCGAAGCTGCGGGGCGCCACGCAGTTGGCGGTCGTGGCCACGGTTTTTTCCGGCGCGGTGCTGGCGTTGCAGGCGGCGAACCATTTCAATTCGTCCGTGGCCGTGGTGACCAGCGCCGAGACGACGGCGCGCAGCGGGCCATTCGACGAGGCGCAAAGCGCGTTCACGGCGCACGACGGCGCGGAACTGAAAGTTTTGGATCGGCACGACGACTGGGTGCAGGTTGTCAGCGGCACCGGCAAGATCGGCTGGTTGAGCCGGCAGCAAGTGGCAGTTTTGCCGGGCGCGTGAACCATTTTGGTTGAACAATTTTCGCAGTCATTTGTCAGAATGTCGTCCATTGGAAAAATGAATTAACACATGAGCACCGGAATCAACGCCATCAACGAAGCGGTCAAGGAAGCAAGCGCTTTTACGCAGCCGCTGTTTAACGAACTCGGCAAAGTCATCGTCGGCCAGCAATATCTCACCGAGCGGCTGGTCATCGGCCTGCTGGCCAACGGCCACGTCCTCCTCGAAGGCGTGCCCGGCCTCGCCAAGACGCTCGCCGTGAAATCCATGGCGAACTGTCTGCACGTGAAATTTTCGCGCCTGCAATTCACGCCGGACATGCTGCCCGCCGACGTCATCGGCACGCAGATTTACAATCCGCAGTCGGGCGGCTTCACCACGCGCAAAGGACCGGTCTTCGCGAATCTGGTTTTAGCTGATGAAATAAATCGCGCGCCGGCCAAGGTGCAAAGCGCTTTGCTCGAAGCGATGCAGGAAAAACAAGTCACCATCGGCGACCAGACTTACAAGCTGGAAGAACCATTTCTGGTTTTGGCGACGCAAAATCCAATTGAGCAGGAAGGAACTTATCCGCTGCCCGAAGCGCAGGTGGATCGTTTCATGTTGAAATTGAAGATCGGTTATCCGACGCGGGCGGAAGAGCGACAGATTTTGGAAGCGATGGCGAAAACTTCCGGCCAGCCGACTTGCAGCGCGGTCGTCACGCC
>CAJAQO010000261.1 GCA_903944085.1 uncultured Verrucomicrobia subdivision 3 bacterium
CGCCTCCGGGCCGAAGCCCAGCGGATCTTGAATCTTCGCCACCCAGTCGTGGAAATGCGCCAGCTTGTCGAAACCGTGGTTGAACAGCATCGTGAGGCCGAACCACAGCCGCGCCACCAGCAGCGCCATGTTGGTCAAATCCGAATCATCCGACGGGACAAATATTTTTTTGAACATGCCTCACATTAGCCAAAGCACGATTGGTTTCCAAACCAAAAATTAAAACTTCTGCCGCTGGTTTCGCAGCCGCAGAAGTCAAATTCTGCTGAAACAGCCCTTATATCACGCGCACCAAATCCGCTGCTTCGTAGCGGACCTTGGCCAGGCCGGCATATTTGTCATTCGCGGCGCGGTAGCCGAGCGCGCAGGCCACGACGGTTTTGTAACCGCTGCCGTCCAGTTTCAAAACCTGGTCGTATTCCGCCGGCGCGAGACCTTCCATCGGACAGGCGTCCACACCCAAGACGGCCGCCGCCGTCATCAGATTGCCCAGCGCGATGTAGCACTGCCGCGCCGCCCACTCATGCGCGACTTTGCCGCGCGGGCCGTTCACCACGTCGCCCAGCATCATGCCGCGATAGGCATTGAGCGCATCGGCGGGCAGCTTGCGCAGCGCCACCGTGCGCCGGATCAGTTTGTCCACATCCGCCTCCTTCATTTCCGTCCGCGCCGTGAACACGATGAACTGCGAGCAGTCCACCACCTGTTTTTGCCCCCACGAATGCGGCAGCAGCGCCGCGCGAACCGCCGGGTTTTGCACGACGAGAAATTGATACGGCTGCAGCCCATAGCTCGTCGGCGTGAGCACGAGGGCTTTTTCCAGCGCGGCCCACACGTCGGCGGGAATTTTTTTGGTGGCGTCAAAAACCTTGGTGGCGTAGCGCCAGGCCAGCGCGTTCAGCAGTTGGTTGCTTGGGTTGCTCATAATTTTAATGTCCGCGTAAAATTACATAGTCCGGCGCAAATGCAAAATTTTTCTTCACGCCGCGAAAATTTGTTGCAGACTCAAGCCATGCCCCGACTGCACATCCGGCGTGCCACCGTGGACGACCTGCCCGCGCTCAAGTCGCTCTGGCAAGCCGCGCAGATGCCGGCGGACGAACTGGAAGCCCGCCTCACGGAATTTCAAGTGGTCGAGGCCGACGGAATTTTTGCCGGCGCGCTCGGCCTGCAAATTTTGCGGCAGCACGCGCGGCTGCACTCCGAGGATTATTCGGATTTTTCCGTGGCCGACGCCGCGCGCGAATTATTTTGGGAACGCATTCCGAATCTGGCCGCCAACCACGGCGTGTTCCGCATCTGGACGCAGGAAACCTCGCCGTTCTGGACGCATTGGGGCTTTCAACCAGCGACCGGGGAAATGCTCGCCCGCCTGCCCGAGGAATGGAAAAATTTTACCGGTCGCTGGCTGACGCTGGAACTGAAAAACGAGGAGGCCATCAGCCATGCGCTGGAAAATCAATTCGGCAACTTCATGGCAGCCGAAAAAAAACAGACCGCGCAGGTGGCCGCCCGCGCCCGTCAAATCAGGATATTTTTCACGGTCGTCTTTTTTGCGATTGGCCTCATCTGCCTCGCCGTCGCCGTCTGGCTGCTGCTCCACCGCCGGCTAAACGCCCGCTGACGGCGCGTTGAACTCGTCCGCGTGATACGAGCTGCGCACCATCGGCCCGCTCGCGACGTGGATGAATCCCAGGGCTTCGGCGTGTTTTTTGAATTCCGCAAATTTCTCCGGCGAAACAAATTCCTGCACCGGCAATAATTTCAAGTTCGGCTGCAAATACTGGCCGAGCGTGAGAATATCGCAGCCCGCCGCGCGCAAATCGCGCAGCGCTTGCAAAACCTCTTCTTGGCGTTCGCCCAAGCCGAGCATCATGCCGGACTTCGTGAAAATGGTTTTGCCGCGCCGATCCTTGACTTTCTTCAAAACACTCAACGAGCGGTCGTAAGTCGCGCGATGCCGCACTGCCGGCGTCAGTCGGCGCACGGTTTCCAAATTGTGATTAAAAATATCCGGGTTCGCCGCCAGCACCATTTCAATGGATTCATTGCTGTCCTGAAAATCCGGCACCAGCACTTCAATGACCGTTTTCGGATTCAGCTTGCGCACCGCTTCAATCGTCTGCCGGAAATGTTCCGCGCCGCCGTCCGCGATGTCATCGCGCGCCACGGCAGTGATGACAACATGTTTCAATTTCATCCGGCGCGTCGCCTCGGCCACGCGGAGCGGTTCATCCGCTTCGAGCGCGAGCGGTTTGGCCGTGCTGACCGCGCAAAAACCGCAGGCGCGCGTGCAGCGGTCGCCGGCGATCATGAACGTGGCCGTGCCTTTTTCCCAGCACTCCCAATGATTCGGGCACTGCGCGCTTTCGCAGACGGTGTGCAACTTGAGTTCGCCCAGCAGATTGCGCGTCTGCGCGAAGCTGTCCGACGTGGGCAGCTTGATGCGCAGCCATTCCGGCAGGCGCGGGCGCGGTTTGATTTCGGTGGTCGTCACAAATTAAAACCTGGCGGCAGCCAATTTGGGTGGTTGCCTGATTCAACGCCCCACGCGAAAAATCTTGGCCACCCAGACAAAACGTCAGGCCGGCATGGTATATTCTTTTCCGCCGTTTGGAGCAAGCCAAAGGGAAGGCAGCCGGCAAACTCGCCAGCCGCGACCCGCAGTTTTCACTTCGAAACGCTGCCCCGGACCGCTTGCGGAATAACAGATTGGTGTCACCAATCTTTGATCGGCCGCAATTGGTTTCGCGGCTTTTCCGGCGGCTTTTGTTGCAACAATTGCTCGCCGTCCTTTTGCCTGTCCAACAAATCCTTCGCCTGCTCTGCGGTCAATTGCTCCGGCTTGTCCGGCTTCTCGCCGTCCTTTTTTTGCGCGGATGCTTTTTGCTGCTCCGGTGATTTTTGCGGTTCTTCTTTCTTTTGCTCCGCCGGGTTTTGTTTCTGCTCTTCCGCTTTCTGCTGCTCTTGCGAATTCTGTTTTTGTTGCTGGTTTTTCTGGCTGTCCGACTTTTGCTGCTGCGACTGGTTCTGTTGCTGCTGTTGTTGCTGCTGCTGTTTCAGCAACTGCTCCAGCTTTTTCAACTTCTCGTCGTCCGGATACGTTTTCAAACCGCTTTCCACGCGTTCCAGCGCCGCCGGCACGTTGTTGGAAATGTAGAGCTGCGCGCCGCTGTTGAAAAAATCATCGGCGGGCGCGAGCTGCGCGCTGATTTTCTGCCCGGCAAGGCACAGCACGCTAAGGCTGATGAGGAGTCGCGATGTCATCAATGTCCTTCAATTTTTTGGTGTAGTCTTCAAACTGTTTTTCAGCAATTTTATATTTCTGCGTCAGCTCCTGCATGATGCTGAACGCAGTGTGAAACTCGGCCTTCCGCACCGCCGCATCCGCGCTGCCTTTGCCGCGCAGCAGCGCCGCCTTGATCTGCCGGATATATTCCGCAGCGTTTTTTGCAAAATTAAAATTAAACACCGCGTCCACGTCATTGGTGTTCAAGGCGACGGCGCGCTCGTAAATTTTCGCCGCCGCCTCAAAGCCCTGTTCGAGGCCGTTCAAATCTTTCGCCTGTTTTGCCTTTTGGAACTGCACGTTGCCAAGATTGTAAAATGCCTGCTGCTGCAATTTCAAATCCGGCGACAGCGTGACTTGCTGAAACAAATTCTGCGCCGCGTCGAAATTCGTCGCGCGATAGGCCGCGTCGCCCGCGTTGAAAACCAGGCGCAAATCATTCGTCCGCACCTCGGCCAGCTTGGTGTATTCGGTGAGCGCATTCGTGAAATTATTTGACCGGTAATCCCGCAACGCTGACGCAGGCGAGGCATTCGCTGAAGCCGGCAGCAGCAAGATGATTACGAGGGCTGCGATTGCCGGCGCTTCCACTTTGGACTTTGGACTTTGGACTTTGGACTTCTTGCGTTCCGGCAAAAACATTTCGGCCAGCAGCGCCAGCAGCGCCAGCGCCAGCGGCCAGTGAAATTGCTCGTGATACCGCCGCACCAGTTTTTCGCTGCTTTCCGATTTTGGCAGCGGAGCCAAACCCCGCTCATAAAGCGTGTCCATCGTGTTTGCGCCGCGCAACGGCAGATAAAATCCGCCGGCCGTCGTGGCAATTTGCTGCAGCAAGGTTTCGTTCAGTTTCGACTTCACGACCTGCCCTTTTTCGTCGCGGATGTAATCGGTGTTGCCATCCGCCCCGGCGACCGTCACCAGCGTGCCTTCCGCCGAGCCGATGCCGATGGTGAAAATCTTCAGCCCGGCCGTCGCCGCATTTTGCGCGGCCTCCAGCGCGCCCTCGTCGTTGTCCTCGCCGTCGGTGAACAGCACGAGCGCCTTGTGATGATTCTTTTCCTTGAACGCCGTCAGCGCGGTGTTGATGGCCGCCGCCAGCGCCGTGCCGCCCTGCGGAATGGAATTCACATTGAGCGCCTGCACGCTTTGCTGGAACGCCGTGTTGTCAATCGTCAGCGGACATTCCAAAAACGCGTCGCCCGCGAATGCCACCAGGCCCAGGCGATCCGTGCTCGCGCGCTGCAGCAATTCCAGCGCGGCGAGTTTTGCGCGTTCCAGCCGGTTCGGCGCGATGTCCGTCGCGAGCATGGATTTCGACGTGTCCACCGCCACGACGATGTCCAGGCCGCGCTGCTCGACTTCTTCCAAATCAAATCCGCGCTGCGGCCGCGCAATCGTGATGATCAAAAGCACCACGGCCAGAATCACGAGCGCAAAACGGATTTTCTGTCGCGCTGGCGAAACGCCCACCGTCAGCGCCGACAGCAACCGCGCTTGGATAAATTGCGCCAGCAGCTTTTGCCGCACCCGCAGCGCCCACCAGAAAAACGCGATCAGCACTGGCGGAATCACCAGCAACAGCCAAAGAAGTTGTGAATGCTCGAAGCGCATTTTCAAATCGTAAATCGTAAATCGTAAATCGCAAATTTCACGGCAGCCTCCGGAACGCGGTTTGTCCCAGCACAATTTCAATCAACAGCAGCGCCAGCCCGGCCGTGACCAGCCACGGAAACAGCTCCTTGAACTCCGTGTATTTGCTGATCGTCGCCTCGGTTTTTTCCAGCTTGTCAATTTCCGCGTAAATTTTCTGGAACTTGTCCGCGTTGTCCGCGCGATAATATCGGCCGCCGGTCTTGTCCGCGATTTTTTGCAGCGTCGCCTCGTCCACATCCACCGGCACCATCTGATACACCTTGCGCCCAAACATGTCGCGCGCCGGCATCGGCGCCTGGCCCTGTTCGCCGATGCCAACCGTGTAAATTTTCACGCCCAGCGCCGCCGCCGCCTCGGTGGCCAGCAACGGCTCGATTTTGCCGGAATTATTTTGCCCGTCGGTCGCCAGAATGATGATTTTGCTTTTCGATTTCAAATCGCGCAGCCGATTCACCGCCGTGGTCAGCGCGTCGCCGATCGCCGTGGCATCCTGGTTGATCGTGCCGATTTCCAGCCGCGCGAGATTCTCCTGCAGATACTCGTGATCCAGCGTCAGCGGCGTGGCGATGAACGCCTGCGCCGCGAACACCACTAGGCCGATGCGGTCGTTCGGCCGTTTATCAATGAAATCTTTCAGCACCGACTTGGCCATGTTCACGCGGTTCACGCGTTCGCCGTGCACGACGAAATCTTCTGAAATCATGCTGCCGGACAAATCCAGTGCCGCCACGATGTCAATGCCGCTGGCCTTCACTTCCGTCGTGCTCTTCGTCAACCGCGGCTGCGCCAGCGCGACGATAAAAAGCGCCAGGATGCACCAGCGCAGCGACATCAAAAATCCGCCCGCCCGCGCCCGCGTGATGTTTTGCATTCCGCGCACCAGTTGCACCGACGAATACACAAACGCCGGCGGCATCCCGCGCCGGCCTTTCAGCCACGCCAGCGGCGGCAGCAACAACAGCAACAGCAGAAAATAGGGATGAGCAAAGGTCATTGCGAATTTCCAATTTCCAATTTTGAATTTTCAACCACTGCCAGCGGCTCTGGCGACGGCTCGGTTTCTTCGACCAACCGCACGGCCGAGCCGTGCAGTTCGCGCAATTCATTTTCGCCCGGCTCGTATTTGGCGAACTTCACGAGGTCGCAACTCGCGAGAAAATTGCCGAGGCTTTCCTTTTGCTCCGGCAGCAATAATTTCGTGCCGGCCAGCTCGCGCAAAAATTCTTCCGTCGTCCGCTCCGGCGCGTGAAAATCAAACCGCTCCTCCAGGTAAGTCCGTGCCGTGTCGGACACCGCGATGACAAACGGCTTGGGTTGCGTGATGAGCGCCAGCGCCTGTTCCAGCTTGCGCTTCGCGCGGACATGCGCCGGCACCGGCGGCGGCAGCACGATGTTCAACTTGCGATTTTTCCACCAGCGCCACAGCAGCCACGCCGCAACCGCCAGCGCCAGCAAAATCAGCAATTGCCACAGCCATGCCGAGCTGTTCGGAATGTCAATCGGCGGCTTGATGTCGCGGATGTCTGTCGCCTGGGAAAGGCTTTGCGATGTAGTGTTCGTAATCATCCGCGCAGCCTCCGTTTCTCGCGGCCTTCAAAAAACTTGCCGAGCGCCGCGCCGTATTCCTGATCCGTGCGCAACTGGATCGCGTCAATGCCCGCCTTGCGGAACAGCCGCAGCATTTGTTCCTGCTCTCTCGCCTGCCGCTCGGCGAACGCCTTGCGCTTGCGCGCGTCGCCGGTGTTGACTTCAACAATTTCGCCCGTCTCGGCGTCCTGAAACACCAGCCGGCCCAGTTCCGGCAATTCCAGTTCACGCGGATCGGTGACTTGCACTGCCACCAGATCGTGCTTGCGATTCGCCTGCCGGAGCATCGCGAACGACGCCTGCGCCAGCGATTCCAGCAGCATCATTTGCGGGCGCGGACGCTTTTCGCCCACGCGTTTCGGCGCGACCGGCGAACCGAGAAAATCCGAGATGATCACCGTGATGGCCTTGTGCGCCTGCACGCGCAGAAAAAATTCGAGCGCTTCATTCAAATCCGTCCCGCGCCGCTTCGGCTCAAAAAACAAAACTTCACGGATGACGCGCAGGACGTGGCTGCGGCCCTTGCGCGGCGGAATAAATTTTTCAACTTCATCGGAGAAAAGGATCAGTCCGACTTTGTCATTGTTCCGAATCGCCGAGAACGCCAGCACGGAAGCAATTTCCGCCGCAAGTTCGCGCTTGGACTGATCGCGCGAGCCGAACAGGCCCGAGCCGCTCACGTCCACGACGAGCATGAGCGTGAGTTCGCGTTCCTCGACGAACTTCTTGATGAACGGATGATTCATCCGCGCGGTGACGTTCCAGTCAATCGCGCGCACGTCGTCGCCGGGCTGGTATTCGCGCACCTCGTCGAAGTTCATGCCCTGGCCCTTGAAGACGGAATGGTATTGGCCCGCGAGCGTTTCGGTCACGATGCGGTTCGTGCGCAGCTCGATCTGCCGGATTTTTTTGAGAATTTCTCGCGGTATCATGCGCTTGCAAAATGTCCTTGGCCGATCCAGTTTAATTCCATGAGTGCGACCAAAATTCTCGAAGAACTGCGCCGGATGCCTGAAAACGAACGGCGCGAAGCCGTCCAGCAAATCTTGGATGAATTTACCGAATTCGACGACGATCTGATGCCAGAGCAAGTCGCCGAACTTGAACGCCGCGCCGAAGATGCGCGGAAAAATCCCGGACGCGGAATTCCAGCGGAACAAGTCTTTGCCGAAATTGAAGAATGCCTTGCTGCGCGGCGGAAAAACCCTGCTTGCGCGGATAAATCAAAGGAGTAAATTGCCGCCATGAGTGCGACCGAAGTTTTTGCCGCCGCCAAGGCGCTGCCGCTCGATAAACGCATTGAGCTGGCGCAGGATTTGTGGGACGACATCGCTGGCAACGGCTTTGATCCTGACTTGACGCCAGAACAGACCGCCGAACTGGATCGCCGGCTGGCCGAATTTGAAAAAAATCCGCGCCGCGGAATTCCCTTGGAACAGGTCAAAGCTGAAATGCGGGAACGTTTCGGCTGGTGATGAATCTGGATTCCCTCTTCGAGCCGGAAGCCAAGTCCGAATTCTTCGAGGCCATCGCCTGATATGAAAATGAATCTCCGGGTTTGGGGAAGGAATTTGCCGACGAAGTTCTTGGTGCGGTGGATCGGGCGCTGCTTCAGCCCGAACTCTTTCGCAAAGTGCGTGGCCGCGCCCGCAAAATCCGCTTGAAACGGTTCAAGGCATACAGCATCTACTTCGCAATCAAGGACGACGTTTTCTCCGTGGTTTCCGTTTTCCACGGCGCGCGGAATCCGGCAGAACTGCGGCGACGGCTGAAATGAAATGCCCGCG
>CAJAQO010000262.1 GCA_903944085.1 uncultured Verrucomicrobia subdivision 3 bacterium
CACCGAGATCTACACTAATCTTAACACTCTTTCCCTACACGACGCTCTTCCGATCTCTGGCTGCTTTGCCCGGCAAACCGGAAGTCTGGGCGGTTGGCGAGCGCGTTCACGCGCGACTGGCCGATGCGGGCGTGCCACTCATGGGGCTATTTTCTGTGCCGAATTCCGTCCAGGCCATCACGCCGCTCGTCGGGCAGATTCAAATCGAAAGCGAAGCGCGTCGCGCGAAAGGCGAATATGCTCGGCTCTACATTTTTCACAACCGACCGAAATCTGGCGCGCTTTACGAACCCGTCGGTCAGCGGTTATTGCCGCTCGACGCACCATGGCAGCAAGGTCTGGCCAAAGTTCCCTGGCCGACAAAAATGCTGCCCGAAGTCATGTGCAGCGACACCGTAACTCTGCGCGCGCTCATCCGTGAATATCTTTTCATATCACTTTTTCGGGCGTGCGCTGAATCCCTTGCAAGCGAGAACGCCAGCCGTCTGGCCGCGATGGAACGCGCCGATAAGAACATAGACGAATTGTTGGAGACACTTCACGGCACTTTCCATCGCATCCGTCAGGCCGGCATTGACGAGGAATTATTCGACGTGATCTCCGGCTTCGAGGCGTTGTCAAAAGGAAAAGCACATTGAAGTGCGGAACTAGCGGGGAATGTAAAATCATGAAAATCAATTCAAACGATTTTCAAGTAAAGCCAGGAAAGAAGATCAATCTGAGCAAATGGCCGACGCGGGTGAAGCCAGTTTGCAAATCCGAAAAAAAGTATCAGAAACTGTTGAGGGCGCATGTTGCGGAATTGAGTTCGCTGCAAAACCTGCACTATGCGTCAAATAAATCTGCGTTGCTGTTGATTTTTCAGGGGATAGATGCTGCCGGACGTTCGCCAGATAGCGGCGGCGGTTGATCGTCTCGCCGCCACCGCCGGTTCAAATGGCGAAGTCGCTATACTCCGGTTTCGCTGCTTCCGTCGGCGCGGTCAACATGCCCGCCGCGACCGTGGCATTGGTGCCTTGCTCGATGAGGATGAACGCGCCGGTGAGATGATTCGTCGTGTAGCCGTCGAAAATCACCGGCTTGGCGGTCTTGAGGCGGATGCCGCCGATGTCATTGATCCCCAGCGCCGCCGGGTCGGGATCGGCTTCGAGTGTGGTCATGTTGATGCGGCTGTCCAGCTTGGTGACGATGGCCTGGACGGTTTGCGTGGCATGCTTGAGAAAATATTTTTTGCCCGGCGACAACGGCCTTGCGTGCATCCAGCAAACCCGTCCGGACAATTCGGAACTGCGTCCCGGTAAACTGTCCACGCCCACCAGCATGTCACCCCGGCTGATGTCAATATCGTGCTCCAAGCAAAGCGTCACGGATTGTGGGCAGAAGGCTTCGTCCAGCGAGCCATCGTAAGTCCAGATGTCCGCGACTTTGGTTTTGATGCCGGCGGGCAGCACGACGACTTCCTGTCCCTTGCGCACGATGCCGCTGGCGATCTGTCCGCTCAAGCCGCGAAAGTCATGCAGCTTCTGGTCGGTCGGATTGTTCGGCCGGTTGACCCATTGCACCGGAAAACGGAACGCGTTCAAATTGCGGTCGCTGGCGATGTGGACGGTTTCGAGATGACTGAGCAGCGACGGTCCGTCATACCATGGTGTTTTTTTGGAAAGATCCACCACGTTGTCGCCATCCAGTGCGCTCATGGGAATGAATTTCACATCGCGGAACGCGCCGAGCTTCGGCAGGAAGGCCTCAATCTCGTCGCGGATTTCTTGGTAGCGCTCTTCCTTCCACTCCACCAAATCCATTTTGTTGACCGCGATGACGAGATGCGGAATGCCCAGCAGCGCCGCGATGAACGTGTGCCGCCGCGTCTGCTCGATGACGCCCTGCCGCGCGTCCACCAGCACGATGGACAAGTTTGCGGTGCTCGCGCCGGTGACCATATTGCGCGTGTATTGCACATGCCCCGGCGTGTCGGCGACGATGAACTTGCGTTTCGGTGTGGCAAAATAGCGATACGCCACGTCAATCGTGATGCCCTGTTCGCGTTCGGCGCGCAAGCCGTCGGTGAGGTTGGCGAGATTGATCATGCCGCCGCCGGTGATGTCCGCGCTGCGTTCGAGCGCCTCGATCTGATCCTCCATCAGATTCTTGGAATCATAAAGCAGGCGACCGATGAGCGTGGACTTGCCGTCATCAACACTGCCGCAAGTGTTGAAGCGGAGCAATTCAATTGGATGCTGAGAATGAGACATAGCTAATTAAAAGTATCCGGCTTTTTTGCGGTCTTCCATCGCCGCTTCGCTCGCTTTGTCATCCGCACGAGTTCCGCGCTCCGTAACGCGCGCAGCGGCGACTTCGGCGATGATGTCTTCCACACTGTCAGCGGGCGATTCGATCATGCCGGTGCTGATCATATCGGCAATCGTGCGCACGCGGACGACGAGTTTTTTGACCGGCTCGTTCGGCTTTGGCCGCGCGCCGGCATAAGGATCGGGCTTGCTCGAATCGCCGTGCGGCGGGGGAATCGGAATCCATTGGCCGCCGCGACGGAAACATTCGCGCTCGTGGCTGAAATAAATATTCGGCACTTCGAGCTTTTCCTTTTTGATGTATTCCCAAACGTCCATTTCGGTCCAGTTCGAAAGCGGGAACACGCGCATGTTTTCGCCGGGATTCAACTTGGCGTTGTAAAGATTCCAGATTTCCGGCCGCTGGTTTTTCGGATCCCACTGGCCGAAGGAATCGCGGAAGCTGAAAAAGCGTTCCTTGGCGCGGGCTTTTTCCTCGTCGCGCCGCGCGCCGCCGATGGCGCAGTCAAATTGAAACTCTTCAATCGCCGCGAGCAGCACGGGAATTTGAAGCTGGTTGCGGCTGACCTGGCCGGGCGTGGGATGCGCGATGCCCTTTTTGAACGCCTCATCCACGGTGCGGACGATGAGCTTGGCACCGAGCTCCTTCGCGCGGCGGTCGCGGAATTCGAGCAACTCCGGAAATTCGTGGCCGGTTTCGACGTTCAGAAACGGCATCGGCAGATCGGACGGACGGAAAGCTTTTTCCGCGAGCCGCAGTAGGCAGATGGAATCCTTGCCGCCGGAAAAGAGCAGGGCGGGACGTTCAAACTCGGCGGCAACTTCGCGCATGACGTGAATCGCCTCGGTTTCCAGATACTGCAAATGATCCAAGTGATAACTGCTCATTTTAAACATATTTTAGCCACAGATGGGCGCAGATGAAACACAGATTTATTAAACAGATTTTTTATCTGTGTTTCATTTGTGGAAATCTGTGGCTGGACAATTAAATCCCCGCGCCGCCAGAAACCGCCTTGCCGCCCCAGCTCGCGTGCAGGCCGCACTCGCGTTTCTCGTCGGCCTTCGCGGGATCAAAATAATCCCACTCGTTCGGCAGATTGTGCTCGGCAAGATATTTTTCCATTTCCGCATCGCTCCAGTAAAAAAGCGGACTGACTTTCAGCGAATTAAAATTCTTGTCCGCGCTCACGATGTCGAGGCCGGCGCGGTTCGGGTTTTGCACTTTGCGCAGCGCCGTGAGCCAGACGGTCGGCGCGAGTTCTTTCATGCCGCGCTGAAACGGTTCCAGTTTCATCGCCGTGCTGAACGCCTTGATGCGCTCCTCGTTTTCCGGCGTCGGCTCCGGCATCCCGCCGAACGCGGCGTCGTAATGCGCAGCGGTCAGCTTTGGGATATAAGCCTTGATATTCAGCTTGAGCAACTTCTTCACCTGCTCGGCGTGAACATAAGTCGCCGGCCGATTGTAACCGTGGTCCACCCACAGCACTGGAATGTCCGGCTGCACCTGCGTGACGAGATGCAGAATCACCGACTCGTAAGGCCGGAAATTCGTCGAGACAAGCGCGCGGCCCTGCGCCTGCGCGCCGGCCCATTTTACAATTTCCAGCGGCGATTTGGAGCGCAGCTCGGCGTTGGCGTTGTTAATTTGCTCAGCAGTCATTTCAAATTGGTTCAAGGTAAATTGTCCAAGTCGGCGAGATCTTTGTTCCGGCCACTGGCGCGTTTGTTGGTTTTCAAATCCGTCAGGCTGATCATTTTTACCAGCTCGCCATCAATCGTTGTTTCCACGCGGCGCGGATATGCCTGCGAAAATTCCAGTCCGCTCGCGTGCTTGAACACTTCGATCTTGTTGGGCACGCCGCCGAAAAACAACGCGTCATTTTTTTGTAAAAACTTTTTATCCAGTCCGGCCAGGTCTTCGCCAAAGAACAGCCGCACGGTTTCGAGCAGCCGGTCAAAATTTTCGTCTGAAACCGCGACCCAGAAATCAATATCTTCCGTGAAGCGATGGTAGCCATAATGATTCACGGCATAACCGCCCACCAAAAGATATTCAACGCCGGCGCGGTTCAGGCACGCCAAAAAATCGCGGAATTCGGGCGTTAATTGTCGCTTCACCATAATTTGAGATTCTTAATGTTTCCAGCGCTTCCATCCGCTCCTGCGGCGTGCGTGACTGCCAATAGGCGCGCAACTCCGCATCGGACTCGGCGAAAGATTTGTAAGCGCCGAAAGCCCGGTAATGATCATGTTTGCCGGTTGGACTCATTTAGTTGGCCGCAGTTGCATGTTCCTTCAAAAACACCCGGTCGCACCAGTCCCCGAAGCGTTCGCCGCGGTTGCGCTCTTTCACAAAGCGTGACAGCACGGGGCGGAATTCCGTTTCGATGTCCGCTTCTTTCATCATGTCTTTCCAGACGCGATTGAGGCGCGTGCCGGTGGCGTTCGCACCGAGCCAGACTTGGTAACGTCCCGGCGCTTTGCCGACGAATCCAATTTCCGCCATGTAAGGCCGCGCGCAGCCGTTCGGGCAGCCGGTCGAGCGAATGATTATTTCTTCGCCAGCAAGCCCAACTTCCGCACAAAGTTTTTCGATGCGGTCAATCAGGCCGGGCAGCATCCGTTCCGATTCCGCGAGGCCGAGGCCGCAAGTGGGCAGCGACGGACAGGACATCGAAGCCGCGTGCAGCACGCTCGTCTGCTTTTCGGTTTTCACACCGTAAGCCGCGAGCAGCATGTTGATCGGGTGTTTGTCCTCCTCGCTGACGTTGGCGAGAATGATGTTCTGGTTAGCGGTAAGACGAAATTCAACCTTGTCGAAAGCATCGGCGACATGGCGTAATGCGGTTTTCAACTTGTAGCTGCCGGCGTCTTTGATGCGGCCGGACTCGACGAACAGGCCGAGAAACCAGCTTCCATCCACCGCCTTGCGCCAGTCGAGCAAATCGCTGGTGGTGGTGAATTGATAAGGCTTCGCAGACGCGAGCGTGAGGCCGGCGCGCTTTTCAATTTCCGTGCGCGCCCAGTCCGCGCCGCGTTCGGCGATGACATATTTTAGCCGCGCGTGCTTGCGGTCAGTGCGGTCGCCGAAATCGCGGTGAATCGTCAGCACGGCTTTCGCCACGTCCACGATTTTGTCCGGCGTGAAAAAGCCGATGACATCCGCGAGGCGCGGATATGTGTGCTCGTTGCCGTGGCTGCGGCCCATGCCGCCGCCGACGGCGAGATTGTAGCCGACCAGTCGGTCATTCTCGACAATGGCAATGAGGCCGAGGCAGTTCGTGAAAACGTCCAGATCGTTCACCGGCGGAATGACGAAGGCGATTTTGAATTTGCGCGGCAGATAGGTTTTGCCGTAAAGCGGATCAACAAAATTTTTATTCTCGGCTTTTTCCAAGTCGAGCTGTTCGCCGTCAATCCAGATGGAATGATACGCCTTGGTCTGCGGCGCGAGCGCCAGCGCCACTTTGTGCGCGTCAGCATAAACCTGTTCGCGCGCCTTCGTATAAGCGGGCGTGGGCGGCGCGAGGACGTTGCGGTTCACGTCGCCGCAGGCCGCGAGCGTGGAGAGCAGCGATTCGTTGATGGCTTTGACGACCGGCCGCAAATTATTTTTCACCACGCCATGAAACTGGATGCTCTGGCGTGTGGTGATGCGCAGCGTGTTGTTGCCGTATTGCGTGGCGAGCGTGTCAAAGACGCCGTATTGCTTGGCGGTCATGACGCCGCCCGGAATGCGCCCGCGAATCATCATGATATACTTCTTGCCGGTCTTGCGCAGGTCGCGGTCGTCCTGCTGGTAGCTGCCGTGAAATTTCAGGAACTGGTTGTCGTCCTCGGAAAAATGGTCGGTGGCGGTGTCGGCGATGGTCGCGGCAATGGTGCCGGCCAAGGTCGGGATGGCGGCCTTGATGTCTTCGTTGTGCGTCAATTTGACGGGTGTTTCAGCGCTCATAAACGGATGGTCAGGATAACTTGGCCTTCGTCAGTGTTCAAGCGCAGCTTAAAGTGGACTTTTTCGCCCCGCAGGAAAAACATTCTACGTGGCCGGCACGAATTTTTGAAGCCATTTCGTCAGGCCAAACAGCGCGAGGAAAACCACGCTCAACCAGCGCGAGCAATCCGGCGCGACCGCCAGCCAGTCCACGAAGACGATGCCCGCGAGCAGATTCGCGACAATCAGTCCGACGTTGCTGGCGCCGCCAAAGAAAATTGGCCGCACGCCGCGCGCCGTCCACAGAATCAAAACCGTGGCCAGCCAGATCGCGCGCAGGCGGAAACTACCGGTATTCAGCGCCAGCGCGAGCAGGATCGGCGCGGCCAGGAGCGGCAGCGGCCAGCGTGGCACCAGCGCGCGGGAGCTTTCACGCCGCGCGACGAAGCTCAAACCCGCCACGTAAATCGCCAGCGCCGCGCCGCAAAAAATCGGGAATCCGTTCAAGCCGTTCGCGCCCGCCGCGGCGGCGATCACATAAACCCAGAAGCGGCACGCGCCCATCAGCCACGGCGAGGCGGTGAGAAATTTGTGCGTGAAATCATAGAGCAAAATAAAAAGCGCAAGCATGACCGCGGCGAAGCCGGCAATTTTGCTGCAAAACAGCAGCAGGAAAATTCCCAGCGCGAGCTGGCCGAAACCGAATTGCCAGACGAGCTTCGCCGAAATTTTTCCGGACGGAATTGGCCGTTCCGCGCGGCGCTGGCGGTCGAATTCCTCGTCAAAAGCGTCGTTCAAAAACATGCCGCCAGTGTAAAGCACGCTGACGCCGAGGAGCAGAAATGGCAACTTCCAGAAATTCCCGCCGCCGCCGAGCCACCAGCCGGCCAGGCAGTTGGACCAGACGGTGGGCAAATTCGACACGCGTCCGAGGACGAGCAGCGTGCGAAATTGCGGGGCGGAATTCATGTGCCGCGAAGGAAACCAAAAAATGCCGCGTGTGCAAAGGAAGTTTGCGATAAAGCGGAACTGGAACCATCTAAAATTTGCAGCCGATCCTGCCGTTAGGCCACTGGTTTCTTTCTAAAAACATACTTGCTCTCATCATCAAGAAATAAATCCATGTCCATCAACTCTGCCTCAATCCTCTCGTCAGCCTCCCAAGATGCAAGTTGCCACGGAACAAATCTTCCGGCTGTCACGTCACCAACCTCAACATCGTCATGGTGCAACAGACAAGTAGCGACCTCACGAACAAAACCATGAACCGAGCCGACGCCGCGCTTAACTCCCCACCGGCTGCGCAACTCACGAACGAGATGAGCCGCAGAAACCGACTCCGAACTCAACCGGCTATAAATGGCGTCTGCCATTTCGCTCTGCTGAGACCTGCGCCGAATAGCGCGACATAGCATAATTACTGAAACCATGACCACCACCGGAAACGCCAAGATAACGACGACCAGACTGACAGGTGGATCAATCGCGACCGCCAGCATAGCTTGGCTCGACATCTGCGATGCGTTGAAAGTTTCAAACATAACTCCAGCCTGAAAATGTCTCGTGGCCTCTTAAGAAACTAGGCGTATAAGTTTATGAGGCTGAGACCAATGTGAGGCCGAGCGCGGCGGCATTTTGTTGCAGGCGTTTAAGTTTTTTCTGGTTGGAATGGGCGATGGCTTGGTCCCAAACGGAGGGGTCG
>CAJAQO010000263.1 GCA_903944085.1 uncultured Verrucomicrobia subdivision 3 bacterium
GAGAGCCGACCCGTCGGCCAACGCCTCGAGCGCGCCTGGCTCAAACTCAAAGCCAGCAAACGCCAGTTGCCCCAAAGCCTCTTGGGAATCGCGATGGATTATACCTTGGGCCAATGGCGCACATTGGAAATTTATCTGGCCGACGGTCGGGTGGAGATCGACAACAACCGGGTGGAAAATGCCATTCGTCCCACGGCCATCGGCAAGAAAAACTGGTTGTTCGTTGGCGAAGCTGACGCTGGTCAACGCAGCGCCATCATCTACACCGTGATCGAAACTTGCCGCCGACAAGGACTGAATCCTTACCAATATCTCCGGGATGTTCTGAGTCGCTTGCCCAAGATGACCAATCACCAAATCCCAGAGGTCATTCCAGCGAATTGGGGCAAAACTCAAAGCACCCTGCAACCCACACCATAATCGTCAGAGGCTTTGTCTCCGACGTCTCCGGTCCTTCTCGGGGTATTGTCAAGTGGTGCTCCGGGTGACGCTTACGGTTCTACAACTATGCCGCACCTACGGTGCTGACCGAAATCCGCAAGGCCCGCGAGGTGGAGAAAAAGGAAAAGCGCCTCAAGCTGTTTCCCATCCGGCTGGGGTTTTGAAGTGCGACACCTCACCCCGACCCTCCCATCTGATGGGCGAGGGACAGTTTTTTTGCGGCCAATGGATCTGTGTCCATCTGTGCCCATCGGTGGCTAAAAATGGCGGCTGCGTTCGGTCATCATCGCGGCGTGCGGGGTGACGCTCTGTCCAATTTTCTTTACGGCCGGCTGACGGATGCCATCGTGCTGCATGGCGACGAGCGGCGGCGGACAGCTTGCCGTAAAATTATTCTTCTTTTCCCGCCAATGAAATTGACACCGCTTATGAAAACCGGTAAATCCTAGCCCACACTTTTTATGCAAGCCATCCAACTTCAGTGGATTGATTACACCATCCTCGTCGCTTACGTCGCCTTTGTCATCGGCATCGGCTGGACGCTGGCGCGTTACATGAAAACATCGTCGGACTTCCTCACGTCCGCGCGTTCCATTCCCACGTGGGTCACCGGCCTCGCGTTTATTTCCGCGAACCTCGGCGCGCTGGAACTCGTCGGCATGGCCGCGAGCGGCGCGAAATACGGCATCAGCACCGCCCACTTCTACTGGGTCGGCGCGATCCCGGCGATGATCTTCCTCGCGGTGTTCATGATGCCGTTCTATTACGGTTCCAAGGCGCGCTCGGTGCCGGAATACCTGAAGATGCGCTTCGATGAACGCGTCCGCGCGCTGAATTCCGTGGCCTTCGCGGTGATGACGATTTTCGCCTCCGGCATTTCGATGAACGCGCTGGCGAAACTGCTGCATTCGCTGCTGGGCTGGGATTACAACGTCGCGCTCTGGATCAGCTCCGGCGTGGTGCTGCTCTACGTTTTGAAGGGCGGCTTGACCTCGGCGATTTACACGGAAGTGCTGCAGTTCTTCATGATCGTGCTCGGCTTCGCGCCGGTGGTTTACCTCGGCTTGAAGGATGTCGGCGGCTGGCACGCGATGAATCATTCGCTGCAAAGCGTGGCCGTCAATCCCGCCGCGCTTTACCTCAAGGACGCCGGCACCACCTACGCGCCGAATGCGTGGACGAGCGCGTGGCAGCCGGTGCTCGGCGGCGCGTCCGCCAACCCGATGGGCGTGGACTGGTTCGCGATGATCTTCGGTCTCGGCTTCGTGTTGAGCTTCGGCTACTGGTGCACGAACTTCCTCGTCGTCCAACGCGCGATGGCCGCGAAGAACATGACCGCCGCGCGCAACACGCCGCTGGTGGCCGCCGTGCCGAAAATGTTTTTCCCGTTCCTCGTCATCGTTCCCGGCATGATCGCCGCGGCGCTCTGCACGATGCCGGACAAAGGTTATCGCATTCCGCCAGCGCTCGTCTCCGAGGCCGCGTATGCCAAAGCCGTTGACGCGGTGAAAACCGCCGATGCCACCAAACCCGACGCCGCCGTGGCCGCCGTGCACGACGCTGTCGGCAAGAATATTGATGGCGTCAAAATCGCCAGCCTCGTCGCGGCGAATGCGACCAGCAAGCTGACGGACGAGCAAATCAAACAGGGCATTTACAACAGTGTTGCGGAAAATGATTACGACGGCGTCATCCTGTCGCTCGTGAAGAAGTATTGTCCGCCCGGCCTGCTCGGCCTCGCGCTCACCGCGTTGCTGGCGAGCTTCATGTCCGGCATGGCCGGCAACGTGACAGCGTTCAACACCGTGTTCACCTACGATTTGTATCAGGCGTATTTCGCGAAGGGCAAGAGCGACCATCATTATTTCATCACCGGCAAAGTCATCACGGTGGTCGGCATTTTGTTGAGCATCGGCGCGGCATATTTCGCCTCGATGTATAACAACTGCATGGACATCATCCAGCTCGTGTTCGGCTTTGTGAACGCGCCGCTGTTCGCGACGTTCCTGCTCGGCATGTTCTGGAAGCGCACCACCGGCACCGGCGCGTTCCTCGGCCTCTTCGGCGGCATCGCCTGCTCGGCGCTGTTCCACGCGTTGACCAGCGTCGGCAGCAACCTCGACGCCGCCGGCCACGTCATCAACTCCATGAAGGGCGGCTACCTCCACGTCGCCCACGTGTTCCCGAGCGAAATGGCGCAGAACTTCTGGCTCGCGGCGTTTGCGTTCATCGCCTGCTTCAGCTTCACGGCGGTCATTTCGCTGGCCACCAAGTCGCAGAAGACCGACGCCGACTTGAAAGGCCTCGTCTATTCGCTCACGCCGAAAATCGTGGACAACAACATCCCGATTTATCAGAAGCCCGCCGTGGTTGGCATCGTGCTGCTGATCGTCTGCATCATCTTGAACTTTATTTTCTGGTGAAATAGAACAACCTTAACTTGAACTGAAAGAATAAATTTATGGGACTCGATATCCGCTGGCCGATTGGCCTCATGTTCACGCTCATTGGCGCGCTGCTCGCCGGGTTCGGTGCCGTGGTTCAATCCGACCACGCCATCTCACTCGGCATCAACATCAACCTCATCTGGGGCCTGATCCTGCTCGGGTTCGGCGTGCTGATGCTGCTCGGTGCCGCCAAAGGCGGCAAGACGCCGCCGTCCGCCTGAGTGGGCGCGCGGACAGCAATTGACAAAAGGCGGCTGGCCGTTGGCCGTCGCCTTTTTTATTATTCGCCCTGAAATTATTTTATGAACCTGAAAGAACTCGCCGCCCACGTCACCGCCGAATTTCAAAAACATTACGGCCGCGCGCCGCGCTGGATTGTCGCCGCGCCAGGCCGCGTCAATGTCATCGGCGAACACACGGATTACAACGACGGCTTCGTGCTGCCGATGGCCATCGAACGCTACGCCATCATGGCCGCCGACGCGGCCGCCGCGCCCGGCAAAATTTCCATCTACGACACGCAGTTCAAGGAAAGTGCGGCCATTGACATTTCCGCGCCCGTCACCAAAGGCCAGCCGAAATGGTCCAATTATATTCGCGGCGTGCTCGCCGGCTTTCAAAATCGCGGCGTAAAGATTCCCGCGCTGGATGTCGCGTTTCTGTCCACCGTGCCGCTCGGCGGCGGTTTGAGCAGCAGCGCCGCGCTCGAAGTCTGCACCGCGACGCTCATCGAAGCCGCCACCGGCAAACCGATTGATCCCGTTGAAAAAGCCCTGCTCGCGCAAAAGGCCGAACATGATTTCGCCGGCGTGCCGTGCGGCATCATGGATCAATTCATTTCCGCGCTTGGACGCGAAGGCCATTTGCTGCTGCTCGACTGCCGCACACGCAAAACGCAACTGGTTCCCATGAGCGATCCGTCCGTCGCGCTGCTCGTCGTCAATACCAACGTGAAGCACGAACTTGGCTCCGGCGAATACGCCAAGCGCCGCGCCGAATGCGAACAGGCCGCGCAGATTCTCGGCGTCGCCTCCCTGCGCGATGCCACCGCCGATCAGCTTGAAAAGACCAAAGGCAAAATGAGCGAAGTCGTATATCGCCGCGCGCGACACGTCATCGGCGAAATTGAGCGCACGGTTCACGCCGCCGAAGGCATCCGCAATTCCAACTGGCCAACCGTCGGTCAGTTGATGTATGCCAGCCACGCCGCCTTGCGCGACGATTATGAAGTGAGCTGCAAGGAACTCGACGTGGTCGTGGAGATCGCCGAAGACATCGGCTTCCAGGGCGGCGTTTATGGCTGCCGCATGACCGGCGGCGGTTTTGGCGGCTGCTGCGTGGCGCTGGTGAAAGCTGACGCGGTGGAAGCCATCACGAAAAAAATTGCTTCTGACTACCATGTGAAAACCGGCATCGAAGCCACCATTTTTGCCTCCCGTCCCGCCGCCGGCGCGACCATCATCAAGGCCTAATTCAGTTTTACGCCGGCAGATTTTTTGGTTAACTCAAGGCATGGACACCGCCTTGCCACCGCTCACGGCCAGCACGCTTTACCTCGTCGCCACGCCGATTGGCAACCTTGAAGACATCACGCTCCGCGCCCTGCGCGTCCTGCGCGAATGCGACGTGGTGGCCGCCGAGGACACGCGCCATTCCGGGCAGTTGCTCAAACATTTTCAAATTTCCAAACCGCTCCTGAGCTATTTCCAATTCAACGAAGCCAAGCGCAGCGAGGAAATCATCGAGCGGCTCCGGCGCGGCGAAAAAGTCGCACTGGTCACGGACGCCGGCAGCCCCGGCATCAGCGATCCCGGTGAGCGCGTGGTGAAAGCCGCCATTGCCGCCGGCTTTCGCGTGGAAGCCGTGGCCGGCGCGTGCGCGCTCGTGGCCGGCCTCACCGCCAGCGGTTTGCCAACGGGTGAATTTTATTTCGTCGGTTTCTTGCCGCACAAATCCGGCCAGCGGCGCAACAAACTGGAATCGCTGAAAACCATTGAAGGCACCTTGGTTTTCTACGAATCGCCTTATCGCATTGAAAAACTGCTGGGCGAATTAAACGAAGTTTTTCCCGAACGCGAAGTGGTGCTGGCGCGCGAACTGACGAAAAAATTCGAGGAATTTCTGCGCGGCAAACCGGCAGCGCTGCTGGCGCTGGCGCAGCAACGCCGCCTGAAAGGCGAGTTTGTGGTGATGGTTGGCGGCGCGGCATGATGGGCCGCGGCGGCAAGCAAAGATTTTCGTAACCGGCGCATGGACTTTGCGGTCTGGTTTGGCAATCATCACCAGTAATCATATTATGAAATCATCCCGTTCCTTCACGCGCCGCAGTTTTCTCAAAACCGCGCTCGTCGCCGGCTCCGCGCCGCTGATCCTGCGCTCCAGCCTGTTCGCGGCGGATGCCGCGCCGAGCAAACAGATCACGCTCGGCTTCATTGGCGTGGGCAAGCAGGGCAGCGGCCTGCTGCACGCCTGCCTGCCGCGCAACGATTTTCACGTGCTGGCGGTGAGCGACGTGGACACCACCCGCCGCGACTTCGCAAAGCAGGCGGTTGAGAAGCAATACGCCAAGGGCGCGAAGGCCGGCGATTACAAGGGCTGCGACACTTACAGCGACTTCCGGGAACTACTGGCGCGGAAGGACATTGACGCCGTGGTCATCGCCACGCCCGATCATTGGCACGCGCTTATCTCCATCGCCGCCGCGAACGCCGGCAAGGATATTTACTGCGAGAAGCCGATGGCGCATACGGTGCTGGAAGGCCGCGCGATGGTCAACGCCGTGCGCGCCAACAAACGCATTTTCCAAGTCGGTTCCATGCAGCGCTCGATGGGCGAATTCCGCGCCGCGTGCGAACTGGTGCGCAACGGCGTGCTCGGCACGGTGTCGAAGGTGGATGCCGCCGTGAGCGGTCCGCCCATTCCTTGCGATCTGCCCGCCGAAACCGACGAGCCCGGACTGGCTTGGGATCTGTGGCTTGGCCCGTCGCCCGTGCGGCCCTACAACTCCATTTTAAGCCCGCGCGGCGAGTGCAAAAATTTCCCCGAATGGCGGCATTACCGCGAATACGGCAGCGGCGGCGTGGGCGACTGGGGCGCGCATCATTTCGACATCGTGCAATGGGCGTTTGGTTACGATGACGGCGGCCCGGTAGAATTTTTCCCGGTGGCCAGCCCGACCGCGCAGCACGGCGTGCGTTGGCGTTATGCCAACGGCACTGAAGTCACGCACCAAGCCGGCAACGGCATCACGTTTTACGGCGACAAGGGCAAGCTCTATGTGAATCGCGGCAAATTTCAACTCTGGCTGGGCGACCAGCTCAAGGCTGAAACGATGGATGATTATTCGCCGCTGTTGAAAGAGCTGCTGCCGGCCAACGCCGTGCGCCTTTACCGCAGCACCAACCAGATTTCGGACTGGATGAAGTGCATGAAATCCCGCCAGCTCCCGATCTGCGACGTGGAAACCGGCCACCGTTCGGCGACGGTTTGCAATCTCGTGAACCAGGTGTATTTCCACGGCAAAGGCTGCAAATGGATTCCGCAGACCGAGCAGTTCACGGACGGCACCGGCGAAGCGAGCTGGCTCACCCGCGAATACCGCGCGCCGTGGAAATTGGCGTGAGGTTCAGCCCGGCAGCTTGAAATTCGGCGACTGGCGCAGGAACTTTTCGGGGTTCGCGAAAATTATTTTTTCGACCGCGGCCGCGCGGTGGCCGCGTTTTTTCATTTCCAGCGCGGTCTTCGGCACTGCGAGCGGATCGCTCACGCCCCAGTCGCACGCGCTGTTCAGCCAAATTTTTTCGCGACCGTAAGTTTCCAAAATATCAATCGCCCGCGCCGGCGTGCACTTCGTTTCGGGATACAGCGTCATGCCCGCCCACATGCCGCCGTCCAAAACCATTTCGACCGTGTGTTCCTCGACATGATCAATAATGACGCGCTCCGGCCGGATGAGCCGGTCGTTTTTGAGCACGTCAAGAATCAGCCGCGTGCCTTTCAATTTATCTTCGAGATGCGGCGTATGCACCAAAATCAATTGGTCATGCGTCGCGGCGAGTTCGACCTGCATTTCCAGCACGCGCAGCTCGTTCCGCGAATTTTTATTCAAGCCAATTTCGCCGATGCCGAGGACGTTCGGACGCTTGAGAAATTCCGGGATCAGCGCGATGACTTCCGCCGCGAGTTTCACATCCTCGGCTTCCTTGGAATTGATGCCCAGCCAGCAGAAATGTTGCAGGCCAAATTTTGCGGCGCGCTTCGGCTCGTGCTCGGTGAGCTGACAGAAATAATCGTGAAAGCCGGCGGCGGAACTGCGGTCAAAGCCCGCCCAAAAAGCCGGTTCGCAGACCGCCGCGCAGCCGGCGAGCGCCATGCGTTCGTAATCGTCCGTCGTGCGGCTGACCATGTGGGCGTGAGGTTCGATGTAGCGCATATCAAAATTATCTAATTAATCCTTTGCGACTTTCGTAATAGGTGCTGTCTCCGACGCCTTGAGCAAAATGAACAACGGCTGATGCGTCAAAGTCTATAATTCCGCTGAAAAATCTTTTGGTGACTATTTTTCTCAAGCCAGCGTAAGTGCAATTCACTTTGAGCGGGCTGAAATAAGCATCAAAGGTGGCACGCGAACAAAACATAGCGTAGGCGTAGGCTGAAAAAGCCTTGTCGAATTTTCCGGCTTCAAGCAATTGATCAACTTCCTCAACCGAGTAAAATGTTTTTTGGCCAAAATGCTCGTTCAGTTCAAGCGAAAGCCGATACACGAAACTTTTGATGGCCTGGCGCCGTTTGAACAGGCGAAACATAAATTTCCGATCTATTTTGATCCCGGCCACGCGCCGCAGGCAGCTTTGGTCGCCGCGGCGAAAATTGGTTTTTTTGTCGGGTCGCTGAATGCGAGCAGGACCGTCTTCGCCTTGTGTTTCTTTTTACCGTTCAGCTTGGCGAGCGCCGCGCGAAAACTTTTCAGCCGGAAATCATCTTCGCCCTCGGCGCGTTCCACGCGGTCGAGGAAGGCGGCGAGTTCAATCAGTTTGTGCCGCGCGTCGAGAAAATACAGGTCGAGAACTTGTTGCCGGGTCATAAGTTGTTGGCGGAATATAAAACGAAATTGCCCGGCGGCAACCGCAAATAAAACCACCCGCCGACAAACTGCGCCGGCGGGCGGAAACCAAACCAATCTCAACCAAAAATTTTCAGTCGTATTCCGCCAGCGTCGGCAGGCCGTTCGGGTCGGTGGTGCCGTTGCCTTGTAGGAAGACAATATGCTGATAGCCCAAGCCGCGCAGACCGATGAACCAAGCCATGCTGCGGTCGCGGAACTGCGGCCCCAGTTGCGGCTCGGAATAATTTTCAAGGATCACGACCGCGGTCTGCCGCTGGGTGAACGCCTTGGCCTGATCCAGCACGCGTGTGTTTTCTTCCTTGGCGATGGCCGTTGGCGCAATGACCTGGCAGGAACGGTTGTCCAGCGATTCGACGACCAGCGCCGAATTGTCTGTATTGTGGAATGCCTGCGGCGGCCGCGACGTGGCACACGATGACAGCAGAACGGGCAGCGCCGCCAGCAATGGTAAAAGATTTATTTTCATATTTTGTTTATTCTTTTGAGCCGGACACCTTTGATATGTCAGCGCTCACACCAGCTCCCATCGCAATTTCAGTGCCAGAAACTGCAGTCTGAAAATATCTTTTCCCCGTGGAGTGACGAGGAAAACCAAACGCGGCGACGGGAAAATTTTTCCGGCCATCGCCTTTGAAAACGACCATTCGTGGCCGGCGCGTGAAAAAATCCGCCGCAACGCGGTGGCCAGCCGGAAGACTTTGCCGTTTTGGCCGCACGGCCGGCAAAAAAGATTCTGCCGCAAAAGGGGACGGGCTGGGTGTTATTGAGGCATCAGGCCAGCTTGGGGAAAAAATTATAGGCCGTGCGGCAAGTCGCCGCGCTCAATTCGTCCAGCGAGCACGCTTTGACTTGCGCAACGGTTTCGGAAATTTCTTTTACGAAGGCCGGCTCGCCGCGCTGGCCGCGATACGGCACGGGCGCGAGATACGGACAGTCGGTTTCAAGCATGAATTTGTCCAGCGGCGTCGCCGCCACGGCGTCGCGGATATTCTGGCCGTTTTTAAACGTGACGATGCCGGTGTAGCTGACGAGCGCGCCAAGTTCCAAAACCTGCTGCAACCGCGCCACGGATTCGCCGAAGCAGTGGAAAACGCCGCGCACTTGAGCGGCGAACGGCCGGAGCTGCGCCAGCGTGTCGTCGAACGCGGCGCGCTGGTGGATGATGGCGTTCAAGCCGAATTCCGCCGCGACTTCAAGCTGCTGCGTGAAAATTTCCGCCTGCCGTTTTTTGTAAATGGCATCGTCCTCCGCCCTGCCCTTTTGCGAACTGGGCAGACGATAATAATCCAGTCCGGTTTCGCCGATGGCCACGACTTTGGGATGCCGGGCGAGTGCGCGCAGGGCCGGACGCAAATCGGCCGGCGCTTCCATTGCCTCGCTGGGATGCCAGCCGATGGCGGCGTAAATCGCGGGAAATTTTTCCGCCAGCCCGACGGCGCGCGCGCTGCTTTCCAGACTCGTGCCGATGGAAATAATTTTGGTGATGCCGGCGGCGTGCGCCCGCGCGATAACTTCCGGAAAATCCTTTTCGTATTCGGGATAATCCAGATGCGCGTGAGTGTCGAAAAAGGCAGCCATAATTTAAAGTGCGTCAAAAAAAACTCGTCACGGTTTTGCGGTAAGATTTGTGCCGGCGGATTTTTCTTCCAGCGCTCTGAGCTTTTCTTCCACGGCGATTTTGCCGGGATAATCCGGCGCTTCGGCGAGGAACTGCCGCCAGTTTTCCATCGCATCCGCTGTGCGTCCCTGGGCCAGCAGCTTTTCCGCAAGCAGGAAGCGGAGCCGGACGCGCTGCTGCGGCGAAGGGTTCAACTTCAAAGCGCTCTGCCAGCTTGCAATGGCGGAACTCGGCTTGCCCAGCGAATCATAAAGGCCGGCCAGTTTTTCGGTAAGCACGGCGCTATTGGCGGTGGCGGGTAAATCTTCAAGAAATTTCTCCAACTGCGGTTCGCGGGCGCCGTGGACCAAATCTAGGTTCACCAGCCGTTCAAACGACCATTCGATGAGCGGATTTTTCGTGCGCGCCAGTTGCGCGTGCAGTTCCGCCGGCGATTTTTTGAACGGCTGATACAGCGGATCGCCGATCACGGTGGTCTGCCACGACAACGCGATTTGCGCCGCCCACGCCGCCTCGCCGAACGTGTAGCCATCGCCGAAGGCTTGCAGAAAAAAAGCGATATTGGGCGTGAATTGCAAATACGGTTCATACACGCAGCCCATCGTGCAAGTCGCGCCCTTGGCCAGCAGCGGACCGCACCACCGTTCCGTGGCGCTGCGGATTGTATCGGCGCTGAAAGAATGCAAATGATAGGCAAATGCGCCGGGCATAAACTCGACGCTCGGTCGCGTGAAGGGTCCGCTCACTTCCGCATCATACCAGCCGGCGTAAATGGCGACCTGGCTCAATGGATAGGTTGCTGGCAGCGTTTCCGCATTGGTGTCCACCGCGACATCGAAGCCCTGCTGGCGGCAGATTTCCGCGCCGGCCCGCAGCCACGCATCGCCCGAATAATAGGCATCATTGGTTTGCAGATTGCGCGTGTCGAAATATGCCCGGCCCCACAGCCCGTCGCGCTCGGCGGCCAGCGCTTTGTCCACGAGCGCGCTGGCGATTTCCGGCGTCGGCCCGTCCAGCCGCGCGACCAGCAGAATGCCGTTGAGCGGCGTGAGCAGCGCCCGGTTGGTGCAAGTGTAAAACAGATTGGGCAGCGGGCCGACCAGCGGCACTTTCATTTTAATCAGCGGCAGCCAGGCCAGTTCCGAATCCACCGACGCCTCATCGCGGCGCAGCTCGCTGTTCATGATTTTATCGGCGACCGCTTCGATCACGGAAGCGGGCGCGATTTTCAACGGCACGCCATAGCACAGCACGGCATACCGGATTTTGGAAACCACCACCCGCTCTTCCGTGTGTGCCGGCTGGTTGCCGGCTTCGGCGATTTCAGCCTGGCCAAATTTCCACAACTTCGTCGCCGCCAGTTTTTCCGCGAGCGGTTTTTGCAAAAAATCCGTGAAGTCCGCGCGGGTGATGATTTCGTTGGTCGTCAGCGCAAAACCGAAAATCTGCTGCGGCGGCACCTGCCGTGCCGCCGCGTAATGTTCCGCCACCACCTTTGACGCCGGCACGCGCGAGTTGTAAATCACGACCACCTCATCGCCGCCGGCGCGCGCCAGCACCGGTGTCAACAGCAGCAAATAAGCCACCCGAATAAAATTCATAAGCTGGTGATTTGACCAGCGCGGGCCGGAAGGGTTCATTCCGATTTGCCAAAAAGCGCGGCGTGCATGCCCGGCATGGGCGCATTGTGCGCTTTGTCCCAGTAGCGAAAACCCGCGCTCCAGTCCCAGATGCACCAGCCGAGTTTTTCCTGCTCCGCCGTGCGTCGGAAGGCGGCGTAAAAATTTGCCCGCGACTGCTCGTCGCCTTTGGTATAAGCGCCAAATTCGCCGAGGTGAATCGGACGGCCATAATAATCGGACCACTGGCGGAGAAATTTCAACTTGCCGGTGAACGCCCGCGGGCTGCTTGGATTCTGCTCCGCCGGCAGCGTGTTGTATTTTTCAAGCCAGTCCAACTGGTTTTGTTTCAACTGCAATTTTGCATCCGGCACGAGCGGCTGCGCCGGCGGCCCGGGAAAGATGATGCCCGTGACCGGCGTTTGCCCGCTTGTCCACGTCGCGCCTTGATGCGTGAAATAAAACGGATCATAGCAATGCACCGAGACGATGACGTTGTCATCCGGCGGCAGCACGAGATTTTTCAATTCGCCAATGCTGCCCCAGCCGCCCGGTTCCACCACGATGGTGCGTTGCGGATTCGTCTGGCGGATTTGCGCGATGGTCTGCGCATAAATCGGGTTCATCAACGCCGTCGTCGCATTATCGTGCGGCTCGTTGTCGAGTTCGAACACCAGTTGCCTGGAAAAATTTTTGTAGTGGTCGCCAATCTGCCGCCAGATCGCGAGAAATTCCGCCGTGGCGTTCGTGGGATTCTGGTCCAGCGCGTTGAAGTGATGGATGTTGATCATCACCGCCAGATCATTTTTCAGCGCGTTGGTGACCACGAAATCCACCTTCGCAAAAATTTCCGGCTCCAGCGCGAATTCCGGCCCCGGCCCCGCGTATTGATGCCAGCCAATCGGCACGCGCACATGGTCAAAGCCTTCTTTTTTCATCTGCGCGAATTCCTCCGCCGTCACCTCGATCTGCCGCCACCGCCGGTTCGCCTCTAGGTAATCGCCAAGGTTGGCGCCGCGCTGAAACTGTTTCATCGCGCGATAGGCTGGCGTGTCATGCTGCGCAATGGGCTTCAGCTCCGGCGGGTTGGCCGGCTTGAAAATTCCGTCGCCAGCTTCCGATTGCGCGAACGATTGGGAAAACGGCAGCAGCGCCGACAGCAGCAGCCAGTTGAGATGAATATGTTTCATAGCAAAATCATTTTATACGCAAACTTGTCAACGTGTCTTGTCCTTAGAAATAACTTCAAGAGTTTTGTTCACGCATCACGTTTCACTCGTCACCTTCAGTCCGTCCCACGCGAGCGTCACGCCCGGCGGCAGTTCCGCCTGCGACTTGTCATGATCGTAATCGTGCGTCAAGTGCGTGAAATAAGTCCGCGCCGCGCCGATGCGCCGCGCCGCCGTCAGCGCCTCGTCGAGGCACATGTGCGTGGGATGCGGCTTTGGCCGCAGCGCGTCAAGCACGGCGATCTCCACGCCGCGCACCTTTTCCATCGCTGCGTCGGGAATTTCTTTGCAATCGCTCAAATACGCCAACCGCTTTTTGCCATCCTGCTCGAACAAAAATCCCGTCGTCGTCATCCGCCCGTGCGGCAGATCCAGCGGCGTGATGCGCAGATCGCCGATTTCAAATGGCCCGTTGATGACGTGTTCCTCCGGTTTGAAATAGCCTCTCGGCCAAGGGCCTTGATGAAAGGCGTAAACAAATACCCGCCGCAAATGCACCATCGTCGCCTCGCTCGCGTAAATCGGCAGCGTGGTGTCCCCGCGCAAGTCGCAAAACCGCCGGCAGTCGTCCATGCCCAGAATGTGGTCGGCGTGGGCGTGCGTGACCAGCACCGCATCGAGCCACTTGATGTTTTCACGCAGACATTGCAGGCGAAACTCCGGCGGCGTGTCCACCGCCAGCTTCACTTTGTCGGTGGCGACATAAATGGCCGGCCGCGTGCGCCAGTTCTTCGGATTCGCCAGATATTCCGGCGGATAATCCACGCCGATGAGCGGCACGCCCTGCGAAGTGCCGCTGCCGAGGAATGTAAATTCAAACGCCATGTGATTTTCTTTTTGCCGAACGGCGGCATAACCGTCAAATTCAGCGGGCACGAATTTAACCATGTTGACGACGTTACGCATTAAAAACCTCGCGCTGGTGAGCGACCTCACGCTGGAGCTTCAGCCCGGCGGCAACGTCATCACCGGCGAAACGGGCGCGGGCAAGTCCATCATCCTCGGCGCGCTCAATCTCGTTCTGGGCGAACGCGCCGACCGCACGCTTATCCGCAGCGGCGAGGAAAGCTGCGCGGTTGAGGCGGTTTTTGACACAAAAAAACTCCGCGCGCCGCTGAAAATATTTTTGGAAGAGAACGGCCTGGAGCCGTGCGAGGAGCATCAGCTAGTCCTCAAGCGCACGTTCACCAATGCGGGCACGAACCGCCAGTTCATCAATGGCTCGGCGACCACGCTCGCCACGCTGGCCACCATCGGCGAATGGCTGGTGGACATGCACGGCCCGCATGATCACCAGTCGCTGCTGCATCCGGCGAAACAGCTTCTGATTCTCGATGCGTTCGGCGGTTTGGATAAAGCGCGGGAAGAATTTGGCGAACTCGTCCGCCGCCGCACGGTTTTGGAAAATGAAAAATCCGCGCTCATCGTGGATGAAAAAACTTACGCGCAGCAGCTCGACCTCCTGCGCTTTCAAGTGCAGGAAATTTCCACCGCGCGCTTGCAACCGGACGAGGAGAAAGCCGTCGAGGAGGAATTCAACCGCGCCAGCAACGCCGCGAAGTTGCTGCAACTGAGCCAGGCTGCGCTTGACGCCTTGAGCGAAAATGAAAATGCCCTGCTCACGCAGTCCGGCGTGATTGGCCGCGTGCTGGCGGAACTTCAGCGCGTGGATGCCAGCGCGGAAAATTTGGTCGCGCTGCACGCGCTGGCCGGCGAAACATTGCGCGACCTGCAAAACGCCGTCTCGCATTACGCGGACAAGGTGGATGTGGATCCCGCGCGGCTCGCGGATTTGGAAGAGCGCCTGAATCTGCTGCATTCGCTCAAGCGCAAATATGGCGCGACGCTCGCCGAAGTCATCGCGTTTGGCGAGGATGCGAAACAGAAGCTGCATTCGCTGGAAAGTCGCGACGCCGAATTGGCGCGGATCAATGCGGCGCTGGCAAAACGGGATGCGGAAATTCTGGCCGCCGGCAAACAGCTTTCCGCCGCGCGCAAAAAAATCATTCCGCAACTGGCCAAAGCCGTTGGCAAACAGCTCGAAGATTTGGGCTTCAAACAAAGCAAGTTTGACATCGAACAGAAGTTGGCAGATGGCAGATGGCAGATGGGAAATGGCCGCCCCAACTCCCAACTGCCAGCTCCCAACTCCTCCGGCTTCGACACCGTCGAGTTCCAGTTCGCGCCGAATCTCGGCGAGCCGGCCCGGCCACTACGGGCGATTGCGTCGTCCGGCGAAATGGCGCGGGTGATGCTGGCGTTAAAAACCGTGCTGGCAGCGGAAGACGAGATTCCCGTCCTGGTGTTTGACGAAGTGGACGCCAATGTCGGCGGCGAAACGGCCAATGCCGTCGGCGAAAAAATGAAACAGATCGCGGCGAAACGGCAAGTCTTGTGCATCACGCATCTGCCGCAGGTCGCCGCGCCGGCGGACGCGCATTACGTCGTGACCAAGCTGGTGAAAAATGGCCGCACGATTTCCGAAATCACTTTGCTCGACAAAAAATCCCGCGTCACCGAACTGGCGCGGATGCTCGGCGGCCAGAGCGACGCCGCGCGCAAGCACGCCGAGGCGCTATTGCGCGCCTGACCCGCTGATCACTTCACTGCCTTGAACATCGCCAGACATTTCCCGCGCTGATCTGCGTGCAGGACGATGCGCGGCGGATATTTTGACTTCGTCAGCAGCAGCGGATTTTCCCACGGCTGATGAATTTCATCGTCCGGAAAATCTTTTAATTCCGGAATCCAGCGGCGGACAAACTCGCCCTGCGGATCAAACTTCTCCGCCTGCGAGACCGGATTGAAAATGCGGAAATATGGTGCGGCGTCCGTGCCCGTGCCGGCGCTCCATTGCCAGCCGCCATTGTTCGCGGCCAGGTCGCCGTCCACGAGCTGCTTCATGAAATAGCGCTCGCCCCATTGCCAGTGGATGAGCAGGTCTTTCGTGAGAAACATCGCCACGATCATGCGCAGACGATTGTGCATCGTGCCGGTGGCGTTGAGACAGCGCATCGCCGCGTCCACGATGGGATAACCGGTTTTGCCTTCGCACCAAGCTTGAAAATGTTCCTGATCGTCCGACCATTTGAGCTGGTCATATTCCGGCCGGAATGCGCCCTTGATGACGTGGGGAAAATTATGCAGCACCTGCAAATAAAATTCCCGCCAGATCAATTCGTTCAGGAAAATGTCGCAATTTGCCAACATTTCCGCTTTCCGCTTTCCGCTTTCCGCTTTTTCTTTTGCCCTTTTCAGTTCAGCGAGAATCGTGCGGATGCCGATCGTGCCGGCGCGCAGATGCGGCGAGAGATTGGACGTGCCGTCAATCGCCGGAAAATTCCGGCTCGCGCCATATTCATAAACCGGCCCGGCCATGAATTTGCGCAACAGCTCCAGCGCCATGCGCTCGCCGCCGGGCGGTATTTTTTGCGTGAGCGGAAAACCAATTTCATCGGGCGTTGCGGGCAACGAATCCGATTCTAAATTGCGGATTGCGGATTGCGGATTGCGAATGGGAAATTTCGCGCGCGGTGCGAAAATTGATTTCGCCTTCCACGCTTTGGAATAGGGCGTGAAGACCGTGTAAGGCTTGCCGGCTTGCGTCAGGATTTCCGTTTCTTCCCACACGACCGCATCTTTGAATAATTCAAAACCAAAACCGGCTGCGTTCAATATGCCGATGATTCGCTCGTCGCGCCGCTGCGCGTAAGGCTCGTAGCGTTTGTTGGCAAAGACGGCTTGCGCGTTCGCCTCTTTGCAAAGTTGCGGCAAAATTTCCTCGGACTTGCCGCAGCGGACGACGAGCGTGTGGCCGAGTTCCGCGAGATTTTTGCGGAGCGACTTGACGGATTGAAGCAAAAACGCCAGCCGCGCCGCGCCGACATCCGGGCCGGTGCGGAAGGCGTCTTCAAAAATAAAAACCGGGATCACCGTCTCCGCGCGCTTGGCGGCCTCGCTCAAAGCGACGTTGTCCGACACACGCAGATCGCGGCGAAACCAGTGGATGACCGTTTTCACGCGCGGAAACTACGCCAGTTCTCTCGCGTAGGCAAACAGCGCGGGGCTGCCGCCGGTGTGCCAGAACAAAACCGTTTCGCCTTTTTTGAAAACGCCTTTGCGGATCAAATCCACCAGCGCGCCGAACGCGCGGCCGGCATAAACCGGATCGAGCACAATGCCTTCGCTGCGCGCGAGCAGGCGGATGGCGTCGCGTTCCAGATCGCCGACCACGCCGTAGCCTTCGCCTTTGTAGCCATAGACGACGTTCACGTCGCCGGGCGTCACGCGCACGGGCGAGCCGATGTAGGCCGCGCAGTCGTTGGCGATTTGCGCGACCTCCGCTTCGTATTCAAAATGTTCAGGATCATTTTTATCAATCGAAAGCCCGTGCAACTGGCCGGTGAAACCCGCGACGCGCGCGCCGAGCGTGAGGCCGGCCTGCGTGCCGCCGCTGCTCGTGCCGAAGGCCAGATGATCCACGCGCTGGCCGCTCGCGCGGAGTTGCGCCACGAGTTCCTGCATGGCCACGACGTAGCCGGTCGCGCCCACGCCGTTCGAGCCGCCGACGGGAATCAGATACGGCTTGCGTCCCTGCGCGCGCAGCTCCGCGTCCAATGCTTTCAACTTCGCCGCGCGCTGCGGACGCTCAATCCAATGCAGATTCGCGCCGAGAATTTCATTCAACAACAAATTGCCGTTCGCGACGTCCGGTTTTTTGCCATTCAGAATCAATTCGCAGCGCAGCCCGGCCTTGGCGGCGGCGGCGGCGGTTTGGCGGCAATGATTCGACTGCACCGCGCCGAGGGTGATGAGCGTGTCCGCGCCCTGCGCGAGCGCATCGCCGACGAGAAATTCCAGCTTGCGCGTTTTGTTGCCGCCGAGCGCGAGACCGGTCTGGTCGTCACGCTTGATCAACAGCTCCGGGCCGGCGAGCTGGCGCGAAAGATTTTTGAGCGTTTCCAGCGGCGTCGGCAACTGCGCCAGCGGAAAGCGCGGCAGGGCGTCAATTGGCATCGCGTTTGGGGGCGGGAATTTTTTTCAGGCCGACCTCGTGGGCGATGTCGTCGAACTCCGCGTGGCTGACATCTTCGAGGCGCTTGCCGCGGGCCTTGAGTTTTTCGTTGATCTTGATGGCCTGCTCGGTCATGGCCTCGTGGGTTTCCTGGGTGCCGCCGACGAGCGCGAAGTTGGGGCCGGTGGTGATGCGCTTGTGGCCGTCGGAATCCAGGCCGAGGCCGAGCAGCGCGGCCTTGCGTTTAGGTTTTTTGGCATTTGCCATGTGCTGAAGCTAAAGGCGGCCATCCCCGCGGTCAAGCAAGGCCATTGGGAGACCTCTTGCAAAAGTGCCGCAAAGTAGTGGAAAAGGCTTCCTGCCTGCCCAGTTTCTTTGGACAAACACACCCACACGACAGGCAAGCTGACTGTCCCACTTCCTTTTGCGGCGGTCTTCCCATCGGAAAGCGGCGGCACGTCATCGCCGGCATTCGACAACCGGTTCGGATTCTCCTTTAGCGTTGAATTGATGGCGGCAGCGGCTGGGTGATCGTAGCGCGGCCGTCCCGGTGGCGTCCCGCCGCCAGTGGCCGAACTCGCACCGGGACGGTGCGTTAACCCGCCGCCGGGACGGCTGCGCTACGCGGCTGTTCCGGTTGCCGAACCGCCTGGGTCGCCGTCGTTCCACCGGAAACCTCAAAAATCCGGGGTTTTTCCGCAAACTGCCTAAAACGAGCCTATGGCAACTGGATTTGACGCCAAAAACTTCAAAAAACTCCGTTCCGACCTCAAAAGTTAAGGCTCGGACATCGGAAGTTTCCGCCCCGACATCAAAGGTCTGCCTCCCGACATCGAAAGTTTTGGTTCCGACATCAAAAGTTTCGTTCGCGACATCAAAAGTTTCGTTCGCGACATCAAAGGTTTCGTTCGCGACATCAAAGGTTTTGGCTCCGACATCAAAGGTTTTGCCTGCGACATCGAAAGTTTCACCTCGGAGATCGAAGGCTAGGCATAATTTGCCGAGCATCGAGCCATTTGCCCCGTCGGCAAGCGCGCCGAAATCATCCGCCATGGCTGCGCCAGCCGCCCTCCCGGCGTCTTCGGAATAGGAACTCGTGGAACTCGTCCCTCCGAGGTTTGGTCAACCGCGCGGATTGAACTTGGAGTCGTGGGCGAGCTGCTCCCACAGTTTCTTTTCGGCCCCGGAGATTTTTTCCGGCACGACGATTTTGGTGACGACCATCAAATCGCCGCGCGTGCCGTCGCGCTGCGCCAGGCCGTGATGGCGGACGCGGAGTTTTTGGCCGCTGGGCGCGCCAGCGGGAATCTTGATGTTCACTTTGCCGTCAAGCGTCGGCACGGCAATCTCCGCGCCGAGCGCGGCTTCCCACGGTGCGAGTTCCAGTTCGTAAACGAGATTGTGACCATCCACTTCGAAGTCGGGATGCTTGGCGAAACGCACGCGCAAAAATAAATCGCCATTCTCGCCGCCGCCGCTGCCGCTTTCACCGCGCCCGGCGAGCCGCAGTTTCTGGCCTTCGCTGATGCCGGGCGGGATTTTGACCTGATGCGATTCGGCGCGGTCGCCGTGGCGGACGTTCACGGTGCGCACGGAACCGCGCGCGACCTCCTCCAGCGTGACCATGATGTCGCCCTCGATGTCCGCGCCGCGCTCGGCGAGGTCATCCGGCGAAAAATTTCCGCGCTGGCCGAAACCGCCCGCGCCTGCGCCGCGCATCCGCGCGCCGAACATTTGCTCGAAGAAATCACTGAAGCCCGTGCCGCCGAAATGAAAATCCTCGCCGCCGCCCGCGTGTCTGCCGCGAAACGCCTGACCGCCGTAGCCGGGCGGCGGCCGGAACTCCGCGCCGGATTTCCAGTTGGCGCCCAGCTCGTCGTATTTCTTGCGCTTGTCCGCGTCGGACAAAACTTCGTAAGCCTCGTTGATCTCCTTGAATTTTTCCTCGGCCTTCTTTTTGTCCTTGGCGACGTCGGGATGAAATTCGCGCGCGAGCTTGCGAAAAGCTTTTTTGATTTCATCCGCGCTGGCGGTGCGCGGCACACCGAGGCTCTGGTAATAATCTTTGTATTGAACGGACATGATGATTGCAGGTTACAGGTTGAAGGTTGCAAGTTCAACTGTCGGACAACTTGCAACCTGTAACTTGTAACTGGCAACTGACAACCAACCGCCGTTATTTCGGGCGCTTGGTATTGTCCACGCTCAGGAAGCGCGTGCCGCCAAAACCGCCGCGCAGCCGCCAGATTTTCAGGAGAATCTGGTCGCCTTTGGCGGACTTGCACAACCGGACGGCGTCGTCGGAACTGGCCACGGGCTGATGATTGATCTCGACAATGATGTCGGTGCGACGCAGCCCCGCATCGTAGGAATTGGAATCGCGGTCCACACTGCCGACAATCGCGCCATGAATCGCGGCGGGAATGTGGAGTTCTTCGCGAACCGACGCATCAACGTCCGCCACCGTCACGCCGTCGAGCGCGTCCGTCTTCGAACTGTCGTGGGTTGGATTATCCTGATCGGTGTTGTTGTTGGCGGCCTCGTCCGGCAGTTCGCCCAGCGTCGCGACGATGGTCTTGACGGCTCCGTTGCGAATGATTTTGAGCGTGGCCGGCGAACCGGGTTCCAGTTGGGAAACGGTGACGCGCAAATTTTCCTCGCCGGTGATGATCTTGCCGTTCACAGAAAGAATGACGTCGCCGGCTTTCAAGCCGGCTTTTTCCGCCGGGGAATCCGGAGAAACATCGCCAACCAGCGCGCCGCTCTGATCCGGCAGGTTGAACTGCTTGGCCAGGCCGGCGTCAATGTCCTGCGGCACGATGCCGAGATAACCGCGCGTGATCTTGCCACCGCTGACCAGGCGTTCCAAAACATGCCGCGCCATGTTGATGGGCACGGCCAGGCCGATGCCGTTGTTACCGCCGCTGGGACTGATGATGGCGGTGTTGATGCCGACCAGCCGGCCTTCCACATCCACCAGCGCGCCACCGGAATTGCCGGGATTGATGGCGGCATCGGTCTGGATGAAATTTTCGTAGCCGTTAAAGCCCAGGCCGCTGCGGCCGAGCGCGCTGACAATGCCCATGGTCACGGTTTGACCAATGCCAAATGGATTGCCCAGCGCGAGCACGACATCGCCGATTTCAAGCTGATCGCTGTCCGCCAGCGTGACGGCGGGTAAGTTGTTCGCCTGGATTTTCAGCACGGCCACGTCGGTCAATTCGTCGCGCCCCACGACTTTGCCGACGTATTCCTTTTTGTTGTCGGCGATGGAAACTTTCAGCTCGTCGGCATCGGCCACCACATGGTTCGCGGTCAAAATATAGCCGTCGGCGGAAACAATCACGCCGGAGCCGAGGCTTTGCTCCTTGCGCGTGCGCTCCCGCTCATCGCCTTGAAACTGGTTGCCGAAAAACTGGCGGAAAAACGGGTCGTCCATGAACGGGTTGTGCTGGGGCCGTTCCTTGATGAAGCGCGTGTTGTAAATATTGACGATGCTGGGCGCGACCTTTTTGACAATCGGGGCGAAGCTGGTGCCAAGCCGTGCGTCCCGATTGAGCGGCGCGGTAGAAACATTGAACGCGGGCTGGTTCTCGCGCCCCCACAAAGTGAAATGTCCGATGGCCACCATGACGAGTGCGCCCAGCATGGCGGATGAAAAACCGACAAAGAATTTGGTCAATTTCATAATCTACAACAGAGACACAACGCGGGGATGGACGTTCAAAAAAATAATTTCACCGGTAACCAGCGGCCGGAATCAACGCGGGCCGGAAAACGTCCGCGAGCATTAAATAAAAACGGCGGTGCCGCAGCACCGCCGTCACGAAAATTCAAACCGGTTCCGCTGGTTATTTATTTTGCTGGGCTTGGGCCTTTTGCACGTCTTCGGGCTTGATAACTTCGATCTTCGCGCCCTTCTTCAATTCCTCGGCGCTCGGCACCTTGATGATGTCGCTGGTCAGCGGCGCGGCGGGCTGCGCGGGCGGCGGCGGCGGCGGACTGGCCTGCACGTTGAGCAGTTCCACTTCAAAAATCAGCGTGGAGTTCGGCGGAATGCCCCGGTTGCCCTGTTCGCCGTAGGCCAGTTCGGACGGAATGAACAGTTTCCATTTCGAGCCAACCGGCATCGTTTTCAGCGCCTCGGTCCAGCCGCGAATGACGCCGCCGACCGGAAAGGAGGCGGGCTGGCCGCGCTTGTAAGAACTGTCGAATTCCGTGCCGTCGAGCAGTGTGCCGCGATAATTCACCGACACCGTGTCGCTGGCCGCCGGAATCGCACCGCTGCCGGCAGTGAGCACGAGATATTGCAGCTCGCTGGTTTTGCCATCCGGCAAGGTGACGCTCAGGAGCTTGATGCCCGCCGTGTTTTTGTTGGTGGCGAGAAAGGCCACGCCTTCAGCTTTGTTCTTGGCCGTCAGTTCCAACCGCTTCTGCTGCTGCTTGGCGGTGAATTCTTTTTTGAAAGAGTCAATGGTCTGCTGCGCCTGCTCCGGCGTCAGCAGCGTGGTCCCGCCCGTCAGCGCATCCTTGATGCCCTGCGCGTAGGTATCAGGATCAAAATCAATGTCCTGCGCCTTCCATTGGTGGCCGGTCATCATGCCGATGGCATAGCTCACACGGGATTTCTCATCAGCCAGTTGGTTCGTGCCGTCCGCAAACAGCGGCGCGGCCATACCGATACAACACATCGTTACGAATAATTTTTTCATGTTTATTTTGCGAAAAGGTTTTTAACTCTGCCCGATTGCCGGACAAAAGGCAATCCGATAACGGCGACCAAATAAAGCCCGCCGGCAATCTGACGGTGGATGGACAATCCCGGCGGCAAAATGTTCAAATCAGCGGCCGGGGACGGCCGCGCTCCGCCGTCACCGCCCTCGGCGGCATCCCGAACAATGTGCAAGTCGGCGACCTGGGC
>CAJAQO010000264.1 GCA_903944085.1 uncultured Verrucomicrobia subdivision 3 bacterium
AGCACGCGCGGCGCGGCGTAGTTGGTCAGTTCCTTAAGCCGGGCATTGGGCTTGGCCCCATAAACATGGTCGCCCGCCACGGGATAACCCAGAAACTGGAAATGCACGCGGATCTGGTGCGTGCGGCCGGTGTGAATCTGCACCTCGACGAGCGTGGCCGACTTTAGCCGTGCCAACACGCGCCAGCTCGTGTGCGCGGCGCGGCGGTCGCCATCGTCCCGCACGGCCATGCGCTTGCGGTGCGTGGGATGCCGCGCGATGGCGGCGTGGATTTCGCCGGCTTCGCGCGGCATGTCGCCGCAAAGGATGGCGTGGTAAATTTTTTTGACGACGCGCCGGGCGAATTGTTCGGACAAAGCCAGATGCGTCGCGTCATCCTTGGCCACCACCAGACAGCCGCTGGTCTCCTTGTCGAGCCGGTGGACGATGCCCGGCCGCACCACTCCGCCAATGCCGCTCAACGAGCCCTGGCAATGGTGCAGCAGCGCGTTGACCAGCGTGTGCTCTTCATGCCCGGCGGCAGGATGCACGACGAGGCCGGCGGGTTTGTTCACCACGAGCAGCGACTGGTCCTCGAATAAAATATCCAGCGGGATGGCTTCCGGCTGCGCTTCGGCGGCCCGGGCTTCCGGCCAGTGCACTTCCACCTGTTCACCGGCATGGGGATGATGCGTGAGTTTGACGATCTGGCCGTTGATACGGATGTGACCCTGCTCGATCAGCCGCTGCAAGGCGACCCGCGAGGCGGCGGGATATTTTTCGCACAGAAACTTGTCGAGCCGCGCGGACGGCAGCGAATGCTCGATGATGAAATTCTCGGTGCGCGCGGACATGGCGGCTCAGGTGGTCACCGGCCGCGGCGCGTTTTCGTTTTTCCAACTGATCAGGAAAATCAGCGCGACGCCGGTGCAAATGGCCGAGTCAGCGACATTGAAAGCGGGAAAGCCCAGTTCGTCGCCACCGCGCCGTGATAGGAAAAAATAAAGAAAATCCACCACGGCATGGCGCGTGGGCAGCAGCCGGTCGGTGACGTTGCCGATGATGCCGCCGAAGATCAGGCCAAACGCGAACTGGCCGGTGAGCGTGTGCGCGTTGAAATGGTGGCGCGAAAAAAACAGCGCCACCAGCGCCACCAGCGCCACGGCGGCCAGAATGGCGTTGTTGCCGGTGAACAGGCTCCAGGCCGCGCCGGTGTTGTCGCGGTGGACAAGATGAAAAAATCCCGGGATGACCACGCGCTCATCGCCAATCCGCAGCGTGCGCAGCACAACCCATTTGGTGAGCTGGTCGAGCACGAAAATGAAAAGCGCCAGCACGGCGATGCGCCGGTTCGGCTTGGTTAAAATAGATTGGGCGGCGGACACGGATGACAGTTTCGAGTTTCAAGTTTGAAGTTTCAAGCCTGAATAAAGCCGAAAGTTGGCCGCCCGACTGCGCCAGACCTTGGACTTTAGACTTTGGACTTGGGGCGGAAGCGACTATGTTTCGCGCATGGCGCTCGTGCGAATTCTGGTGGACGGTTACAGCCTGCTGCACAACTGGCCGGAGCTGGCGGCGGGCGCGCCGCGTCATTCCGCGGCGGCGCGCGACGCCTTGGTGGAAATGCTGGGCCAATATCAGGATGCCTGCGGCACGCCGGTCACGATTTTTTTTGACGGCACGGGCGCGCGGTGCAGCAAACCAAAAAACAATTCCGGCGGCGCGTTGGAAGTTTTATTTTCCAGCAGCGGCAAGACGGCGGATGATTTGATCGAGCGCGCGGCGCACCGGTTTCAGCCTTACGGCGAAGTGCTGGTGGTGACGGATGATTTTGCGGAACGCGACACGGTCAGCGGTTTCGGCGGCTCGGTGGCCAGCTGCGCGAATTTCATCCGCATGATTGACCAGGTGCTGGGCGATTTGCAGGCGGATTTAAACCAATACAACCGGGCGGCGCGAATGGCATTCCGACGTCCGCATTGAACCCATGAATATTTTGACGGCCCAATATTTTATCCGCCGCGTCGGCCGGTGGAGCGCGCTGCTGGCGGCAATTTTTCTGGTCGCCGGAGCCAAAGCGGATGTGCCGGAGCCGGGCCGCTGCCTGCTGGTATTTGAAACCTCGCCGGCGTTGAAAAAGAATCTGCCGGTGGTCAGGCAGGCGCTGGACGGATTATTTGCCAGCAATTTGCAACATGAATTGCAGATGAATGACGACCTGGCCGTTTGGACGGCGGACTCGGATTTGCACACGGGCACCTTTCCGCTCGCGAGTTGGGCGCCGGAGGACGCGGAAATGTATTCCTCGCGGCTCAAGGATTTTCTCGGGCACCAGAATTTCACGCGGCGCGCAACCCTGTCCGCCCTCCAGCCGCTGCTGAACCGGGTGGTGAAAAATTCGGAACGGCTCACCGTCTTGGTTTTTTGCGACAGCGACAGCCGGCTGCTCGGCACGCCTTACGACAGCGGCGTGAATGACATCATCAAAAAAGCCTCGGCGGCCGGCAAAGGCGTGCCCCAACCATTTATCTTGGTTCTGCGTTCGTATCACGGCGAATATCTGGGCAGTTCCGTGAACCGGTCGGTGCCACTGAGTTTCCCGAAGTTTCCGCCGCCGCCGGCCCCCAAGCTCGAGCCGCCGCCGGTCAGCAAGGCCCCGCCGGTCGCGGTGCCGGCAGTGGTGCCAGTGCCCGCGCTCATCATCGTCGGCACCAACGTCGGCACCAACCTCTCCGCACTGACCAAGCCGGCACCGCCGCCATCGGTGCAACCGACAGCGCAACCCGCCACCAACATCGCAGCCGCCAACCTGCCGGCAAGCCCGCCAAGAATAGTGGCCACGCCGGTGGTTGTCGCGCCGCCGGCCAACCCGACACCGGTTGCCATTCCGCCACCCGCGCCGGTCACGTCCGCACCGGCACCGGTTTTCGTTCCGCCGGTGATTGTTGCGGCCACCAACCCGCCTGGCCTGACGAATGTCACCGCTGTAATCACCCCAATGACAGACACCGGCGCGGCCGCCGACACCGGTTTCCAAAAGCTGGTCATCCTCGGCAGCGGACTGCTCGCGGTGGCGCTGGGCTTGGTAATTTGGCTGGTGAAGCGTTCCCGCCGGCCGCGCGGCAGCCTGATCACCAGCTCCATGCAGGACGACCCGCGTTTGCCGCCGCGAAAATGATTTCATTCCGCGCGTGACAAATCATCCGTATTTTGGAAGATTTTGCGGCTATGAAAGCAATTCATTTACTTTGCGCGTTCGGCTTGTTTATGGCCGCAACCGCCATCCAAGCTGAAGAAACCACAACCAATACACCTACCGCACCCGCCATGAGCACATCCAACGAAGTTGCCGTCATCAAAACCACCGAAGGCGACATGGTCGTCGAATTCTGGACCGACGCCGCGCCCAAAACCATCGAGAATTTCAAGACCCTCGCCAAAAAAGGGTTTTACGACGGCACCTGTTTTCACCGCGTCATCAAAGGCTTTATGATCCAGGGCGGCGATCCGCTCACCAAGGATCCGAGCAAGGAAGCCGCGTGGGGCACCGGTGGCCCCGGCTACCAGATCAAGGCCGAGTTCAACGACCATTCCCATCAGCGCGGCGTCATCTCGATGGCGCGCTCGAACAATCCGGACTCCGCTGGCTCGCAATTTTTCATTTGTCACGGCGCTCCGACGTTTCTCGACCACCAATACACCACGTTTGGCAAGCTGATCAAAGGCGACGACGTGCTGGAAAAAATCGGCACCACGCCCACGCATCCGCAAGACCGCCCGGACAAACGCATGGGCATCATCAGCATCACCATCGTCCCGCGCGATTCGGTGAAGTAAAATAAAATTGAATCTCAAACGCAGGAAACCGGGAACAATTTGAGTTCCGTTTCCTGCGTTTTTGTTTTCTTGATCAAATTGTTGCCGTGGAAATTTCCGAACTCGCCAAAATCTTAGCCGCGCTCGGCTGCCCGGCGGAAAAATCCGCCGAGATGGCCGCGCAACTCGACAAACGCGCCCGCCAGCTCGCCGCCGAAAAAGGCCGCAGCTACGACGAAGCTTTGCAACACCTCATTGGCTTGATGCGCCAGGGCTGGGCGGCGCAAGGCAAATGACGAATGCCGAATTTCAAATGGTGAATTGAGTTTGTGTTCCGCCACCGCCCCGGGTATTCAGCATTCATAATTCGCAACTTAAAATTAATATGATCACTCCCTGGAAAAAGGTCAGCTCCAAATCCGTGGGCGACTTTCGCATCTTCAAAATCCGCTCCGATATTTGTGTCAATCCGCGCACCGGCAAGGAGCACGATTTTTACGTCCTCGACACCGTCGGCTGGGTCAACGTCATCGCCGTGACGCCGGATCAGCAGTTGGTGATGGTGGAACAATATCGCCACGGCTCAAACACCGTCGAACTGGAAATTCCCGGCGGCATGATGGACCCGGACGAGACCGATCCGGTGGCGACCGCCGTGCGCGAGTTGCGCGAGGAAACCGGCTATGCCGGCGAAAATGCACGCCTGCTCGGCCAAGTTCATTCCAACCCCGCCATTTTAAGCAATGTCACCTACACCGTGATGATCGAAAACTGCCGCTTGCAGCACGACGTGGAATTTGATCACGGCGAGGATTTGGAAACGCACCTCATGCCGGTGGCGGAAATCCCGAAGCTCGTTGCCAACGGAAAAATCGGTCACAGCCTCGTCGTGGTGGCGCTGTATCACTTTGATTTGTGGCAGCGGGGATTGAAATAGCCAGGCCCAAAACTACCTGGAAAACCTCAAAAACCCCTGGCAAGAACTCCACAAAAGCCTCGGCGGGCCAAGCCGCCATACTAAAAGGCGAATTGTTCATCGCTTCGCTGGTATTTCCAAAAACGCGGCGAACGTTTCTCCCTTTCCGCGAGAGTCGGGGTCACAGTGTTGAATGCGGCGGACAATTCAGAACCGGCGGAGCAATTGACGCCAGACCCGCAAGCGACGTTGGACAGCCTGACCGAAAAAACTTGTCCGGCCACGGCCGGAGTTTACTGTTTTAAAAATGCACTTATCCCACTTTCTTCGCGTCGTTTTCCCGGCGGTTTTGGGAATTGGCCTGGCCGCGGCGGCCGGCTCGCCATCGCTGCCGAACATTTCCACCGCGCGCGAGCCGGTCACAAACAGCTATCACGGCGTGGCGGTGGTGGACGATTATCAGTGGCTCGAAGACGCCGCCAGTCCCGCCGTCCGCGATTGGACCCGCCGGCAAAACGAGCGCACGCGCGACTATTTTGAACGGCTGGAATTTCGTGACGGATTGGAGCAGGAACTTTCGGAGTTGATCGCGGATGAATCCGCCAGCTACGGCTTGGACGATTGCCGGGGCGGAAATATTTTTGCCACGCGCTTCAAGCCGCCGGCCCAGCAGCCGGTGTTGGTCCGGTTGAAATCAGTTTTCCCGCCCGCGCTGCGCAAAGTGGTGTTCGATCCCAACGCCTGGAATACGAATGGTGCCACCGCGATGGACTGGTCCGTGCCGTCTGCGGATGGCCGGCGCGTGGCCATTTGCCTCTCCGAGAACGGCAGCGAAAATGGCGTGCTGCATTTTTTTGAGACGGAAACCGGCCGCGCGTTGCCGGACATCATTCCCGGCGTCCAATATCCAACCGGCGGCGGCAGTGCCGCGTGGAGCGCCGACGGCACCGGCATTTTTTACACACGCTATCCGCACGCGGACGAACGGCCGGAGGCGGACCAGCGTTTTTTTCAGCAAATCTGGTTTCATAAACTTGGCACGCCGGTGAGCGCGGATACTTATGAGTTGGGCCGCGATTTTCCGCGCATTGCGGAAATTGCGCTCGTCGCGAGCGAGGACGGGCAATGGCTTCTGGCCTCCGTTGCCAATGGCGATGGCGGCGACTACGCCCATTTTTTGCGGGCCGCTTCCGGCGCGTGGCATCAACTCACCCGTTTCGAGGACGGAATCAAAGCGATTAAGTTTGGCCCGGATGCGGCGTTGTATCTGCTTTCCAAAAATAATGCGCCGCGCGGAAAAATTCTCCGCCTGCCGCTGACGAATCTTGATCTGAAGCAAGCCAGCGTGCTGGTGCCGGAAGTCCGCGGCGTGCTGGACGAATATGTGCCGGCGGCCAGCGGTCTTTACGTGGCGGTGATGGAAGGCGGGCCATCGCGCCTGTGGTTTTACCCGAATCATGGCAAACCGGTCGAGGTGCCAGTGTTGCCGGTTTCATCCGTCGGTGGACTTCACTGCTGGCATGGCGATGAATTATATTTTTCCAACACCAGTTATCTCGTTCCGCCGGGATGGTATGAATGGCAACCGGGGATGCGGCAGCCGCGTGCCACGGCTTTGCAAATGGCTTCAACGGCAAACTTCGACGACATCGAAGTTGTCCGTGAATTCGCCACGTCCAAGGACGGCACGAAAATTCCGCTCAGCATTCTGCACAAAAAAGGCCTTCCGCTCGACGGCAAAAATCCGGCGGTGCTCTATGGCTATGGCGGCTACGGTGTGAGCCTGACGCCAGCGTTCAATTCCACCCGGCGCATCTGGTTCGATGCTGGCGGTGTTTATGCCATCGCCAACCTGCGCGGCGGCGGCGAATTTGGCGAGGACTGGCATCGCGCCGGCAACCTCACCCGCAAACAAAATGTTTTCGACGATTTCATCGCCTGCGCAGAGCATCTCATCCAGCGCAAATACACTTCTCCGGCCAAACTGGCGGTCATGGGCGGCAGCAATGGCGGCCTGTTGATGGGCGCGTTTCTGACGCAGCGGCCGGAGCTGGCCCGCGCCGTCGTTTCGCGCGTGGGCATTTACGACATGCTGCGCGTGGAACTGGATCCGAACGGCGCATTTAACACGACCGAGTTCGGTTCAGTGCAGGACGAGGCCCAGTTCAAGGCCCTCCAGGCTTATTCACCGTATCATCATGTGCTGGAAGGCGTGGGCTATCCCGCCGTGCTCTTTCCGTGCGGCGAAACCGACGGCCGCGTGAACCCGGCGCATTCGCGCAAAATGACGGCACGCTTGCAGGCGGCGACGAGTTCCGACCGGCCGATCTTGCTGCGCACCACGGCCACCGCCGGCCACGGCATGGGATCATCGTTAAAAGTTCGCGTGGCGGAACAAACCGACATCTATGCGTTTCTTTTTCAGGAACTCGGCGTGGACACGTCGGTCTGGTTATTCAAATGACGCAATGAGCCATGGAAAAAACCACTCCGGCATCGCCTCAAGCCGAGATCGCAAAAACGCTCCAATTCATTCTTGAAACACTAAAGCCTTGTTCCCGCGCTGATTTGTTTTTCGTCCGCGTGCCGTCCCTTCGGCATTGGTCCGTCTGGGTTCCGACACCGCAGTCGGCGGCGATCTCGACCCGTGTGGCGTAGTTGGGTTTGTCAACCTCGCTGCAAATTTGCGGCCATGAAATCTTAAATTTGCTGTTGACTCTGATGCGTTTTGAATGATTATTAAATCAACAAGTATGTGTCCAGCAATGCTAATGCGGGCCATGCCTCACCTGTTTCCCACTTTCTTGGGAACGGGCAGTGTTTGTTTGCAGTTCAGTTCCCCCATCCGTCTGTTCACCCCAATCAATAAATAATCAAGAATCCATCGGAAAACCGTCGCCCTTTCGGTGACAAACCAGCAATTAAAATCAATCATGAAAACCCCTTACTCCAAGAAAACTGCGCGGTTCCAGTTCGTGGTCCAGTTATGGAATGCACTCGACTCCGTGCTCGCCGGCAGGGCGGTGCGGCGTGTTTTGACTTCGCTGGCAGCCTTGGGGCTGGCCGGCTTGGCCAGCCTTCAAGCCCAGACATTCACGCCCATCCCGCTGACTCCCGCCAGCTTCACCGTCAATACGGTGATACCGTTGGATTGGACTTACAGGCTGAACGCCCAATCGGTTTCGGTCACCATTGACCACGGCCCTGCTTTGCAGACCGACACCGTTGCTGGCTTCCCAACTTACTATTCGGTTTTATCCGGCAATACGTTTTTCGAACGAGGCATGAATCGCCCCAATCCCACTTATGGATTGCCCGCTGGCGGCACCCTGCTGACCAACGTGAGTTTTGCCAGCCACGTCTATCAACTCCCCTTCTGGAGTAATTGGAACAGCAACTGCGTGTGCATTTGTCCTTACACCAACGTGATTAATAATGTTGTCCAAACCTACAACAGCCAGCCGCTGGTGGGCGGGCCTTATACTTATCCCACCAATAGCCCCTATTATAATCCCAGTCTGACGTTGAATAACACCAATGGTGCCGGCGGTTTCAATACGAATAAATACACGGCTTTGTCCTTCCTGTGCAGCGGTGGCGGGCCGGATTCGAATACGGTGACGATCCAATACGCGGACGGCACTGTCCAAGGCCCCGTTCCTTTTGCCGTGCCGAACTGGTTTGTCAATGCTGCTACCTATACCTATCCCGGCACTCCTCAAAGCACTCCAACCTGCTCGTATGCTTATACCGCTGCTGCCCGGGGTAACCCTGCGGAAAACCAGAATACTTATGCTAACAACACGGGTGTTACCAGTGGTTCGCGGCTGTGGTCGTTTGACATCGCGCTCAGTAATACCAGCGCCCCCGCGACAAATCTCATCTTTACCGCCGGCTTCACCCAAGCCGCCAACGGCACGACTCATGCCGACGTCATTATTTCCGTCAGCGGCAGCGCCAACGCGGCGGACAATGCCACGATTCCGAATACCCTCGTGTTGACGGGGCCGTTCACTCCGATCCCGGTCAGCGGATTTAATGCCGGCTTCGTGGTCGCCAATTCCCCGCAGACACTCGCCGGGCTGTCGCCACTGAACGCCGTGATGGACAATGGCACCAACTTGGCCGCTGGGGGCAACACTTGGTTTGAGGTCGGGTGGGATGCCGCCGCGCCAACGAACGGCTTCCCGGCACACGGCACGGTTCTGACCAGTGCCGCCAATCCCGCCCGCACTTACCAGATGCCCGCGAGTTACCACCAGAACAGCAGCACACTGATTGATACCAACCACCAGTTGGCCAACATCACGCCGCAAACGCCGGGCACTTATACGGCTTTCTCGCTTTTGACCTGCGGCGCATCCATCGGCAGCGGCAACAAAATGACGAACTACATCATTTTGCAGCATAGCGATGGCATTAACGAAACCAATGTTTTCTATTGTTATGACTGGTTTGAAACCACCGTTCCCTACGCCTACGCTTCTTATGAGCGGGTCAACATTGGCAACAGCAGCGGGACTGCCGGCAGAAGTGTTCAAAATCTCGACACGACGGGCACAAGTGCGGGGGTGCCGAGAATATTCGAATCGGAATTTCAAATGCTCGACGGCAGCCCGGTCACAAATATCCAAGTCGGATACACCACGATACAGGGCCACGCCAACTGGGCCAGCTACATCATCGCGGTCAGTGCCAGCACCAATTTCCTGCCCGTGAGCCAGGTGATCAATTACGCGCCGGCACAAAACGTGTATGCGGGCCAGTCGGCTAGTTTCAACGTCGTCCCCGGTATCGGAAGTCTGCCGGCGTTCCAATGGCAATACACCGACGGTGCGACTTTTACCAATAACCTGCCCAACGGGGCGTCGCCCATTCCCGGCTCCACCGCGATCATCTCCGGGACCACGACCACCAACCTGACGATTGCCAATGTCGGCAGCGCCGACGCGGCTTATCTTTACACCTGCCAGGTCTATAATTCGGCTCCCAGCAGCACCAACAGCCCGCTCGCGGTGCTCTCCCTCCGGGTGTCAACCAATGGCAACCTCGCCGTTCCTAGCGACCTGATTTCCGACTTCGGCGAAACCAGCCTGACTTCACCTGCCGGGTTGGGGGTGACCAACGTGATTGATGGAACTTTGGGAACATACTTGAATTATGGCCCCAGCGCCAGCACCGCCGGGCCTTTCTCCGGGCCCGTCGGTTTCATCTGGACGCCGCTTGCCGGCAGCACGGTCGTGAACGCCTTGAGGTTTTATGCTGCGGTGAATGCCTCGATTTGTGATCCGGCAGATTTCATGTTGGAAGGTTCTAATGATGGCGGCACCAACTGGACAACCATTGTTCCCGATGAGCCGCTGGCTTTGCCCGCGGAACGCAATTTTTCCACAGCATTCGCAGTCAATGTCACCAACCAGGTTTTGCAAGAGGTGGATTTTGCCAATTCAACGCCCTTTACGACCTATCGGGTGACGATTAATAACGTCAGAAGCAACTCTGTTGCCAACAGCATGCAGATTGCCGAAGTTCAATTCCTGGGCGTGCAGCAACCTGTCGCACCGGGCATCGTTGTTCAGCCGACGCCGGCGAGCAAGACGCTTTTGAAGGGCGGCACTTACGCGACCACAGGTTTGCAAGCCAGTGGACCTTCTCCATACTTCTACCAGTGGTTCAGCGTGGTGGGAACCACGACGAATGGTATTGCCAATGCCACCAATGCCGGCTTGACGTTGAATAATGTCCAGTTGTCCCAATCCGGCAACTATTTCTGTGTGGTCAGCAATATCTATGGCGCGACCATGAGTTCACTCCTTAGCCTGACGGTCCAGTTACCCAGTCCGGGCTACGCTTCCACGATTGTGGCGGACGGTCCCATCGCCTACTGGCGCCTGGATGAAGGCAACGGCAACCCGCCGACCGCAGCCTCGCCCAACGGCTACCTTGTAGCCAATGATTATATGGGGCAACACAGTGGTTTTTATACCAATGCCACCATCGGAGTAACCCCAGGTTACAGCACTAACGACACGGACACTGCCGCCGGGTTTGGACCTTTTAGCGGCAGTGGATCACAAGACAGTTTTGTCGGCCAGGTTCCCGCTTTCACAAACTTTGTCGCGGCCAGCAATCAGCCCGCCGCCTTCTCCGTGGAAGCGTGGGTTCAGAACCCCAGCGCAGCAGCGCAGTCCATTGCCGGGGCGGGCATTGTCACTTACGGCTATGGTGGTGGGGGTGAACAATTCGCTCTCGATTGTGGCGGAACCAGCAATAACTTCCGCTTTTACTTCCGTGATGCCGCCGGCACGTCTCACCCCATCAACGCCCCATCTAGCGGCACTGGCGATGGTTTGTGGCATCATGTCGTGGGCGTGTTGAACTCCCAAAACGCGTCGAATAATGCTGATTACATTTATGTGGATGGACAACTCGTGGGCTCTCTGCAATTGGGCACGAATCTTCTCGGCGTCCGCAGCGGCGGTTCACCGCTTTCCATTGGTGCGCGTTCAACGGCCAGCACGACGAACATGAATGACCAGTTCAATGGCTATATTGACGAGGTCGCCATTTACCCCATTGCGTTAAGTTCCAACCAAGTGGCTGCCCATTATTATGCCTCAGGAATTGCGCCCTACTTCACGTTGCAGCCAACAAATACCACGGTGTCCCAGGATGGCAATACGATGTTTGTGGCAAATGTTGTTGGCACGCCGGCGTTGAGCCTTCAATGGTATAAGATTCCGGCCTCTGGCGGCGGGGCGGTCACCAACCTGCTGGCCCATCAAACGAATGCCACTTTGGTGCTGACCGACGTGCAGCCGGATTTGAGCGGACCAGACTCCTACTTCTTGTTGGCAAGCAATTCCTACGGTGTCAACGCCAGCGCTCTGGTCACGTTGACCGTTGTGAGTGGACCGCCGGTATTCCTTCAGGATCTACAGCCGAACTACACGTTCCTGGCCGGCTATCCGTTCTCGCTGGCGACGATCGTTGGCGGCACTCCGCCGATTACTTTCGGCTGGTATTACAACACGAGCACCGGGCTTCAAGACGGTAGCCGCATCAGCGGTTCCCATAGCAATGAGTTGACGATCGCCAACGCTCAACTTAGCGATACCGGCACTTACCAACTCATCGCCACCAACGCTAACGGCACGACGGCGAGCCAACTCGCCACCGTGACCATCGTGCCTACGGTCGGTTTCAACGGCTTCGGCAGCAGTTGGGCGGCGAACGGAAGCGCCAATTATAGTGGCAGCAACGTGCTGACGCTGACCACGGGCACCGGCCAGAATGCCAGCAGCTTCTTCAGTGATCCGGTTTACATCGGCGCGTTCGAGGCTTCCTGGACCTACCAGGATGTGAACATTGCCGGTGCCGACGGGGCTTGCTTTGTGATTCAAAACGCTCCTGCGGGAATCGCCGCCCTCGGCGGCGCTGGTGGTGGCCTCGGGGTGACCGGCATTACGCCCAGCGCGGAGTTGGAGTTCAACATCTACTCTGGCAACGCTTATGGCGGCGTGGGTTACGCCCTTACCACCAATGGTGCTGTGGTCAATGTCACGGATCCGTATCCGGTAGATATTGCCAGCGGTGATCCCATCTTTGTCAAGTTGACCTACATAAATGGGATTGCCAATCTGACCATCGTTGATACAAACATTGTTGGCGGGTATTATAATACCAGCATGGCAATCAACCTTCCGGCCAGCGTGGGCGGCACGACCGCTTATGTGGGCTTCACCGGAGCAACTGGCGGCACCGGTTCATATCAGACAATCAGCGACTTCAACATCATTAGTTGGCCCGCCTTGACCGCACAATCTGCGGGTGCCGGCTCAATCGTGCTCTCCTGGCCGTCTGGCGTGGGTGCCTATGTCTTGGAACAAAGCACCAGTCTGAACCCGCCCAGTTGGACGAGTGTGGGTGGGACGGTGACCCAAGTGGGCGGAATGAATCAGCAGACCGTATTGTCGTCTGCCGGGCAAACCTTCTATCGTTTGCACCTTACTTACACGCCCCAGTAATTGACGAGCATGTCTGGCCGCAAAGGCCGGCGATCCTTCACGCGAGGCCGGGGAATTTCCCCCGGCCTCGTTTTTTTGAATTTCTTTCCCATCATTCTGATTGCACCATCTGGTATGCGAACCGTGACGGCCGCTGACCGCCGAAAAAACAAAACCACAGAGCGGATGGCACTGCGGCCAATTCTGCTATTCTTTCTCGTTCTGGGCACTTTCCTGCCCTGCCTGCGGAACGGATTCGTCAGCCTGGATGATCCGCTTTACGTCGCCCAGAATCCGCATGTGAGCCAAGGGTTGACGTGGGAAAGTTTGAAATGGATCTGGAGCAGCACCGAGGCTCAAAATTGGCATCCTTTGACTTGGGTGTCCCATTTGCTGGATGTCCAGTTGTTTGGCCTGAACCCTGCCGGCCACCACGCCACCAACATTGTCCTGCATGCGCTCAACACAGCGATGCTGTTCCTGCTGCTGCAAAAGATGACCGGCGCACGCTGGCGCAGTTTTGCGGTGGCGGCTTTATTCGGGTTGCATCCGCTCCGCGTGGAATCGGTGGCTTGGGTTTCCGAGCGAAAGGATGTGCTGAGCGTGTGCTTCTGGCTGCTCACGATCTGGGCTTATGTCCGTTACGCGGAAACCGACAGTCAGAAACCAAAAATCCAAGCGCCAGAATCCCGAAGCAAACCGCGGATCACAAGCCCGAGTTCGAAATCCGAAATTCAGTTTGCCTCATCCTCAGGCTTTGCATCTCGACACTTCTGGTATTGGGCTGCCGTCCTGTTGTTCGTCTGCGGGCTGCTGTGCAAACCGATGTTGGTCACGCTGCCGTTTGCGCTGTTGTTGTTGGACTATTGGCCATTGCGACGGTGGCCACTGGTGCCAGTCAAAAGTCTTTTGCTGGAAAAAATCCCCTTTTTGCTGCTGGCGGCAGCCAGCTCGGTGGTGACTTATCTGGTGCAAGAGCGAGGTGGCGCGGTCACGCCCGGAGACACCTTGAGCCTGTCTGCTCGATTGGGCAATGCGCTGGTTTCCTATGTGCGCTATGTCGGAATGAATGTTTGGCCGGCGGACTTATGCGTCATTTATCCGCACCCCGGACATTGGCCAGTCGGGACGGTGGCGGGAGCGGCACTGGCTTTGACGGCTGTGAGTGCACTGGTTCTTTGGCGGCGGCAGTCGCTGCCGTATCTGGCCGTCGGCTGGTTCTGGTTTCTGGGCACTTTGGTTCCGGCGATCGGTCTGATTCAAGTCGGCCGACAAGCGCTGGCGGATCGTTACACTTACATTCCCTCCATCGGCTTTTGGCTGGCCGTGGTTTGGGGCGCGAACAAACTGACGGAAAGATGGCGCAACCGCGAAACTCTGGCCCGGGCGGTGGGCGCAACGGTCATGGTTGTCTGCGTTGTCTTGACCGTGCGTCAGATTGGTTATTGGAAAGACACAAAGGCGTTGTATGCCCGCGCGAGGGATGTGACGCAAAATAATTGGATCGCCTCGGCTTGCTTGGCCAACGAATTGCAACGCGCCGGTGAAGTGAACGCGGCGGTGGCCATGTATCAGGAATCTCTCCAAATTAATCCGCACCGCACGGAAGTCCGCTGCAAGCTGGCGGATTTGCTGGCGGAACGAAAACGTCTGGACGAGGCTCTGGCACAGTTTCAAATGGCGGTAACCTTGGATCCCGGCGACATTTATGCGAATGAACGAGTAGCTGGTGTTCTGCAGGACATGGGCCGCTTCGACGAAGCCATTGACCAGTGGAACAAAGTTATCCAACTCAAGGCTGATTACGCTGACGCCTACAGCAATCTTGGCAATTGTTATGGCTTGAAGGGACGCACCGATGAGGCCATCCGCTGCTTCGAGCAAGCGGTGAAGTGGAAGCCGCTGTCGGCCCAGAACCACCGCGAGCTTGGGGTCGGTTTGGCCAACAAAGGACGCTGGGACGAGGCCATTGCCCAGTTCCAACAGACGCTGCAATTAGATCCGTCGGATGTCCAGGCGCGGGGAAATCTGGATGCTGTCGTTCAGGACAAAGCCAAGGCCGAAAAAGTGGGCCGCCAGTAAACCGTTGGTTTCAGCAGTGGTTTTGACATTTCACCGGCTCATTGTTTCCATTATTCTTGCGGCATGATTACGCGCTATTCCCGCCCCGAAATGCGGGCGATTTGGACGGACGAAAACAAATTAAAAATCTGGCTGCAAATTGAACTCCTCGCCAGCGAAACTTTGGTGAAGGAGAAAATCGTTCCCGCCAAGGATTTCGCGAAGATTAAGGCCGGCTGCGACAAATGGTTCGCCGACCTGCCCGGCCTCGTCGCGCGCCAGAAGGAGTTGGAAAAAGTTCTCAACCACGACGTGATCGGCTTCACCACCGCCGTGGCCGAGGCGATCAATGACGACGCCAGCCGCTGGTTCCATTTCGGCCTGACCAGCAGCGACGTGGGCGATACCTGCTACGCCGTGCAGATGCAGCAGAGCGCCGACATTTTGATCGCCGACGTGAAAAAGCTTTTGCCCGTCATCGCCCGCCGCGCGAACGAGCACAAGTTCACGCCGTGCATGGGCCGCAGCCACGGCATCCACGGCGAGCCGACGACGTTTGGTTTGAAAATGGCGCTGATGCACGACGAATTTGTCCGCGCGTTGCGCCGGTTGGAGACGGTCCGCGAAGTGGTTTCGGTCGGGAAAATTTCCGGTGCCGTCGGCACCAGCGCGCATCTTTCGCCGCGCGTCGAGGCTTATGTTTGCAAGCAGCTCGGCGTGCAGCCCGCGCCGATCGCCACGCAAGTGGTGCAGCGCGACATCCACGCGGAATTTCAACTGGCG
>CAJAQO010000265.1 GCA_903944085.1 uncultured Verrucomicrobia subdivision 3 bacterium
CCGGCTAAAAATGCCAGCCGGCGGAAACGGAAATGGCGTGGCTGAGGAACGAATACGTGCCGTCCGCCGGATGGTAACCGGCCGGAAAACCCGGCGGCGTGGCGCTGCCCGTCACGGTGTGATCCGGTCCGTAACCAAGCTGGTAAGCCACGTCGAAACTGAAATGCCGGCCTTTGTAGCCGGTGCCCAGGCTGAAAAAATGTTTGTCCATGTCCGACACCACCGGGGTGTAAGTGGCGTTCGGCACGGAATTCTCGTTGAAGATGTAGCCGGCGCTCACATGCCAGCCGTTGTCGAAATAACGCGTGGCCCCGAATTCATAATACCAGCTCGCCTGCCAGTCAAACGCCACCGGAATGCCGCTCAACGGCACAAGGTTCGGTGTCGCCTGGTGGATGGTCAGGTTGCCCAAGTCGCTCCAGTCGGTGTATTCCGCGTCAAATTCGAAGTTCCACTTTTCCGTGGGCCGATAGGAGATGCCGGTTGAGAATTGCAGTGGAAAAGGATAATCCAAGTTGGCGGGGCTGGTGTAAACCGGCGAGGGGCCGTATTGGGCATACGTGTTCCCGCTAAAATCCATCCGGGTCGCGCTGCGGAAATTGGCGCCCAGGGAAATTTGTTTCAGCGGCTGCCACATCAGGCCCAGATTATAGCCTACGGCCCAGGCATCGCCTTTGAACTGGAACAGATCGTTGTTGGGGATGGGCGACAAGCCCTGTTCCAGATTGACGCTGGCATAATTCACCATCAAGCCGGCGGCGACGGAAATATTCCACGGCAGCTTGTAAGCGATGACCGGGTTGATGGTGTAATATTTCAGCGAAGCTTCGATGGCCGACGCGCGAAAGCCCGTGTCCTGCGGCCATTTTTCGCTCAAGCCATAAGGCGAATAAACGCCCAGCCCGAAGCTGACCGGCCAGTCTTTGTTGGCCACGCTGTAAGTATAAAAAAGCTGGGGGATGGCGTGGAGCCGATCCCGAGTATCATATGTATGGGAACCACCCGGAGCCTGGTAGGTCGGGTCGAGATAAATGCCATACAGCCCGCCCCGCACATTGCCGCCTTCGAGCTGCGTGATGCCGGCCGGATTGTAAAAAACCGCCGACGGATTGTCGGCGGTGGCCACAAAAGCTTCGCCACGCGCGGTGGCAAAGGCGTCCTGATCCGGCAGCCGAAAGCCGCCGGCTTGAAGTGTTGCCGCGCTGCCAGCGACAGCCAATCCCATGACGACGGTTGATTTGATGGTCAGGAAAGGTTTCATGTTTTGCCCAAAGAACACAAAATTGACTGGCTTGGCAAGCTTGTTACCGTCAGCGTGCCGTCCTTTTTCCGATTTCAACCGCCCGGCGGAAAAAATTGTCGGTGCCGATTTTTCCCGTCAGCCATTCGCCGCCGCGCGGAAACAATGCGGTGAATGCCAGCAGCGGGCGGATGGGAATCGGGTTCACGATGATTTCCGGGCGGTCGCTTTCCATGGCGCGCAGGACGGCCTGAACGACGGATTCCGGCTGGGAAGTCCCCAGCCAGACCGGAGCCGACATTCCGGTCAGCGCCTTGAGCCGGGAATAAATTCCCGCTTCGACAAAACCCGGCACGATGACCGAGGCGCTGACGCCCAGGCTGCGGTAAGTCGAGCGCAATGACTGCGTGAAGGCAATCAATCCCGCCTTGGTCGCGGCGTAGGGCTCCTGAAACCCCGGGCCGGATTTGCCGGCCAGCGAGGAAATGTTGATGATGTGGCCCCGTTTCTGCGCCAGCATCGTGGGCAGGAGCAGCCGCGTCAGCATCATGGGCGCTTCCAAATTGACGCCGAGCACGGCGGCGATCTGGGCTTCGGACAGTTCGTGGTAAAATGCCGTGAACTCGATGCCCGCGTTGTTCACCAGCACATCCACCCGGCCAAAGCGATTCAATGCCGTCTCGACCAGCTTCAATCTTTGACCGGGATCGCGCAAATCGCAAATCATGTCAATGGACTCGCAGCCTTGTTTTTCAATTTCCGCGCGGATTTCCTGCAGGTCATTGCCGGGAAAAGCCGCCAGCACCAGCCGGACCCGGAGGTTGGCAAAGGCTTTGACAAAATGAATGCCCAAGCCGCCCGAAGCGCCTGTCAGCAAAACAACATCCCCGGATTTGATTTTCATGGGTTTAAGTTAATGAATTCAGCCGGCCTTAGCCAGCGCCGCATAACCCCAGCGCAGCATCCGCTCGGTCGCTTCCCAGCCGATGCACGAATCGGTGATGCTCACGCCGTAGCGCAGTTCGTTCAAAGTTTTTGGGATCGGTTGGTTGCCTTCGTTCAAATGGCTCTCGACCATCAGGCCGATGAGCGATTTCGTGCCGCCGGCGCGTTGTTCGATGACGCTGCGCCACACCTCTTCCTGCTTGGCAAATTTCTTTTCCGAGTTCGCGTGGCTGCAATCCACCATCAGCACCGGCGGCAGTTTTTCGGAAATCAATTTTGCCTCCGCCGCTTTGATGCTCGCCGCATCGTAGTTTGTCATCGCGCGCCCGCCGCGCAGCACGACGTGCGCGTCCGGGTTGCCGTTCGTGCGCACAATACTCGTCACGCCGTCCTCGTTCATGCCGAGAAAACTGTGCGGATGCCGCGTCGCGCCCATCGCGTCAATCGCCACCTGCAGGCTGCCGTCGGTCGCATTCTTCAAGCCGACGGGCATGGACAGGCCGCTCGCCATTTCGCGGTGCGTCTGCGATTCCGTGGTGCGCGCGCCAATCGCCGCCCAGGTGATCAAATCCGCGATGTATTGCGGCACCACCGGATCGAGAAATTCCGTCGCCGCCGGCAAGCCCAGAGCGACAATCTCCAGCAACAGTTTCCGCGCAATCTTCAAGCCGGTTTCGATGTCCTGCGAACCGTCCATGTGCGGATCGTTGATCAGCCCTTTCCAGCCGATGGTGGTGCGCGGCTTCTCAAAATAAACACGCATCACGATTTCCATTTTGTCGGCGAACTCTTTTTGCAGCCGGCTCAAGCGGGCCGCGTATTCCAGCGCGCTTTTTTCGTCGTGAATCGAGCATGGCCCGATGACGACGAGCAGGCGCGCATCCTCTTGCCGCAAAATACGGATGATGCGTTCGCGACTGCGCGCGACCGTGGCGTTGATCGCCCCACTGACCGGCGTCAACGCCTTCATGGCGCGCGGCGAGAGCAGCGGGACAATTTCTTTGACGTGTAAATCCTGCGTCCGATACATGAAAACCAGTGTAGCACAGAACCGCCCGGCGAAAAGACGAAAGACTGGCCGCGCCGCCAAATGTCGGGCGGAACCAGCCGGCCGCGGCGGAAATTAAAATAACTTCAGCCGTTCCATTTCAGCCCTGCCCCAGCTTCCTGGATTTTTCCGTCGCGGCGCGGACGGCGCTGATCACGGTGGCGCGCAGCCCGCCTTTTTCCAGCTCATGCAAACCTTCAATCGTCGTGCCGCCGGGGCTGGTGACCTGGTCCTTCAGCGCGCCGGGATGCTGGCCGGTTGCCAACACCATTTTTGCGCCGCCCAAAACGGTTTGCGCCGCGAGCTGCGTCGCAATGTCGCGCGGCAGGCCGGCGGCCACGCCGCCATCGCTCAACGCCTCGATGAATTGATAAACGTAAGCCGGGCCGCTGCCGCTCAAGCCGGTCACGGCATCGAGCAAACTTTCTTTGACTTGCAGCGCCAGGCCGACGGCGGACAATAATTTTTTCGCCAGCTCGCCGTCCGCCGCCGTCGCGTTTTGGCCGAGCGCAAAACCAGCGGCGCCCGCACCGACGAGCGCCGGCGTGTTGGGCATCACGCGGATGACGCGCGCGCCCGGCGGCAGCGCGTGTTCCAGTTTGGCAATCGTCACGCCGGCGGCGATGGAAATGAGCAGATGATTCTTGGTGAACGCGGCGGAAATTTCCGCGAGCGCGGCGGCCACCTGATCCGGCTTGGTGGCGAGGATCAAAACCGTCGCGCTCGCGGCGGCTTCGCGGTTGGCCGCAAAAGTTTTCGCGCCGGTTTCGCCGGTGAAATGTTTGCGCGCGCCGTCAAACGGGTCGGCGGCGCAAAGCTGGTTCGCCTTGACGAGCCGGGCGTTGACCAAACCTTTGGCGAGCGCGGTGGCCATCTTGCCCGCGCCGAGAAAACCGATTTTTAATTGGATTGCCATGCGGATTTTGTAACAGGCAATCCGCCCGCGCGGAAGTGAAAACGGTTTGACCCGCAGTCTTAATCTTAATCGTAATCCTAATCTTAATCTGTTTGCCGGACGGATTCGGATTAAGATTAGGATTAAGATTAGGAACAGGAGAATTCCCGGCTTGAAATCGGCGGTGCGGTCATTATGCTCTTGCGGCTTGGAAAAATAATGTCCACCAACCGCAAATCTTGGGACTCGTTTGAGCTGCTGCGGGCCGCCGCACAGGAAGGCGACGCGCAGGCGCAATGCTACCTCGGCGTCTGCTACCAAAACGGCCAGGGCGTGGAGCAGAATCATCAGGAAGCCGTGAAATGGTTCCGGCGGGCGGCGGATCAAAACGATTCCGTGGCGCAATGTTATCTCGGCGTCTGCTATTGGATGGGCCAGGGCGTGCCGCAGGAATTCGGCGAGGCCGCCAAATGGCTGCGCGAGGCAGCCGAACAGGCCGATCCCGCCGCGCAGTTTAATCTCGGCATGCTTTACGAAACCGGCCAGGGCGTGCCGCAAAATTACGCCGAGGCAGTGAAATGGTATCGCGAATCGGCGGCGCGCGGCTACCCGGCGGCGCAATTCAATCTCGGTGTTTTTTACGAAACCGGCCAGGTCGTGCCGCAGGATTTTGCCGAGGCGGTGAAATGGTATCTCCTCGCCGCCGATCAGGAACTCGCGGATGCGCAGTGCAATCTCGGCCTGTGCTACCAGACCGGGCGCGGAGTGGAGGCCAATTCGTCGCAGGCGGTGCGCTGGTTCATCCGCGCCGCGCGCCAGGGCAACAAAACGGCGCAGCACAATCTCGGCCTGCATTACGCTTCGATGGAAGCGGCGGAAGCCGCCGCCGCCGAAGTCAACAAAAACACGCCGCGCTGAGAAATCGTCCCTCCGAAAACAATTCAGCCCGCCAGTTCCGTCAGTTTTTTCCCCGCCCGGCCGGAATCAATCGTTTCGCCCGCCAGTTCCCAGCCTGCCGCCACGGATCTGGTTTTGCCCGCGACCAACAAAGCCGCGCCGGCATTCAGCAATACCGCGTCGCGCTTCGGGCCGCGCTCGTCGCCGCGCAAAATGCGGCGGATGATTTCCGCGTTCACAAACTTGTCGCCGCCGCGCAGGTCCGCCAGCGTGGCCGGTTGCAGCGGGAAATTCTCCGGCGACAACACGGAGGTGCTGAAACCGCGCGCCTGGTAAAATTCCGCAATGTGCGTTGCGCCCAGTGTGGACAGCTCGTCCAGACAATTGCCGATTGCCGATTGCCGATTGCCGATTTGGCCCGACACCACCATGCCGCGGCGGGCACCGAGCGCCTGCAATGCGCGCGCCATCGGCGTGCACAGTTCCGGGCGCGGCACGCCGACCAGATGCGCGCTGGGCCGCGCGGGATTCAGCAACGGGCCGAGGATGTTGAAAATGGTCCGCTGGCCGCGCGCGGCGCACAGCTTCCGCGCCGGCGCAATATGTTTGAATGCCGGATGAAAATTCGGCGCGAAGAAAAACGCAAAACCGTGATCCCGCAGCGCGTGCGCCGCTTCCGCCGGCGACAAGTCCACGCGGATGCCCAGCGCTTCGATCACATCCGCGCTGCCGACCGATGACGTCACGGCGCGGTTGCCGTGTTTGGCCACGGTCACGCCGGCGGCGGCGCAGAGGATGGCGGTGGTGGTGGAAATGTTGAATGTGCTCAGGTGGTCGCCGCCGGTGCCGACCACGTCGAGGATTTCCCGCGCGCGGGTTTCCGCGTCGAGCGGCGGCGGCACGGATTTCTCGCGCAGCGCGGCCGCGAACGCGGCGATTTCGTCCGGCGTCTCGCCTTTCAAGGCCAGCCCGATGAGAAAATCCGCCTTCACCTGCGCGGCGATGGTTTCATCCGTCAACAGCTCCACGGCGGTTTGGATCTGCCCGGCGGACAAATCATTTGCCGCGGCCAAATGTTGGGTCAAAGTTACCAGCACGGCGCGATGTTACGAGGTGTGGCGAAAGGCACAAACTGAAATTATCGGGCGGCCGGGGCGCTGCTTGCCCGCCGCCGCCCACGCCGCGCGCCGTGAGTTCCAACCGTGCCGCATGGCGGACACTTCGGGCAGTGTTAATGCGGCCACGGGAATCCCGCCGGCGCGTTGTGGCATCCTGTCGGACGAGGTTGGGAACGTGCCGGACCAGGTTGGGAGCGTGTTGAAGGAATACGGATTCCTGCCAATCGCCACGGGGAACGCCGCGAACGAGGTTGGGACTTTGACGGAGCAACCGGGAACGCCGCTGGACGGCATTGGGACGGTGACGGACGACCTGGGGACCGCGCCGGACGGCAGTGGGATCGTGACGGAGGAACGGGGATTCCTGTAAATCGAGTCGGGAAGCGCGCCGGACAACCTTGGGAAAGCGCCGGACGATAGTGGAATCGTGATGGAAGGATGTGGATGCCTGTAAAACCGGTCGGGCACGGTGTCAAACGCCTAAAAAACCCTGCCAGATGGCAAAAAGCACCGGCGGACGGGTTTTGGGAGTGCGCGGACACGTCCGTGCTTGGGAACTGGGAGACATGTCTCCCCGTGGGAAAGCGGTGGCGTGTCACCGCACGCCACAGGACGCCGGGCGATTTCCGCCCTTGAATCAGCCGAGCAGCTTGAGGATGGATTGCGGCATGGCGTTGGCCTGGGCGAGCATGGCGGTGCCGGATTGCACGAGGATATTCTCCTGCGCGTAATTGGTGCTTTCCTGCGCCACGTCCACATCGGTGATGTTGCTTTTGGCGGCGGCGAGGTTGTTGTTGAGCGTGCCCAACTGGGCGCTGGTGTAGCTCAACCGCTCCTCGTTGGCGCCGACGGTGGCGCGGTCGCTGGCCAACTGGTTGATGGCGTTTTTGATGCTGGTCATGGCCGACTGCGCGCCGCTGACCGTGCTGATGTCCAGCGCGCTGGTGGTCGTGGTGCTGGTCGTCGTTACCTGATGGGTCAGCATCGTGGTAAACGTTTCGGCACCGTTGTATCTGGCAGTCCAAGTAGAGCTGGAGGGGGTGAATCCCAAATCGGACAACAAGTGTCCACTGCCACTATTCGTTGAATTAAAATCGTCTACAAGTCCATATTCAGACGTTGTCATGGAAAGCTGGCCGGTAGTTGAATTGTAACTGGCACTGTCTTCGCTAGTCGAGTTAAGGAAGTTTACCAAGTCATTGATCGTATCGCTTGGCGTAAAAGTTCGAGCATCTCCACCCGATTTAACAATCGAGTCACTACCGCCGCTGGCGAGTGAGGGGCTAAGAGTTCCCAACTGGGTATTACCCGCATCGGCCACGGTGCTGGTCGTGGACGTGGTCATGGTGACGCCGGCGGCGACATAGTCGCCGCTGATGCCGGTCATCGCGAACGAGCCGCCTTCGGAATCGGTGGTGACGTTCAGCGCGTTGCCGCTGAAGAGGCTCACGCCGTTAAAATCCTTGGTGACGGCGTCGTTGATGTAGGTGGCCAGCGTCTGGAATTCCTGATTGTAAAGTTTCCGGTCGCTGGTGGTCTTGGTCACGTCCTGCGCGGCCACGGTGAGTTCGCTCATGCGCGTCAGTGCGTCGCCGATTTTCTGCAAATAGCCATCCTGCGTCTGGCTGAACGAAGTGGCGTTGGCCACATTGGTGAGCGCGGCGGAATTGCGGCTGATCTGCGCGCCGAGTTTCATCGAGACCGCCAGCCCGGCGGAATCATCCGCCGGCTGCGTGATTTTGGAGCCGGACGAGAGCCGGGCGAGGGATTGCGCGAGCCGCTGTGAGGATTTTCCCAACTGCGTAGCCGCAGACTGGGCCGTAATATTTGTGTTGATGACCATTGCTGACTCCTTCCATGAGTCGTGGATGTTTTATTCAGCGGCATCCCGGCCGTCTGCGGATTTTGAAATGGGCACCCGCAATGCCCATCCGACGTTTTCCGGCGGTCGGACGCCATTACTTCTCCAACCCGTTTTCATCGGTGAACCACACCGAGGTCAACACGTTGGACAAGTTAGCTATCGGCGGAAAATAAAAAGAGTTGAGCCGGACTTATGTCTGCGCGAGCAGCTTGGCGGGCCAGGGCGCTGAAAGCGTCACGGAAATCAGCCGGGGCAAGCCGGGCGTTTGATTCGACATGTTCCGGGTTGCCGGCCCGAAAAAAAATATTGCCATCCGCCCCGGACCGGAGCAATTTCGTGACCGAACTCAGACGGAAAGGCACTTTTGGAAAAGCGTCCGTTTTTCCGCCTGGAAAAACAACCAGCAACCACTGACTCGTAGTTATGGAAAAAAGAATCATCCGCGAGTGCGTCAGTTTCGCTCACTCGCTTGTCTTCGCCAACGCCAACACCGCCGATATTCCGGCCACCAGCAAGGGGCTGGCGTATGTGGGCAATCTCACCGCCATCAACCAGCAACTGGTCAGCGCGGGTGCGCTGCAAAAGCCGGTCTCGGTGGCGGCGCAAAACGCGCTGATTCTGGCGCTGGAAACGCAGTTGGACAACATGGCGAACATCGCCAGCGCTTACGCGGCGGATGTGCCGGGCTTTGCGGATTTGTTTCCGCGGCCGGCGCATTACACGCCGGGCGATGTGGTGCGCACCGGCAATATCTATCTGGCGGCCTTGGTGCCGACGGCGACGGAGGACGCGGCGACGGTGGCGGTCAAGGCCGCGCGGGTGCAGGTGTTTGTGGATCACGCCATGGCGGTGACGCTGGTGGCGGATTTGCAGTCGCAGCTAAAAGAGATCGGCACGGTGGCCGGGACGCATGAACAAAGCCGGGAAAAAGGCGTGTTGAGCACGGAGGAAATCAACGTGCTGGTGCGCGCGGGCCGGAAGCAGCGGAATTATCTGGATGCGATTTTCCGCACGGTCTATGCGAATAATCCGCAGAAGCTGGCGGCGTGGCTCAGCGCCAGCCGCGTGGAACACGACCGGAGTCCGGCGGCGACCACGCCCGCGCCGACCGACCCGCGGACGAAATGAAAAGATTTTCATGGCGCCATGCCGCACTCGGAAGAGTGCGGCATTTTTTTTGGCGGCGCCGCCCACCGGAAAAATCCGAAACTAAAATTGCGGCGGCGGCGGGATTTGTCGTAACTTGTGGATTGCCAAAGCTGTCTCAAATGGGACGCAACGCAAAAATTATTTATGGCTGAAAAATCTGGCGGTTGGTGGACATGGATCGTGCTCGTCGTGGTGCTCGCGGCGGCCGGCGGCGGCTATTTTTATTTCAGCCACGCCCGGACGGCGCCGGTGAATTACAATTCGACGGCGGTGGCGCGCGGCGAGTTGACGAAACTGGTGACGGCGACCGGCACGCTGAACCCGGTGGTGAACGTGACGGTGGGCAGCCAGGTGTCCGGCCGCATCAGCAAGCTGAACGTGGATTTCAATTCGATGGTGAAGTCGAATGAAGTCATCGCGGAAATTGATCCGGCCACTTACCAGGCCGCCGTGGAGCAAGCGTCCGCCGACCTGGCGAACGCGAAAGCCAACTTGGAATTGCAGCAAGTGCAGGCGACGCGCAGCAGCGAGTTGTTCACCAACAAGCTGATTTCCGGTTCGGATTACGACACCGCCGTCGCCAATTTGGACGAAGCCGAGGCGATGGTGAAAATCAAGCTGGCCTCGCTTAACAACGCGCTGGTGAATCTCAACTATTGCAAAATCCTGTCGCCGGTGGATGGCGTGGTGATTTTGCGCGCGGTGGAACTGGGCCAGACGGTGGCCTCCAGCTTCAGCACGCCGACGATTTTCCAAATCGCCGAGGACATGACGAAAATGCAGATTGATTCCAGCGTGGCCGAGGCGGATGTGGGCGGCATCACGGAAGGCCAGAGCGTGGATTTCCTGGTGGACGCGTATCCGGAGCGGACGTTTCACGGCACGGTGAAACAAGTGCGCAATTCCCCGACCACCGTCAACAACGTGGTGACTTACGATTGCGTCATCGCCGTGACCAACGCGGATTACAAATTGAAGCCGGGCATGACGGCGAATGTTTCCGTCATCGTCGCCCAACGCGAAAATGTGCTGATCATTCCGAACGGCGCGCTGCGGTTTCATCCGCCGGAAAGCGCCGGCGTGCTGACCAATTCAGCGGCCCCGATGGCGGCGGCGACTAATGGCGGCGGCAATTTCGCCGGCGGGACCGGCGGGCCGGGCGGCCATCACCTCGGCGGCGGTCACGCGCGCGGCGAGCGGCCGGTTACCCACACGGTATTTTTGCTGGCGGGCACCGGCAAGGACGCAACCTTGCAGCCGGTGCAGATCAAAACCGGCATCAGCGACGGCATTTCCACCGAGGTGATTTCTGGCTTGGATGAAGGCGCACAGGTGGTCACCGGCGTGGTGTTGACGGGGGCACAGGCGGCGGCGCCGGCCAGTCCGTTCGGCGGCGGCGGCTTCCCAAGAAGGTAGAAGGTAAGCATGCAGAACGAAGAAAAAGACCTTGCGCCCCGCCCAAAATTTTTGCGCGGCGACCAGCGTGCCGGCAGCGAGCGCTAACCCACTTCTGCATTCTTCATTCATAATTCCATGAACCCCGTCATCAAGCTCGACAGCATCCACAAGACGTATCACACCGGCGAGGTGGACGTCCACGCGGTGCGCGGCATTTCGCTGGATATTTTTCCCGGCGAATTTGTCGCCATCATGGGTTCCAGCGGCTCCGGCAAAAGCACGCTGATGAACATGATTGGCGCGCTGGACCGGCCGACCGGCGGCCATTACTGGCTGGACGGCATTGATGTTTCCACGCTGGACCGCGATCAGCTTGCGGACGTGCGCAACGAAAAAATCGGCTTCGTGTTTCAAGGTTTTAATCTTTTGTCGCGCACGTCCGCGCGGGAAAATGTGGAGATGCCGATGCTTTACAACCGGCACCGCATCCATGCGCATGAGCAGCACGCACGCGCCATGAGCGCGCTCGAACTGGTCGGGTTGGGCACGCGCGCCGACCATCATCCGAACCAGCTTTCCGGCGGTCAGCAGCAGCGCGTGGCCATCGCCCGCGCGCTCGTCAACCGGCCGGCGCTGCTGCTCGCCGACGAGCCGACGGGCAATCTGGACAGCCAGACGAGCATTGAAATCATGGGCGTGTTTCAAAAGCTCAACGAACAGGGCATCACGATCATCATGGTCACGCACGAGCTGGACGTGGCGCGCTTCACGAAACGGATGGTCATTTTGCGGGACGGAAAAATCATTACTGACGAAGCGGTGCCAAACCGTTCAGTGGCGGAAAAGGAATTGCAGCGGCTGCGGGAAGAGCAACAGGCGGTCAAGCTGGGTTGAAGGAAGAGTGAAAAATGAAGAATGAAGAAAAAGATTTGTTGCCCCGCACCAAAATGTTGGCGCGGCGGATTATTCACCTTTATTGCAGCCTTGCAAAAACGGATACAGTGGCACAAGTCTTGGGCAAACAGGTTTTGCGGTCTGGCACTTCGGTTGGCGCAAATTATCGCGAAGCCAATCGCGCGCGTTCCAAGGCTGAATTCATTTCCAAAATGGGCGACTGCTTGAAAGAGGCGGACGAGACTTTATATTGGCTGGAACTGTTACTGGAGGAAAAAATTATTCCGGCAGCGAAGCTTCAATCGTTGACCGCTGAAGCCAGTGAAATTGTCGCCATATTCGTCACCATCATCAAACGCGCGCGCGGCCACGAATGATCCCATTCTGCATTCTTAATTTTTCATTCTTCATTTCCTGATGAGAATCTTTGCCTCCCTAAAAATCGCCGGGCGCGCGCTGCGGCGGAACAAGATGCGTTCGCTGCTGACGATGCTCGGCGTCATCATCGGCGTCGGCGCGGTGATCGGCGCCGTGAGTTTGACCAGCGGGGCGACCAAGCAGGTGGAAGATCAAGTCAGCAACCTCGGTTCCAGCGTCATCACGGTTTTTTCCGGCAACTTCACCAGCGGCGGCATGCGCGGCGGTTGGGGCAGCGCGCCGACGCTGACGGTGGATGACGCGAAAGCCATTGAAACTTTGCCGCATGTCGTGGTCGTCAGCGAGGAAGTGCGCGACCGCGCGCAGGTGCTCGCCAATGGGCTGAACTGGAACACCCAAATCATGGGCGAGTCGCCGGATTATCCCCAAATCCGCAACTGGGACATCGCCAGCGGCGCGATGTTTTCGGACCAGGACGTCCGCACGCTGGCCAAGTCTGCCATCGTCGGCAAGACCGTGGTGGATCAATTGTTTCCCAATGAAAATCCCATCGGCCAGACCATTCGCATTCGCAATCTGCCGTTTCAAATCGTGGGTGTGCTCGCGGCCAAAGGTTTCAACCTGTTCGGCCAGGATCAGGACGACGTGGTGATTGTGCCCTATACCAGCCACATGCATCGCATCACCACGCGCACATTTTTGAATTCCATTTTGGTCCAGGCGGAAAACGACAATGTGATCAGCCAGGTGCAGCAAGAAATCACCGACCTGCTGCTCGCGCGGCACAAAAGCAAGGAACAGGATTTCACCGTGCGCAGCCAGTTGGAATTGATGCAGACGGTCACGGCCACCTCGCGCGCGATGGGCTTTCTGCTGGCGGGCGTCGCGGCGGTGTCGCTCGTCGTCGGCGGCATCGGCATCATGAACATCATGCTCGTCAGCGTCACCGAACGGACGCGCGAAATCGGCATCCGTATGGCCGTCGGCGCGCGGGCGGCGGACATTCTCGTGCAGTTTCTGATCGAGGCGGTGACGTTGAGCGCGATCGGCGGTGCGATTGGCATCGCCGGCGGCGTGGGCTTTTCAAGACTCGTCGCCTACATCAAAGACATGCCCACGGTCACGCCCGTGGTGTGGATCATCATCGCGGTGGTTTCCAGCGCGCTCATCGGTATCATTTCGGGATTTTATCCGGCGTGGAAAGCGTCCAAGCTCGACCCGATTGAAGCCTTGCGCTATGAATGAGGCGCGAATTTAATCCTGCTCATTCTCATCGTCATCCTCGAACTCGAGGAATGAGGATGAGGCTGATTTCTCGATAAATGAACACGGAAATTCTTTCCACCCACACGCCGCCATTGTTTGCCGCCGCCGTGAAACGCGCGGCGGAATTGTTGCGCGCCGGCGAGGTGGTGGCGCTGCCGACGGAAACAGTTTACGGCCTCGCCGCCAACGCGCTCGACGAAAAAGCCGTCGCCAAAATTTTCCAGATCAAAGGCCGGCCGGCGCATAATCCGATTATTGTCCACGTCGCCGGCAACGAAATGGCGAAACGCTGTGTGAGCAACTGGCCGGCGCTGGCGGAGAAATTTTCAAAATCATTTTGGCCCGGCCCGCTCACGCTCGTTTTGCCGCGCGCGGAAAAAATTCCCGATGCCGTGACCGCCGGCGGCGAAACGGTCGGCGTGCGCTGGCCGAGCCATCCGTTCATCCAGGCGGTGATCCGCGAATGTGATTTTCCGCTGGCCGCACCGAGCGCCAATTTGTCCAACCAGATTTCGCCGACCAACGCCGAACATGTCCGCGCGCAGCTCGGCGGAAAAATTTCCCTGATCGTGGACGGCGGCCAGTCGCAGGTGGGCATCGAATCCACGGTTTTGGATTTGACGGTTTCGCCGCCGCGCGTTTTGCGGCCGGGCATGATTCACGCGGAATCGCTCGCCGCCGTCGGATTGCCCATTGCCCATTGCCAATGGCCAATTGAACCCGGTTCGCTGAAAAGCCCCGGGCAATTGAAAAAGCATTATTCGCCGAAGGCAAAACTCCTGGTCGCCACTTGGGAAAGCGAGGCGTCGCTGGCCGCGCAAATTGGCAATTGGCAATTGGCAATTGGCAAGGTCCACATCATCGCGCACACGAGCATTCCGGCCAGCTTCGGCGCGGCGAACGTGAGCGTGATTCCGCACGACGCGGAGGCGTTTGCGCGGGCGCTTTACGCGGAGCTGCACCGCTGCGACGCGGCGGGCGCGGAACTCATCATCGTGGAAGCGCCGCCGGATTCGTCGGAATGGTCGGGCATCGCGGACCGGCTGCGGCGCGCGGCAGCCTGATTTTATTGGGTTTCCCAGCGCTGGCGGTCGGTCAGGAACAAACCGGAGAGCAGGCCGTAAGGCGCGGCTTTGAGCGGGAACTGCGGCGGGATCTGATTGGCCACGGCGGTTTTTAAGACGAAATTTCCCCAGCTGTCCACGCCGCCTTGCAAACATTCGGTGAACAGCTTGGCGTCGAGCGTGTTCAAAGTGAGGTAAAGCGCGCGGACCATTTTGACGTTGTCATGGAACGCAAAAAACTCGTATTGCGAATTGCTGGTGGTCCAGGTGCATTGCCGGTCGCCATACCAGGCCACCGCCCAGGGAATATCGCTCATCACCAATTCGTCCGGCTGCATCCAGCCGCTGAATTTCTGAATCTCCGGCGGATAGTAAGGCGGGTAGGCGCTGGGTGAGGTTTTGGGCGGCAGCAGGGTCATGATGAATTGCTGGCACGCGAGCATGACCACCAGCCCGACCACGGCGTAACGCACCTGCACCGCCGGGACGTTCATTTGGTTCAACAGCGTCAGAAAGAAAGCGACGCCGAAAATCACCACCAGCGGCGTCAGCAGCACCAGCGGATTTTCCGTGTTCATCTCCGGCGAAATCGCGCTCCAATGTGTCCGCCCCAGCGCCGTGACGACGAGGAACACGCCCAGGCACATCATGGTGAAATAGCGCAGCCGGCGCGCAACCACATTGCGCAGGCCGAGCAGCAGGCCGGCCAGGAACAGGATGCCCATCCAGCCGCCGCCCAGCCGCAGGACATCGTCCTGTAGGATGGCGCGCAGATTAATCCATAGTTTGACCATGTAAGGAAAAACCCAATACGCCGAGGTCATGTCGGGCGTCAACGCCTGCATCAGGCGCGAGCCGGGAAAAGCCATTGTCCCTTCCACCACCGCGTAGCCGGCGGTGCCGAAGAGCGTGCCGCTTACGGCGAGATTGCGCGCAATCCACGGCGCCACGGTCACCGCAAAAGCCAGAACTGCCGCCACGGCCAGCCCAGTTCGCCGCGCTCCGCCAAACAGGGTGAAGTAAAGCAGCACCGGCAAAATCACCCAGCCAAAGGAATAACGCGTCAACATGCCCAAGCCCGTCAGCAGCCCGGCGGACACCGCGAGGATAAAGCGCCGGCGGGAATCGGGATTTTCGGTGTCACTCGTTTCCACCGATGCCAGACACCAGAACAGCCCCAGAAAAATCACCAGCAGCAGCAGCGTCGGCAGCCCGGACACGCTGAATTTCCACAGCACGTCCGAGCCAAGCACCAGCAGCGCCGCCAGCCACGCGGCGGGTGCGTCAAAGATTTTTCGCGCGACCAAAAAGGTCAGCCACACGACCACGAGCAGCAGCAGTTGGTTGAAAAGGGCGATGTAAAATTCCGGCTTGTAGCGCACGAACCGGCCGCCTTCGGACCAGAACGATTTATGCCGCTCCACCTGCCAGTCAGGCGTGTGCAGCGTCAGCAGGCCCGCCAGCACGAGCGGATACAGCGGCGCGTTGGCCAGGTCCGGATGCCAGCCCTGGATTTGCGCGTAATCCACGGCGTTGGTAGAAGCATTTTTATCCGGCATCAGCGCATGGTTGTGCTTTTGAATCAGATAAACGCTGAACGGTCGGATGAATTCGGTCGAAAAACCGTGGCCGGCCGCCAGATTGCGCGCCACCTGCGCCGCGTCCATCGCTTCCGGCGCGTTGAAATTGCGGTAACAATGCAGGTCATACCAGACCGCCAGACTGAACACCGCCACCGACAGCGCCAGATAATTCGCCCAGCGCGCTCCGCCCTCCACTTCCAGCTTGTGGATCAACGTCTGAATCCGTTCGGACAACATCATAAATCAAAATCCTTCCAAGTGATACTCGTGCAGCTTGCGGTGAAACGTCCGCCGGCTCATGCCGATGTTTTGCGCCGCGCGCGTCCGGTTGCCGTCCGTTTCTTTCAGCGCGCGCACAATCAAATCTTGCTCCGCGTCCTTCACCGTCAAAGCTTTTCCAGGTGACGTTCTGGTTTCAACGGGTGCCCCGCCGGTGCGGACGGACGGCGGCAGATCGCGCAAAGAAATGCGCTCACTGCGGCTCAAAACCACCGCGTGCTCGATGGCCGTGCGCAACTCCCGCACGTTGCCCGGCCACGAAAAATTCATCAACGCTTCGAGCGCGTCCGCCGTGAAATCATTCACGGCTTTCCCGTTTTCTTTCGCAAATTCGCGCAGAAAACTTTGCGCCAGCAATGGGATGTCGCCCGTCCGCTCGCGCAGCGGCGGCAGTTCGATCTCCACCACGCGCAGGCGGAAAAACAAATCTTCGCGAAATTTCCCGGCTTTGACCAGTTCTTCCAGATGCTTGTTCGTCGCCGCCACCAGCCGCACATCCGCCGTCAAAGTTTTGTTCGAGCCGACGCGCTCAAAGGTTCGTTCGCCGAGAAAACGCAGTAGCTTCACCTGGATGGTGGCGTCAATCTCGCCGATCTCGTCGAGAAACAACGTGCCGCCTTGCGCCTGTTCAAACCGGCCGATGCGCCGCTCGTGCGCGCCGGTGAACGCGCCGCGCTCGTGGCCGAACAGTTCGCTTTCCAGCAGCGTCGGCGCCAGCGCCGCGCAATGCACCGTCACAAACGGCTGCGTCGCGCGCGGACTCAACTGGTGCAGCGCCTTCGCGATGAGTTCCTTGCCCGTGCCGCTTTCGCCCAGCACCAGCACCGAGGCGCGCGTGGGTGCCACCTGCTGGACCAGCTCAAATATTTCCGTCATCACCGGCGACCGGCCGATGATGTTTTCCAGGCCGAACTTGGCATCCAGTTGCTTGCGCAGCGAAACATTTTCCACCTCCAAATTCTGCTGCTTCAGCGCGCGCGCAATCCGCATTTCCAGCTCATCAATCTGCAGCCGGCCTTTCGCGATGTAATCGTCCGCGCCGCGTTTCATCGCGTCCACCGCCAGTTCCTCGGAACCGTAGGCCGTCATCAAAATGCAGATGGGCGGCTTGGGCAGCGACTTCGCCCGCGCGATCAATTTCATGCCGTCCTCGCTTGGCAAGCGGAAATCGGTGAGCAGCACGTCGAACGGTTCGCTTTCGAGCAGATGCATTGCCGACTGCGCGTCCTCGGCGATATAAACGTCATAGCGTTCTTCGAGCGCCGCGCGCAAGCCTTCGCGCGTCGGCTTCTCGTCGTCCACAATCAGCAAGGTCGGTTTCATGAAATGTTTTTAGCCACAAATGGGCACAGCTGAAACACCGATGAAATTTTTTACTTGGCCAAAACCAAATTGATTTTCCATTTGGGTTTCATCGGTGTGCATCCGTGGCCTGAATTTTATTTTCCAGCAACCTCGGTTTCCGCTCGTGCAGCGGCAGCCAGACGCGAAAGGTCGTGCCGCGCCCGACGTTGCTTTCCAGCTCGATCCGCCCGTTATGCGCGCGGACAATTCGTTGCACGATCATCAGGCCCAGGCCGCTGCCTTTTTTCTTGGTCGTGTAAAACGGTTCGAAAATGCGGTTGATCTGCTCCTGCGGGATGCCGCCGCCGGTGTCGCTCACGCTCACCCACACGTCGTCGCTCGTTTCGCCGGTTTGCAGCGTCAGCGTGCCGCCGGTGGTCATCGCCTGCATCGCGTTCTTCACCAGGTTCACCAGCACCTGTTGCAACTGCGTGGCGTCCACCGGCGTCGCGGTCAGGTTGCGCACCAGTTTGGCGGCCACTTTGACGCCGCGATTTTCAATTTCCGGCCGCAGCAGCTCCACGGTTTTCTCCACCACGTCATTCAGCGAAAATAATTTCAACTGCACCGGCGCGGGCCGGATGGCACCGAGAAACTGCGTGACGATGTAATCCAGCCGGTTGATTTCGCCTTTCGCCACGTCCAAATACTGCTCCAGTTTTTTGGCGATTTCCGTGGTGCCGGGCGCTGCGTGCGGCGTGACGCTGGAAGTTTTTTTGTCACGCATCACGTAGCCCTCGTCACGTTTCAACTTCTTCACCTCGCGCTCCATCAATTGCAGATGGATGTGCAGCGCGTTGAGCGGATTGCCGATTTCGTGCGCCACGCTCGCCGCGAGCAGCGTCAGCGCCTGAATGCGTTCGCTCTCGATGGCCTCGAATGTTTTTTGCCGCGCCTCGGTCGCATCGTGCAAAATCAGCGCCACGCCGGAACTGCCTTTCGCATCGCCATCCAGCGGCGCGGTGTAAAGCCGGAGAAAGCGCGGACGCGGATAATGAATTTCAAATTCGTGCCGCGTCACGTGCGCCCCGCCGGCGCGATCCGCGCGGGAAATTTTCCCCCAGTCCAACTCCGGCAGAATGTCCGCGATCCGCAAATCCTCCGCGCCCGGCTGCAAGCCGATCAGCCGCGTCACGGCCTGGTTGAAATAAATCACGCCGCCGGCCTCGTCCGCCACCAGCACGCCGTCTTCGATGGTATTGAACAGCGTGTCCAGAAAACTCCGTTCCTGCGCGAGCCGCTGGACGACGCTCTGCAAGCCTTCCGTGTCCAGCCGCCCGATGCGGCCAAGCACTTTGTCGAGAAAACTGGATTTGGTGACAGCCATTGGTGAAAAATCAAATTACTGAGTAGCAAAATGGCACAATCCAGTCGCTCGTCAAGCCTAAGCCAAGGGTTTTTATGGCACAACTCGGCTTGCGACGACCCGAATTCGACCTGCGACGGGCCAGATCGCACTTGCGACGCCTCACATTTGAGTTGCGACGGGTCAAATCCGAGTTGCGACGCCCCTGATCCGACTTGCGACGGGTCCAAACCGACTTGCGACGCCTCGGATTCCATCTGCGACGGCTTGGACCGGTCTGCGACGGCAATAATGCGACTTGCGACGTCCCCAAACCGAGTTGCGACGGCTTGGCTTCCACCCAAACCAGGCATTGCCCGCCGCCGGAGCGTCAGACGCGCAATGCCCCCGCAGCTTCGGAGTTCGCGTTTAACCGAAGCCAACGCAGGAAACGAAGGTGCTGACCTAATCTTAAGCTTGTTCTTAATCGTAATCGTGGTTTGCAGCGGATTAAGTTTACGCTGACGATTAGGATTACGACCCTGCCGAAACGAAGGGCGACTGGCTTTTTCCAACGCGCGCGAAAACCGCCTTCGCGCTCCGTCCAAAATGGTTTGTCAATGGCAATCTTAAAAAAATGTTGCGACCCCGGATGATCGGCGCATACTGCGGGTGAACCCGTAACGAATGGAAACAATATGAACGACCAAGAAAAAAGTCTCTTCACCGGCCTCACCACCACCGCCGCCTTCGGCGTCAAATATGCCGTGGACTTTACGTCCACCAGCGTCGCCGGACAACAATTCGCCATCATCAGTGACGCCATCGCCCAAACCGAAAAGCTCGGCGCGGCGCAATTTTCCGGCGCGGGGCAGAAGCACAGCGGCGTGATGACCCTGGCCACCGCGCGCCATCTGCTCCACGACGACCTGCGGGGCATCAACCGCGCCGCGCATTCGCTGCTGCTGCTTGGCACGCCCGGCTTGGCCGGCAAATTTCTCATGCCGCACAACAACGGCGACGTGGCGCTGCTCAACGCCGCCAATGCCTTTGCCACGGACGCCGTGCCGTTCACCGCCGCCATGATCAGCGTGGGCTTATCGGCGGATTTCATCACGCATCTGACGGACGATATTGCGGGTTTCAAAGCCGCCGGCGCCGTCAAGGGCGCAGGCGCGGGCGCGCAATCCGGCGCGACCGGCGGCCTGGGCGACACCTTGCATCAGGCGGTGATTGCCCTGCACATTTTGGAAAACATCGTGCCCACGGTTTATAAAAACGATCCGGCCAAACTGGCCGAATGGGTCACCGCCAGCCATGTGCAACGCCACGCGCCCGTGGCGCGCGCGCAAAAACCGGCCGCCCCGCCGCCGGCGAAGTGAAATTATTTTGCCGCCATTCCCGCCCGCCGGCACTGGCGGCAAAACGTCCAAACGCCAGGCTCGCGAAGGTATTTCAACCGAAAACAGATCAAACCATGAAGCGAGACCGGCGGCAAAGTTTGCAGCTAACTTACTATTAGGAGGCGGTGAGTCCCACCACAAACAATAGACACATAAATATGAAAATAATAAAGACTGGCGAACTAATCGCGTTGGGTATGGCTCTATTAAACATTAGTGCCAACGCCATACCTATATCGGTCAATTATAGTGCGTCTGGATACGCGCTCGGAAGTGTCAGTCAGACCGCCACTATTAATTCAGGACAGCAGGATTTTATTTCACTTGGCCCAGATGGACAGCCCCTTTTCGATGTGAATTTTGGCACCAGTCTCATTACCATCACCGCCTTGAGAAGCTTGCAGGAGCCTGGTAGTTCAACTTATTTTCAATTTAATTGGGATTTTGGGCTGTCTCCTTCTGGGGGAATATATTTTGGTAACGCCAGCTTGCTTTCCTCCACTTTGTTTTCTGTCCCGCCATTTACGTTTCCAGTATATCCGAATGTCAGCCTTAATTCTGCTAATCAGGACTTAGGGGTATCCCTGTTTCTGACCGGCGGTGGCAACGGCTTCCCAACAGTAAATGGTGGTGGTGCGGCAGTTATAACCTACTCAGCTGTTCCTGATATATGTCCTACTGGTGTATTGTTAGCTGTCAGTATGATTTTGTTAATTATATTGAGATTCGTAGTGAAGCAGCCTAACCAGAGCCTGCCGTTGGCGCTGGCTGTTCCGCAGTTCACGCCGCGTGTCGGCGGTGGTTCAGCTTGCTACAGCAGCGGTGAGCAACTCACAACCAAAGCACAAAACATAAAATAAAATCGCATGAAAAAATCAATCCTTCCGGCATTGGTCGGTCTTTTGGCCATGACGCTGCTCACCAGCTGCGTGGGCGGCGTGGCTCTCGGCGGCGGCACGAAAACCACCACCAACGCCCCGACGGTCGGACAACAACTGATTGATTTGCAAAAAGCCAAAGCTGCCGGAGCGATCACGGACGCCGAGTATCAGGCTCAAAAGGAAAAAATTCTCAACGCGAAGTGAGCGCTGCCAACCCCGATCAAGCCCGGCCACGAATCATTTCCGGTGCTTCCGCTTGCGTGGCGTCAGGCATCCCTGCCCGACGTAGAGGGCGGCATCCCTGCCGCCCGGAAAAAAGTGCGGACAGGCAGACGACGAAACAATTTTCAACTCACTTGGAAATGCGCGCGGTTTTGTCCGCCGGGCTGGAAGCCCGGCTCTACGGCAGGCAGGATGCCTGCCGCCACAACACCGTCAAATTGGTTTTGCAGTTTGCCATTTGACGGCTAACTTACGGCCATGCGTTTCATCGGCAATGTCATCGAAAAATTGCAGCGGCACCCCAAGCGCGTGGTGTTCCCGGAAGGCGAGGAGCCGCGCATCTTGCAGGCGGCGCGGCAGTTTCAGGCGTTGCGGCTGGGCGCGCCCATCGTGCTCGGCGAACCGGCCAAAATCAAGGCGGTGGCCGAGGATTTGAAAATTTCCCTCGACGGCATCCGCATCATCAATCCCGCCACCAGCGAGGACGCGGAGAATTTTGCGCAGCGCTTTTACCGCGTGCGCCGCGAAAAAGGCCTGCGCCAGACCGAGGCGCGCGAGGCGATGCTCCAGCCGAATTATTACGGCGCGATGATGCTGGCGATGCATCAGGCGGACGGCCTGGTGTCCGGCGCGTCGCACATCACCGGCAGCGTGCTGCGGCCGCTGTTTCAGATCGTCCGGGCCGCGCCGGACATTGACGCCGTGTCGAGCTGCATGGTCATGGAGGTCGAAGACACGCGCATCGGCGAAAACGGCGTGCTCTTCATGGCGGACTGCGGGGTGATTCCCGAACCGAATGTGGACCAGCTCGCGGACATCGCCGTTTCCATGGCGCGACTCGCGCGGCACATGCTCGGCGTCAAATCGCGCGTGGCGATGTTGTCGTTTTCAACGAAAGGCAGCAGCGGGGCGCATCCGTCCATCGGCAAGATGCAGGCGGCGACCGCGCTGGCCCGCAACAAGGCCGCGCTGATGAACATCGAGGCGGATTTCGACGGCGAGCTGCAGGTGGACGCCGCGCTGGTGCCGGAAATTGCGTCGCGCAAGCTGCACGACAGCCACGTCGCCGGCCGCGCGAACGTGCTGATTTTTCCCGATCTGAATTCCGGCAACATCGCCAGCAAGCTCGTCGGCCTGGTCGGCCACGCGAATTCCTACGGCCAGGTTTTGCTCGGCCTCAACCGCCCGGCCGCCGATGTTTCGCGCGGCTCCACGCCGCATGACATCCTCGGCGTGGCGGCGATTATCGGCGTGCAGGCGACGGATTACCAAAAACTTTATCCGGGCGCGGACAAGCATCTGCCGGGCGAGTGACAATGCAAAATGAAAAATTAAAAATGCAAAATGGAGAACGCCGTCCGCGCCTTTGCAATTTTTAATTTTTAATTTTTAATTTTTAATTTTTAATTGAACACCACCACGCCCCGCGTCTTCATCGCCGCCACGCGCCAGAACGACGGCAAGACCACCACGTCGCTCGGCCTCATCGCCGCGCTGCAAAAGCATTTTCCGCGCATCGGTTACATCAAGCCCGTCGGCCAGCGCTTCGTCGAGATTGAGGAGCAGAAAATTGACGAGGATTCCGTGCTGATGGATTCGGTGTATCAGCTCAACTGCCCGCTGGTGGACATGAGCCCCATCGCGGTCGAGCCGGCGTTCACGCGCAAATATCTTCAGTCGGCCAACAACGAGGCGCTCGTCAAAAAAATCCAAAATTCCTTCGACCGGGTTTCGTGGGAAAAAGATTTTGTGCTGTGCGAAGGTTCCGGCCACGCGGGCGTCGGCTCGGTGTTTGACTTGTCCAACGCGCAGGTCGCAAAAACGCTCGGCTGCAAAGTCATCATTGTTTCCCAGGGCGGCATCGGCAAGCCGATTGATGAAGTCTGTTTGAACCAGGCGCTGTTTGAAAAGGAAGGCGTCGAGATCATTGGCGTCATCATCAACAAGGTGCATGTGGAAAAAATCCCAGAGATCACCCGGTTCGTTCGCAGCGGATTGAAACGCAAAGGTCTCGACCTGCTTGGCGTCCTGCCGCACGAACAGCTCTTGTCTAATCCGACCGTGGACTTGATCCGCGAAGAACTGCGCGCCGAATTGCTCAACCAGCCGCCCACGCTCGACACGCTGGTCGAGGACGTGGTAGTCGGCGCGATGGGCGCGCAGAATGCGATGCAGTTTTTCAAGCGCGGCACGCTGCTCATCACACCCGGCGACCGCGAAGATATTTTGCTTGCCGCCGGTGCCACGACCGCGCCGAACAGCGACGAAAAAATGGCCGGCATCGTTTTGACCGGCGGCTTGCGGCCGAGCGACAGCGTGTTGAAAGCATTGCAAACATTGCCGATTCCCGTGCTGCTGGCGAAAGCGGACAGCTATCAGGTCGCCTCCAAAGTTCACAACCTCACCGTGAAAACGCGTCCGACCGATGCCAAAAAAATCGCGCTCATCCGCGACATCGTCGCCCGGCATATCAACGTCAAAAAAATAATTGATGCCCTTTGATTTTATGTCACTACCGTTTAATCCGTTTCTAAAAACCTTGCCGACATACCAACCGGGCCGGCCGATCGAAGAAGTTGCGCGCGAATTGAATTTGCCGGTGCAATCCATCATCAAGGTCGCGTCGAATGAAAATCCGTTCGGCCCGTCGCCGCTCGCCTTGGCCGCGATGCAGAAGGCACTGCCCGGCGTGAATCTTTATCCCGATGGCAACGCATTTTATCTCAAACAAAAACTCGCGGCGAAACTCGGCGTGGAAACGGCGAACCTCGTGCTCGGCAACGGCTCGAATGAAATCATCGAATTTGTCGGCCACGCCTTGCTCGGGCCGGACACCAATATCGTCGTGTCGCAATATTGTTTTGCGATTTATCCCATCGTGGCGAAAATGTTCGGCGCGCAGGTCATCACGGTGCCGGCGAAAAATTACGGCCACGATCTGCCCGCGATGCTCAGGGCCATCACGCCGCGCACGCGGATCGTTTTCGTCGCCAATCCGAACAACCCCACCGGCACGCTCGCGTCGCGCGAGGAGCTGATCAAATTCGTCAACGATGTTCCCGATAACGTGCTGCTGGTGATGGATGAGGCTTACATCGAATTTCTGGACGAGCCGGTGGATTTGGTGCCGCTGATCCGTCTCGGCGCGCGGAAGAACCTGATTTTGATGCGGACGTTTTCGAAGATTTACGGGCTGGCCGGCTTGCGCATCGGCTACGGCATCGCCGCGCCGGAACTGGTTTCTGCGCTGGAAAAAATCCGGCAGCCGTTCAACGCCAACCTGCTCGCGCAGACCGCCGCGCTGGCGGCGCTGGATGACGACGAGCACGTCCGTCGGACGCGCCAGAACAATTTCAACGGGCTGGAATTTTTCATGCAGGCGTTTCGGGAATTGAAACTGGAATACGTCCCGTCGTTTGCCAACTTCATTCTGGTGCGCGTCGGCGAAGGCCAGAAGGTTTTTGACGCGATGCAAAAGTCCGGCGTCATCACGCGGCCAATGGGCGGCTATCAACTGCCGGAATGGATCCGCATTTCCGTCGGCACGCCCAAGGAAAACGAACGCTGCCTGCAGGTTTTGAAAAGCGTGCGTTGACCCGGCCGGCGGCAGGTTTCCCCCTGCAACCGCAGCCAGTCAGCACAAACAATTCTGCTGTCCGAATTAATCTTGCCTTGCCGCTGGTAAATTTGTATTTGCCCGGCAGTTTAGTGAGGCATTTATGAATCCCAGCGCCATCGAAGGCCACCTGACGCTCGTTTTGATCCAGTGGATGATCATCATCGCCGCCGCGTGGGCGTTTGGCCGGCTCGGCAAAAAATTTCTCCACCAGCCGCTCGCCGTCGGCGAAATCGCGGCGGGCATCATCCTCGGCCCGTCCGTTTTTGGCGCGATTTGCAACTGGCTGGCCAATGATTTCAACTCGCCCGGCATCGGCGACCTGCCGGCAAGCATTTTTCCCAAGAGCACGCAGACCTCCATGCAACTGCTCGGCAAGCTCGGCCTGATTTTTCTGCTGTTCCAAGTCGGGATGGAATTTGATTACAGCCATCTGCGTGCAAAATCAAAAACCGTCACCTCGGTTTCCATTTTCGGGATGATCATGCCGTTTCTGTGTGGTCTCGCCATCGGGCCGTGGCTGCACAAAACCTTCGCGCCGGAAACGCCCCAGTTCGGCTTTCAACTTTTTCTCTGCGTTGCGCTGTCCATTTCCGCGCTCCCGATCATGGGACGGATTCTTTTGGAGATGAACCTCGAGCGCACCGCGCTCGGCGCGATGACCGTCAGCACGGCGGCGATTGACGACGTCATCGGCTGGGTGCTGCTCGGCGTCGCCACGGTGCTGGCGACGAATCAATTCAATTGGTGGCATCTGCTGCTGCAAATCGTGCTGATCGCCGGATTTTTTCTGCTGCTGCAAAAAGTCATCGGCCCGGCGCTGCGCAGCTATTGGTTTAAACACGTCCACGATGCCCGCGAAAAAGGGATGCCGAATTCCTTTCTCGCGCTGCTGCTGGTCGCACTGTTCGCGAGTTGTCTCGTCACGCATTATCTGGGCATTTTCGTCATCTTCGGCGCGTTTTTGTTCGGCACCTGCCTGCATCAGGAACCTGGCATTGTGAAAGCCTGGCGCGACCGTTTTTCCGGCGTGGTGCTGGTGGCGTTCGTCCCGATTTTTTTCACGAACACCGGCTTGAATACCAAGATTGGCGGGCTGCAAACGCCGGCAGCGTGGTTCGCGTGCGCGCTGATTCTCGCCGCCGCCGTCGCCGGCAAACTGGGCGGGTGCTATCTCGGCGCGCGGCTGACCGGCCAGACGCCGCGCGAGGCGGGCAGCATCGCCGCGCTGATGAACACGCGCGCTTTAATGGGCCTCATCGCCATCAACGTCGGGCTGGAGTTGAAATTATTGACGCCGGAACTATTCACCATGCTCGTCATCATGGCGCTGGCGACGACCGCGATGTGCGGTCCACTGCTCCGCTGGTGGCTGCCGAAGGATTTGAAGGCGCTGGTGCCCAAATAGCCAACGCCGGCGGCACCGCCAAGGGTTTTCCGGCAAAATGCGGCTCTGTAAAAACTATTTTCTGGCAGGCACGCCTTCAAAATCAAAAACCCCCGCCCGTTTCCGAGCGAGGGTTTTGCAATTGGCTGTCGGCCCGTGGCGGCTCGCCACTATTTCTTGCCGTAGAATTCGGCAATGGCGTCGCAGACTTTGTCCGCCGCGTCCAAACCCATTTCTCCATGGATCGGCAGCGACAGAATTTCCTTCACCGCTTTTTCCGTGTTCGGCAATTTCGGAATGTAAGGGAACAAACCGACGACTGCCGGCTGCAAATGATTCGGCTTCGGATAATGCACGCCCGTTTCGATGTTTTTCTCTTTTAGAAATTTCTGCAAATCATCGCGGCGTTCGCAGCGGGTGACATACATGTGATACACCGGCGTGGCCCATTCGCGCACCGGCGGAGTTTGCACGATGCCTTTGAGGCGCTCGTTGTAGCGCGCCGCGATCTTGCGGCGGTTTTCGTTGAAGCCGTCAAGGTGCTTCAACATCACACGGCCGATGGCGGCGTTGATTTCGTTGAAGCGAATGTTGTAGCCGGTAAATTCATGATCGTATTTGCCCTGGCGACCGTGATTGCGCAACATGCGCAGGCGGTCCGCGTAATCAATTTTGTTCGTCGTGATGCAGCCGCCGTCGCCGAGCACCGTGAGATTTTTCGACGGGAAAAAACTGAACGCACCAAAGTCGCCCATGCTGCCGACGGTTTTGCCTTTGTATTTCGCGCCCTGCGCCTGCGCGCAATCTTCGATGACCCACAATTTATTTTTCTTCGCGATGGCGAGCAGCTTGTCGTTGTCAATCGGATGGCCGTAAAGATGCACGCCGATGATGCCGACGGTGCGCGGCGTGATAAGCGATTCAACGTGTGCCAAATCCATGACGAACGTGTCGTCAATGTCGGCGAACACCGGCTTCGCGCCGAGGTGAATCAGCGGCTCCATTGTCGGAAACGCGGTGTGGCTGGGCACGATGATTTCGTCGCCCGGCCCGATCCCTTGCAATTGGTGCAAACAGTAAACGATCATCGTCCACGAGCTGCCGAGGACGCATTGCGCGGTGCCGGTGTGCGCCGCGAGTTCGGCCTCGAACGCGGTGGATTCTTTGCCAAGGATGTATTGGCCGGAGCGGATGGCGCGCAGCGCGGCTTCCTCGACTTCGGCGTTCACGAAACATTTCGATAATGGGATTTTGCTCATAAATTTTCTAAAACTATTTCACGCAAAGACGCCAAATCGCAAAGTTTTTTTCTTCGCGGCTTTGCGCCTTGGTGAGAGATTTTATTTTAACTCAACGGCCTTGCCAGTTTTCACCGATTCCAGCGCGGCGTTCAGCACGCGAACGGCATCGTAGCCAGACCACGCATCGGCGCGCGGCGTGGCGCGGGTTTTGATCGAATCAACGAATGCGCGCAGTTCCGCCAGCAGCGGTTCTTCTGGCGGCGTTTCAATTTGCGTCACGACGCCTTCGGTGGCCTTGAAATCTTTGCCGCCGGCGGGCGCGTGGGTGTTGGCGTAGGTTTTGATTTTATATTGCGCGACATTGTAATCGCACACCGCGCTCAATTTGTCGCCGCAGACAATCACTTCGCGGTATTTTCCGGGAATAAAATATTCCGCTTCCACCGTGGCCCAGGTTTTGCCGTGCGGCGTGTCGTATTCCAGCGAAACCAAAGAAACGTCCTCCATGCCGCGCCCCATGAAATCGTGGTTGATGGCCTGCACCGACTTGGGCTGCGCGCCGAGAATGAAATTGAACAGGTCCACAAAATGAATGCCGTCGGCGAACATTACGCCGCTGTCGTTGCGCGGGCGCTTGAAACCGCCGAAGTGGCCGCGAATCATGTTCACTTTGCCGAACTCGCCGCTTTGCACCGCGTCCCGCAGCCAGAGCGTCGCCGGATCGAAGCGCAAAATGTGTCCGACTTGCAAAATGCGTTTGTGCTTGTCCGCCAGTTCCGCGAGCTGCTTCGATTCGTCGTTGGCGAGCGTCAGCGGTTTTTCGACGAAGACATCTTTGCCGGCTTCGAGGAATTCTTTGCACAGCGGAAAATGCGATTGCGCCGGCGTGACGACCACCACGCCATCCACTTTGGAAATAAAGTCTTTGTAATTGGTCGTGAGCCGCTCGGCCGGCAGGCCCAGCTTGCGCGCCGGTTCGAGCTGCTTGTCGCCGACTTCGGCAACGTAAAGTTCAATCGGCAGATTGTTCAGATTGCGCAAATGGTTCGCGCCCCAACGGCCAAGGCCGAGCAAAAGAATTTTTGTCATCAGTAAAATAGAATCGAACGCGCACGATCGCGCATTGGAAACGGATGGTTAATTATACAATTTTGTGAAGAAAACCAAGTCGAAAATAAGCGGGCGGGCTATTTTTTGGCGTGTTTCCAAATGGGCACGTCGGCCTTGAGCCGGTCAATCAGTTCACCCATCAGCGCCAGCGCTGCCTGCCGGTGCCGGGACAAAACACTAATGAACAAAGAAGCTTCTCCCACTGGCACAAAATCCAGCCGATGGATGAACGAAATCTCCTGGCATGGATGTTTGGCCAAAAGTTCCTGGAAAATTTTTTCAAGCTGTGACCGCGCCATCGGCTCGTAAGCCTCATAAAACAGACCGGGGATTTTTTTGCCGTCCTCCAGTTCGCGCACGATGCCAAAAAATTCCAGCCGCGCGCCAAGCTCGCGCGTGGAAAAATCCGGTGCCGGCGGCGCAATCGGCGCGCGCGTGAATTCGATGCGCGTTTTCATTTCAGCCGCCGCTCACCGGCGGGATCAGCGCCAGCTCGCTCGCCTCGCCGATGGGCTGGTCCCAGTCGGCATATTCGCGGTTGACCGCCACGCGAATGATTTTGCCCGGATCAAACTGCGGCGCGAGTCGGCGAAAAATTTCGCGCGGCGTCTCGCCTGGCTCGCACTCAATTGTCTTTTCGGCGAAGCCCAGCTGCGTGCGCGTTTGCGCGAAAGTGAGGATGGTGATTTTCACGTCAGTAATGGGCACCGGCACCTTGCCAGTCAGCCGCCGATGGCCGTCATCACGCGCTGCGGCTGGTAATTATTGCGGAACAAATGCTCCGGCGGCTTTTGCGTGAGCGTGGCGCGGAAAAGATTTTTCAAATGCGGCTCGTCAATTTGCGGCCGCAGCGCCGGTTTCAAATCCGTTTCGAGATGGTTGCCGAGACACGGGCGCAGCTTGCCGTCGCACGTCAGCCGCATTTTGTTGCAGCGCTCGCAAAAATGCAGGTCGCTCAACGCGCCGATCAGCCCGACGGTCACGCCGCGTTTTTTCAGCCGGAAATATCGCGCCGGACCGTAGCCGTGAAACTCGCGCAATTCCTCCAGCTCGTCTTCGCGCCGCAGGAGCGCCAGCACTTCGGTCATGGGCATAAAATTCGTTTCGTTCAGCATCTCGGTGAGGCTCACGGGCATCAATTCGATGAAGCGGATGACCACGTCGTGTTTCGCGGCGAAGTCCAGCAGCGGAAAAATTTCGCCGTCATTTTTCCCGCGCATGAGCACCGTGTTCAGCTTCACCGAATCATAACCGAGTTGTTTCACCGCGCGGATGCCGTCGAGCACCGGCGCAACGTCGCCGCCGGTGATCGCGCGGTAAGTCGCGGGGTTCAGTGCGTCGAGGCTGATGTTGACGCGGCGCAATCCCGCGTCGAACAAAGGCCGCGCCAGTTCCGGCAGCCGCGTGCCGTTGGTCGAAAGCGGCACGCACTCCACGCCCGGCGTGGCGATAAGTTCACCGATGAAATGGACGACATCCTTGCGCACGAGCGGCTCGCCGCCCGTCACGCGAAATTTTTTGAAGCCGAGCGCCACCGCCGTCCGCACGACCGCCAGCAGTTCCTCGTAGCTCAAAATTTCACCGCGCGGCAGCCAGTTCGCGTAATTTTCCGGCAGGCAGTAGAGACACCGCTCGTTGCAGCGGTCCGTCACGGAAATCCGCAGGTAATCCACCGGCCGGCCGTTGGGGTCAATCAGTGCGCTCATTTAGGAAACGAATTTATCTTGTAAGATGGCATTTTTCAGCGGCAGCGCTAGAATTTTGTCGCATGATTTCACTGGCCGAAGCCCGCGCGCTGATCGCCGATAATATTTCGCCGCTGCGCGCAACGTCCGCGCCGCTGGCGGGAGCATCCGGCCGAGTATTACGCCAGGACGTCCGCGCGCCGGAAGATTTGCCGGCCTTTGACCGTTCAGCGATGGACGGTTACGCCATATTCGCGGATGACGCTTCGGAAAAATTTCGCATCGTCGCGGAAATCCCGCCGGGCGCAGCGCCACCAATAAAAATCAGACGCGGCGAATGCGCGCGGATTTTCACCGGCGCGCAAATTCCTGCCGGCGCATCCCAGGTGCTGATGCAGGAAAATGTCCGCCGCGAAAATAATTTCATCGTCCCGCTGGAAAAAACCCGCGCCCGACACATCCGTTTTCGCGGCGAAGATGCGCGCAAGGGCGATTTGCTGCTGAAATCCGGCACCCGGTTGGGCGCGGGCGAACTGGCCTTGCTCGCCGGTTTGGGGGTCGCGCAACCGAAAATTTCTCCGGCTGTGCGCGTCGCGCATTTTGCCACGGGCGATGAACTCGTCGCGCCGGAAAAGAAATTGAAGCGGGGCCAAATTCGGGATGCCAACAGCTCGCTCGTCGCCGCGTTTGTCCGGCAATTCGGGGGTGAAATGGTGCGTCAAGAACGCGTCGCGGATGATTTTGATTTGCTGTGGCAACGAACCCGGACACTGGAAAAAAACTTTGATTTGCTGCTGCTTTCCGGCGGCGCGAGCGTGGGTGATTACGATTTTGGAAAAAAGCTGCTGACCGTGCTCGGATTCAAAACTCATTTTACCGCCGTCAATTTGCGCCCAGGCAAGCCACTGGTGTTTGCCACGCGCGGCAAACAGGCGGCGTTCGTTTTGCCGGGCAATCCGGTTTCGCATCTGGTCACGCTGCACGTCGCCGTGCGGCTGGCGCTGGAAAAATTTTCCGGCGCAAACGCCTCATGGCCGCTGGTGAAAATCCGGCTGGCGGAAAATTTTGAAACCAAGCCCGCAAATCGCGAGACGTTCTGGCCGGCGCGGGTGGAGATCCGCCACGGCGAACTTGTGGCGCGCCCGCTGCGCTGGCAAAGTTCCGGCGATGTGACCGCCCTGGCCGGCGCCAACGCGCTGCTGCAACTGGCCGCCGGCGCGCAACCACCAAAAGCCGGCAAAGATATTTTAGTTTTAATGCTCGAAGTGCCATGAAAAAATTTTCGCACCTGGACGTGGAAGGCCGCGCCAAGATGGTGGATGTCGGCCACAAGCCGGCACAACTGCGCATCGCGATTGCGGAGGGATCGGTTCGCTGCCTGCCGGCAACCATCGCGGCTTTGCGCGCCAAAAGCCTGCCAAAGGGCGATGTTTTCACCGTGGCCAAAGTCGCGGCGATTCTGGCGGCCAAGCGCGTGGATGAATTGATTCCGCTCTGCCATTCGCTGCCGCTGGACGCGGTCGAAGTAAATTTTTTTCTCAAGAAAAATTTCGTTCGCATCACCGCCGAGGCGCGCACAACGGCGAAAACGGGCGTGGAAATGGAAGCGTTGACGGCGGTGAGCGTGGCGGCGCTGACGATTTACGACATGTGCAAGGCGGTGGACAAAACGATGGTCATCGAAGGCGTGCGGCTGGTTTCCAAAATCAAAAAATGAAAATTGGGCGCGTCACTTTGAGCGACCGCGCGAGCGGCGGCATTTACGAGGACCGCAGCGGCCCGGAAATCGAGCGCGTGCTGCGCGAGTCGTTTGCCGAGGAAATTGAATTCGAGCGCGTGCTGCTGCCGGATGAGGAAAAGCAAATCGAGACGGCGCTGAAACATTTGTGCACGCTCGGCTGCGACCTCGTGGTCACGACCGGCGGCACTGGGCCGGCGGCGCGCGACGTGACGCCGGAAGCCACGCGCGCGGTGCTGGAAAAAGAACTGCCGGGCTTTGGCGAAGTGATGCGCGCCGTGTCATTCGCGAAGGTGCCGACGGCAATTTTGTCGCGCGCGACGGCTGGCGTGCGCGGAAAAACTTTGATCGTCAATTTGCCGGGAAATCCGCGCGCCATCGCCGAGTGCCTGCCGCCGCTGCTGCCGGCGATTGCCGAGGCGATTGACCACATCGCCGGTTTCCGCCCGAAATTGAAACTTTAAAGTCCCGCGCAGCGTCCAGCTTTTGCCAACCGAAAACCGAAAATGAAAACCCGTTTTGCCCGCCGCCTAGCCATCGCTTGTTTTTTTGCCGCCGCCAGTTTTTTGCGGGCGGCGGATTTGCCGCTCATCCAACCGGGCGCGGTTTGGCCGGATGACCGGGGCCAGCATGTGCAGGCGCACGGCGGCGGCATCCTCAAATTCGGCGACACCTTTTATTGGTTCGGCGAAGATCGCGGACAAAACCTAGACCGGGGCAGTTGCCATGTCAGTTGCTATGCCTCGACGAATCTCGCGGACTGGAAATTCTGCGCCGACGTTTTAAACATGGTCGCGCCCACGAATTTCGGCCGCCGGCTTGTGCTCGAACGGCCGAAAGTATTTTACAACGCCCCCACGAAAAAGTTCGTGATGTATTTTCACATGGACGACGGGCGCTACAAGGTCGCCAGCGTCGGCGTGGCGGTGAGCGACTCGGTGGCCGGCGATTACCAGTTCCTGAAATATTTTCGTCCGCTCGACCATGAAAGCCGCGACATCGGCCAGTTCGTGGATGACGACGGCACGGCGTATTTGATTTTTGAGGATCGGCCGTTCGGCTTTCGCATCGCGAAATTATCCGACGATTATTTGACGGTGGAAAAAGAAATTTGCCTGATCCCGCAGCACATGGAAGGCGGCGCGCTGGTGCATTTGAACGGACTTTATTATGTGATCGGTTCGGCGCTGACCGGCTGGAATCCAAATCCAAATAAATATGCCACGGCGAAATCGCTCGCCGGGCCGTGGTCGGAATTCAAGGACATCGCGCCACCGGAAACGAACACCTACGGCGCGCAATCCACGCTGATGCTGAAAGTCGTCGGCACGAAAACGACGACGGTGATTTTCATGGGCGACCTTTGGAAGCCGCGCACGCAATGGGATTCGCGCTACCTCTGGATGCCGCTGCAAATCGGCGACGGCAAGCTATGGCTGCCGGAGCCGAAGCCGTGGACGCTGGATCTCCAGACGGGCGAGAGTAAATTTTAGAACCGCAGTCTGGAAGCGCCGGCGCATAAACCAAATCCGCCACCGCCGCCGGTTTATGGTTTAACAACCAAGTAACCAAGCAACCAAGTCGGCAAACCTTTGTTCCTTCGTTCCTTTGTTGTTCAATAAACGAGAACCAAAACCGCCGCGTCCTGCGCCGACTTCACCACATCCTCAAACGATTCATCCTTCGTGTTCGGTTCCTTGAGTTTTGCGGCCACGTCCGGCACCGATTCGAGGAAGCTCAAGAGCAGGCTGCTCTCCACCGCGTAATTCACATGGTGGCCGTCCGCAAGGACTCCGGCAGCGACCCGGTGGCCGCCAACCCCGTGAAATAATTCAGGGCAAAGCCTTGCCGCAACCGTGAAAACCTATTTCACGGGGCCAGCGCCGCCGCCGCATCCAGCTTGGCCGCCACGATGCCCACCACGTTGCCGCGCGCATCTACCAATGCCCCGCCGGAATTGCTCGGCGGCATGGTGGCCGTCCGCAAGGACCTGGAAAAAGCGCGGGTCATCCGCCGCGCCCGCCAGCGACGCGATTTCCCCCGTGGTGGCCGTGCGCCAGCACCTTGGGCGCAAACCCCTGCAACCCGATGTCCGGGAAATCCACCGTGGCCACCGTCCCGCCCAGTTTCACCGTGCGACTGGCGGCAATAGGCAGCGGTGCAAACCGCCCAACGGCTTTCAACAAAGCCAGATCATTCGCC